>NZ_JAYMEU010000057.1:0-6750 GCF_037029575.1 Alteromonas sp. CH_MED4-4 | reverse complement strand
ATGTTCGCCCAGTACGGCATTGAGCTGTGTCGGCAAACCATGTCAAAGTGGATGATAAAAAGCGGTAACATCTTCGAAATCTTATACGACATGATGCGGCGAATATTATTGGAGCAACCGGTTATCTTTAGCGATGACACCACCGTCAAAGTCGTGGGCGATAATAAGGCAAAATCCTACATGTGGTTATATGGCTGCGGGGCAGATTCGCCTGCTGGCAAAATAGTGGATAGTGATATTCCTAATATTGTGCTGTTTGATTATAACAGTGGCCGAGGCGGCCAAGTGATAGTGGATTATTTAGACGGTTACGATGGGTACATGCATGCCGACGGCTATCCTGGCTATCATAAAACACAAGCGACCATTGTCGGCTGCTGGGCACATGCTAGGCGCAAGTTCACTGATGCGCAAAAAGCCATGGGCAAAAACAAAAGTGGCAAAATTAACTGGGCGATTAACCACATTAAAAAGCTATATCGAGTCGAAACGCTCATCAAAGATAAAAACATCGATGAGCGCTATCACATTCGCCAAGAGCAAAGCCTGCCATTGCTTAATGAGTTTAAAACATGGCTCATTCAATCTAAAAGCCAAGTGCTAGGACAAACCGACTTAAGCGATGCCATCCAATATTGTTTAAATCAATGGGAAAAGCTTGAGCGTTATACGCTTGATGGACGCCTCAGCATTGACAATAATCGCGCAGAACGCTCAATTAAGCCCTTCGTGAATGGCAGGAAGGCATGGTTGTTATCACAAACTGCAAAGGGTGCTAAGGCCAGTGCGATACTCTATTCAACCGTAGAGAGCGCAAAAGCCAATGGGCTTGTGCCTTACGATTACATCACCCATTTACTCGAAGCCTTTACGCAGCCTGAGCCTGACATCGAGCAATTACTGCCTTGGAATGTTAAGTTAGGTGACGGTCTTTAGGCGACGGTTACGTTAAACAAAGCTAGTGGTAAATATGTATCAAACTTATCACTGTGTTGAGTTGGTCTGAATGGGGCATGATTTATAAATAATAAGTGTCTAAAAAAGATGTAGAAAAAGTGGTTGAGTTTAGATATCAACCACTTGAAGAGGGGTGGGTGTCAACAAACAACGCAATAAAACGCTTTGGTAGTATCCCCAATAGTGACATAGCTCAGCACGCTTTGATCAATGAAGGGATGCCTTTCTCTGTATTTTCAAAATTAACAGAATTAGCAGGGCTTAATTGTGTGATTCATAGCAACGCACCTGTATATAAGTATAGCAAAGAGGCCAAGTTTTTTGACGATATTCAAAAAAGCCATCTCGCTGGTTTGAAGGCTTTTTATTAAGATTATTTCAACCGTGTCGTGGTTACTCACCTAGAGTCAATTGCCATGGACACGGCTAACCTTGATTAGCTTTTACCATATTAAAAGTTATATTCACCTCTAACATAAAATGTACGACCTAACTGATCAACGTATCGCGGGTCATAACCAACTTGATAACCACCACCTGAAGTACGCAATGATAATGGAGGTTGGCGATCAAGTAAGTTTTTGATACCAAAACCAACTTGCGCACTGTCATTGATCTGCCACTTTGTCAGGTAATCAACTGTAAGGTAACTACTTACATTACGTTCAACTGACTGGTCAAAGCCTTGACTAATATCAGACTGATAGCGGATCTGTGAAGCATTTGCCGAGTAGGATTGATCTTCATAACCACTCTGATAGTTTAGATTAACCGAGTGTGCAAAATCTCCATGACTAAAGTTATTCGCCCACTGCATTTTGTGTGGGAAAGTCACAGTACTATTTGGACCAAATTTACCTAGGCTAGTGTCATAGATATCCACTGTTCCCACTCGTAACGTTTCACTTTCAAAGATATAAGTACCTCGTAGAGTTGAACTAAGGTACCCCATAGAAAAGTCATGCCCTATTGAAACAGCCCAATCAATACCCTGGTTATTTGATTTACCAATGTTCACTGGTGCTTGCAATACTTGGATTTCCAACTCGCCACTTAGCTCATTTAAAAGCGTGCCATAAAGACTATTGTAGGTAACTGGATCGGCAAATATCTGTCGCTGAGTCACTCTCTTAACTTGATTTGTAAGGTTTATCTGCCACCAATCAACACTCACACTAAACTCATTAGAGGGCGCATAAACAAATCCAGCAGAACGTTGTTTTGAGGTTTCTGGTTGAAGCTCATTATTACCTGACGTTGCAACATTATATTGCTGTAATTGCGGGAAGCAATACTGCGCTAAAGGGTGTGGTTCAGAAAGTGGGCAATCATAGCTTTGAGATGTAACACCGGCATCTACTTTAGGCCCTGCAATATCTATCATTGATGCAGCTTTAAAGCCGGTACCAATTGAGCCTCGAAGTAACAAATCTTCATTGGGGCGATATGCGAAGGATAACTTATAAGTTGTGTCTGATGCGTCATTGTTAACTTTCTCTGCATTAGCGGCACGCTTACCATCATAAACAGCACCGATATTATCGTAACGAGCCGCAGCGGTAACTTCTAATCCGTCAATAATAGGCGCAACAGCCTCTAAGTAAACACCATAAGTCTCTCTTGATAAGTCATACTCAGCGTCTGGCGTACCGGTTAAAATAGAGTCCTTATTGGCTTGACTGGTAATACTAATAAACTCATTGTCTCGATAATCAAATCCGCCACCGACATAAACCATACCAGCGGGTAATTCAAATGCTGGTGCTGACGCTCTACCTTCAATCGCGCTTGTTTTAGTTTTGAGTGTGTCCCAATTACCACTGTAGGCAATTGCGCGTAGCGCTTCGTTCGTGCTTTCGGGCAATTGGTCAGGTCTAGCAAATACATCGATAGCTCCACTATCAAGCAAAGCAGTTAGTTGGTCAGTTATTAAATAACCCGACACCATATTCCTGTCACGTGAACTGTTAGCTTTTGTAAAGGCCAAGTCATAGGACAAATCGCCATAGTCACCACGAATTCCAGAGGTGAAATTAAATGTATCAGTATCGTATTCGTTAGAGCGACTACCAGCAGGACGTGTACGCCAGCGGATTCTAACATCCGAAAGAGCATTATACTGCTCAGCAGTTAACAAAGGTTGAACTAGGTTAGTAACAAAAGGCGAATCCAATTCAAACTTGTAATTATTTAGCGTGTTGGCTGCGATACGGGTTGTGATACTGTAGTTTGAATAGCTTCCTGAGGCATATAATTCAGCGTTATCATTCAGATAAACACTGCCTTGAAGGTATAAGTTATCACTTTTACTTTCAGGTGAAATTTCTAAATTTTCTGTGAAATCATAAATACATGTATCACCAGAAGCGTAGTTAAATTGTGCACACTCACCGTTGATTTCAGCATATGGATTATATGACTTACTCGTCGAACCATCGATTTCTTTATCGAAGTTTAAATATAAATTTGCTGGAATGGCATTAGATGAAGCTTGTACCAAAAATAAATCTTCACCATTGTAGTTAAAAGGCACAATCCCTGTTTTGCCGAATTCACGATCAAGTGAACGTATATTTTCGTTTTCAAAATGATAGTAGGTCATCAATATATTAAAGCCATCGGTACCTAAGTTGCCAAATCCACCCGTAATACTGAATTCAGAACTTTCACCACCAGCTTCTTGAGGCTTATCAGCTCTAGCACTAACTGTCACGCCTTCAACGTCATCTTTCATGATGAAATTTACTACACCAGCAATAGCATCAGAGCCATATAACGCTGAGGCACCATCCTTCAATATGTCAACACGTTTAATCGCTGCCAACGGAATAGAACTAATATCAACTGTGCCGCCACTATCAGCTGACGCCATTCGGCGTCCATTAAGTAGAACCAGAGTATATGAGCCGCCAAGATCTCTCAAAGATACGGTTTGTTTACCATTGTTACCACTGCTATCGCCCCCACCAACTGACTGAGCGCCAACCTGATAGCCTTGCATTGCTGGAATTTTTTGAATTAATTCAGATACTGATGTCGCCCCAAAGTTGGCAATATCTTCAGCGCTAATGGTAGTCAAAGGCAAAGCACCCTCTATATCTGTTCTTTTTATACTAGAACCTGTTACTTGAATTCGTTCTACCGACTTCTCATCTTCAAATGCGCTTTCGGCAGCTGAGGCCGTACCAAGTGCAGTTAATAGCGACAATGAGATTAAGGATAGCTTTTGGTCCATGATTTTTATTTTTCTACTGTACATTTTAATTTCCAAAGAATTACTTTTAATTGATAGCTTTGGTCTTCGCCAAAGATGCTTAAATTGAGCAATTCAATTTAGCCCTCACCAGTGTTAATTCGAACAGAAGTAAAATTCAAGCATCGAGTCTCTTTTTAAGCTCTATTGTAAGTCTTTTATTTATCTTTTCTTTTAAATACAACAGGTTAGGGTGTACAGAAAGATTAGCACTAGATATTGACAATCAACTAAACAGATTGCTATTCATGCCATCTTGAATTTTGAAATGGGGATTGAGTAGGGTATAAGTTGAATTAGAGTGTTAGCGGTTTAAAATATAATACCTTAATTTATCATGTGTTTACTCAGAACGCCTACCTCTTCTTTATAAACTTGGATGAGAAAGTTGTTTGATATCTGTGTTAACAAACTCTTGTTCAGCAATCACTAGCTTATTTTGGCTAGGAATATAAGTAATAGATGATTTACGCGAAATGGTTCCAAAAGGCAGTTTTACCAAAGGACTAATTTCTTGAGTATGAAAGTCAAAAAATTGAATTTGATGATAGTTAGCATAATCATGTTGAAAAAACACGCCATCTTCAGTTAATTCCCAATGATGCTCGACCTGAAACACATTGTTATTAAGTACTTGTATTGGTTTATCTGCCTTAAAACTTGGCGTGTACCGCCACAAGCCTAGATTGCGGCCCTTTGTAAACCAGATATCACCATTTCGCGCTTGTTCTGCGTAAGTGACCGCTTGATCAATAATAATGTATGGGGGCTTTTCGTCTATAGGAAATCCGTAAAGTGCCAAATTACCTTTAAACTTAGCCCCTGCAAGCAGCCCACTATCATCACGCAGCCAAGAAGGTCTGTAGTGCTGATCAAATTCACTATCCATCTGGGTTAAGTTGCCTTCCTGAAGATTAAGTACAAACAATGCGCTGCGTTTGGTTTTTGTATCGGGCGCCAAAAAAGCTATAGATTGCCCATTATGCGACCACCTTGGCGACGACAAGTGTCTTTTCAATTTAGTCAGTTGTTTTCGATTACTCCCATCGGGATCTGCACGCCAAATTTCTTCATACCCCGACTCAGTAGAAATAAAAACGATACTGTTATTTGCCTCACTATAATGCGGGTCTTTATAGATATAATTAGAATGGATCAATGGAAAAAGTGTCGCACCTGTTGTTTCACTTAAGTCTAACGTGGACAATTTAGTTATATCTTCTCGACTGTGATAAACAACCTCATGGCTATTAGGTACAAAACTAGGATAACTAAATCCATCAACATTAAGGTTAATCGTTGATTTATCTTTTAACGACACTAGATAGCCTTTTCGTCGTCCAGATTCCTCACTGCCATAAATAATACGATCGCCATTTGGATGCCAGGTTAAGCCTCGTAACCGCCCCTTAGTTGCCACTAGGTATTCCATTTGCTGCGTGTTTAAATCATATAAAAATAAGTCTTCTTTCATTCCGTCGCTTGCGGAACGAGATAACGCTAACTGCTTAGCATCAGGTGAAAAGGCTACATCCAAGTCCTGAAAGCGGCACTTCTGATGACAAGCTAATAGTTTGGCTTCCATCGCCTCACTTTTTAGATCAATTAATTTTACATTCAAATGTTGATCGTTTTGTTTTTTAACAATATATGCCAAAAAGCTGCCGTCTGATGAAATGGTCAGCGAAAAGTCTTTTTCGGCATCACATGTGGCAATTTTATTTTCCAGCATTGTGACAATATTTAATTGCACAACATCACATCGTTTAAAATCCCAATGTTTACGCTGAAAGAAAACCACCTCGCTGTTTGGATGCCAAACCGCGCGTCCTTCATAATCTTCAGTAAAGGTAATTTGTTTTGAAGATGAGTTTTTATCTTGAAGATCTTTAATATACAAGTTTGGCGATCCTGTTATGTGACGCCAAGTAAAAATCAGATAACGTTCATTGGGCGAGACCGTTGGATACACTTCACGTCCAGGTTCTGATGTCAGGTTGAGGATTTTGCTGCTTTTGGTTGCAAAAGGTAGCAATGACAGCTGCCAAACTAAGATGAAAGTAACTAAAGCTAAAGCGACTAAGATCACTTTTTTACCTAATGCATTGGATTGTTTTTTCTCTGCCTTTGCAGGATCGCTTTCATCGTTGCTTTCAATTAAAGGCTGGATATATTCTGGCTTTGTTAATAGCCGGTAACCCTTTCGACGGACAGTTTCTAGATTAATATTATCAAATTGCTTGAATTCATTGCGCAAGTTCCAGATGGCATTAGTTAGGGCTTTTTCACCTACTGGAAAGTTACCATCCCATACCGCTTCAATTAATTCTTCTCGGGTTACTAACCGAGGAAATTGCGCTGCTAGATAGGCTAATACATGAATAAACTTAGGTTGCAGTAACTTAGTCTGACCATCGGGAAATATTATTGAATAATCGTTTGGTTTGATTAAGCACGACTCAAGTTTAAACGGAACAGATACTGCCATGCAGTGGACATCACTTCAAATCAATAGGTTAACTAAAAGGTTACAAAATTAA
>NZ_JAYMEU010000056.1:0-6855 GCF_037029575.1 Alteromonas sp. CH_MED4-4 | reverse complement strand
GCGATCGCTATTCCAATGCTCTGCAATCTTATCGTAATTGGATGCTTGCTGTATGGGATTCATATAAAGTGCCTAACTTTCCAATAACGGGCGCAGACATGTGGGGCATAATGGCGAAGCCGCCCCGCGTGTATGCGTCCCAGCGAACGTAGTGAGTGTGTTGATTGGGTTGTTATGTGAATTTGCTGATTTAATCTTGAAAGTCCTCGGGTATCTCTTCTTTGAAAAGAGTGATTGCTTGTTCGACTAGTTCTAAATCTAGCTGATCTTGGAACAGACTAACTTCTCTTTTCTTTTTGGTGTCGTCTCGGAAGATTTCCATGACCATATTGTTACCTACATATATTTCGACGCCAATACCATCGCGAGCACCAGTGTCACTAGCTATAACGTAATGTTCTATTTTTGAAAACTTCTCACTCATGTAGAAACCCACGATTCACATAACGCCCAACTTTAGGGCACAAATACATGGGCTAAAATAACGAGCGAAGCGAGAGAGCCCATGTGTTTGTGTCCCAGCGAACGCAGTGAGCGATAACAGTTGTTTGTTAGCTGCACAACCCCAAATAACCTATGAATTTGAAGGCCAAAATTAAGCGCCGTCGTTGATATAATATGAATTGAGATTTGGCAAAAGGCCTGTGAGTAAATTCCCACCGTGATGCTTTTATTAGCTGCCTTCTCAGCTGCCTTCTCGGCTATTTGAATTTATTTTTTTAGCAATCAAGTCAATAAAGAGACAAGCTGCACCAGCAAAAACACCAAATACTAGTGCTTCACTTTGTTCTGATATGTACTCTGAAAATACATATAGAAATAAAGTTCCTGCTAAACCAACAAAAACGCCGATGGCTATAGATTTAAATAATGACTCCATTACTTGATACTCCTTTAAACAGCTAACATTAAGCTAAGCGGCGCAGTTGCGTGGGGCATCATGGCGAAGCCGCCCCGCGTAAATGCGTCCGAGCGACCGAAGGGAGTGGTCTTAAGCGCCTTGTTATAAGCAGAGCCAGTTCCTTTGGTCTTTTTTAAAAACTGTTGATGCCAGCATACGATTGATTGTTAACACAAACAAGCAAAACGACTGTGCGGTGATGTTTTTGATTTGACCGAAGCTAGCCGCCATTTGAACTGCCAAACGCATTGGCGCTTACTGACTAAAAATAAGGGTTTTGCGATAAAGCGCCTAATGCGCGACCTTTGAAGGTAATGTGGCGGATTTAAACCTACCACAAGCCAGAGCGATGCTAATGAAAACAGGAGAGGGTAGTTCCACTGGGATTTTCATAAAGCCAAACGCAGTTTAGGCTGACGCCTTATAACATTAAGCTAAGCGGCGCAGTTGCGTGGGGCATAATGGCGAAGCCGCCCCGCGTAAATGCGTCCCAGCGAACGCAGTGAGTGACTTGATTTTTTTGTTATGGGCGTCCCTAAAATTACCTAGAATTTGCATTTAATCTGATACTCCTTTTCTCCAGTTTTCCATTTTGCTGACTAAACCTGGGTAGCGCCAGTCCATGATATAGATAAAAGGCGATAAAAAAAGAACAACCAAACCCAATAACAACAGAGATTCTCTAATAGAGCTGATACCCAATTGGTTAATTTTGGTTTGAATAATAGATAGGAAGAGCAGCATGCCGAAAATAAAAGGTAGCATTAAAAGATAATGCTTAATCAAATTAGAAACTGTTCTTTGTTTAGCTATATGGCGAGTTTGAAGCCTGCAATGAAACTCTACAGTTAACGCATTTAGGATAGTTGCAATTACTGCTATTAAAGCTAATTCAAACAATTAAAATATCCATATCGTAGAAGCACATAACTTTTAAATAAGGGGCGCAGGCATGTGGGGCATAATGGCGAAGCCGCCCCGCGTGTATGCGTCCCAGCGAACGCAGTGAGTGACTTAATTTTTTTGTTAGGTGCGTTTTTCATAATGCCTTACGATTTTTTTGCAAACATCGACGAGTTCTTCGTGGCTTAGGTCGTTTTTACAATCATTTGTGCGCCAACCACAAATTTTAAAATTTGCGTGAGAAAGCCCGTCGTCCAGGTGATCTACAGACGGCAAAAGGGCAAACCGCTTTTTATACTCACGTTTGAGTTTTTTAGAATCATCGTTGTTATATTGACTGAGCAACGTCCAATCTAGTTTTTCACCTGTGTAATAATCAAAACCACCTGATTCACAAACTGCTTCATGAATTGCCACTTTATAACTTGACGTGGTTGCGACTACGTTCCCTCTATTTCTATCTCTTTTTATGTGTGCAACTGCCTTACGAGTTAGCCACTTCAAATAGCTTTCCTGAGTTTGAATCCCTTCTAAAAAATGTGGTAAAGCAAATTTAATCGACATAGCACCTAACTTTTCAATAACGGGCGCAGGCACGTAGGGCACAATGGCGAAGCCGCCCTGCGTGTATGCGTCCCAGCGAACGTAGTGAGTGAGTTTATTGGCTTGTTATGTGGCATGCTTATTCGAAGAAAGAATGCTAGCAGTAGCCAATACACTACCAATAAAGATACCGGTGATACAGAATGCTAGCCCGGCTTCTTGACCAGATAAAACACCAGACTGTAATTGCGAGTAAACAGGTGATAGACCGAAGTAAGCGCCGACAGCACAGCCAATAAAGCTGAATGACAAACCAATTTTAGTTCCTAGTTTCATAGTTAAAAATCCTTCTTATCTTGATTTACCTTTGACACATAACACCCAAATAAGGGGCGCAAACATGGCGGTTATAATCGGAGCGAAGCGACACAACCGCCATGTTTGTGTCCCAGCGAGCCCGCGAGCGACTTAATTTGATTGTTATGTTGCGCTCTATCCTTGAGTGTACTTTTGTTCGCACGAAACAACAGCTGCACATAATCCGCTAACAACTAGAAAGCAAATAGTGGCGGACAATGTACCTAAGCTAAAAAATAAATAAGTTGCTCTGATACTGGGGCCGACAACAAAAGCAGCGCCCCATAGGAGAACAGTAAGAAGAGAGGATATATAAGAAAAAATACCAAGAGCTCTCGCTGCGAATAAAAGAGTTGGTAAATTTACAGTTTGTATCGTTTGATAAGGGTAAAGTTTCATTAAAAAATCCTTTTTATTTACCTTGGAACATCATAGCTACATAACGCCCGCATAACGGGCAAAAATACGTAGGCTACAATACCAAGCGAAGCGCAGGGAGCCTACGTGTTTTTGTCCCTAGCGAGCGCAGCGAGTGTTAATGCGTTTGTTAAATGCCATCTACTCTGACTTTGAAAAACTTAGTTTTTTCACTTAAATGTTGATATGACCAAGGTGGGTTAACTACATTAATGTTAGCAACGCCCAGCGTTGCAAGCCCTTCGAGCGAATAGTACCAGCCGATGAAGCCTTCTTTTTCGACGAAGTCTTTATATTCGGGAGATTGTCCTAGTGTTGTTATTTGCTGGTCCACACCAATTTTTTCGAAGAAGTTTCGTTCACGAACAATGGCTGACTTCATATATTTTTCAAGGTTCTGCTTCGTTGACTCCCGCTCCTCTTCAGGTAGACCCTTAATAAACGAAGTTATTTCTTTCTCCATTCCGGTAGTACCGCCATGGAAACCGATGACTGCATGATTCGATATCCTGTGGTGGTTTGCTGCAGAAAAAACGTAGTTGGCGCATGATGAGAGACAATAATCATTGACCTCGAGCTTCAAATCATAGTCATGAACAATATTACCAAGATCCATTCCATGATTGATTTCACCGCCTTCAGACGTTATCGACAGCCATTCAACTTTACTCTTTCCGTTTTTCAGAATAGAAAGAAGTTTCTCATTTGCTGATGGCGATAACTTACCGCGATAAATTACTGTGTTTTCGTTCAAATCGACTGTTGTTTCAATACCTTGTGCTGACGCGCATGATAAAGAAATAATTAAAATCAAAGACCAGAAAAATTTAAACATGCTGCTTCCTTGTGGCATTTAACACCCGCATAACAGGCAAAAATACGTAGGCTACAATACCAAGCGAAGCGCAGGGAGCCTATGTGTTTTTGTCCCTTGTGTTAATGCGCTTGTTATGTGCGTATGCTCTATAAGAGCGACTTTTCAATGATTATAGAGCTCCAAATGAAGCCTGTTGTTATCGCTATCCAAAAATTTGGAGGCAACTTTAAAAAATAGAAATCATGTTGAAGTCCGCCCTTATAAACTAGTTCAAGATTATCGTTACCATTTACTATTCTTCGAAGCTCCTTCTCGGCATTAATGACGCGACCTTGTGCCTGAGTAACCATAGTTGAAAGAACTAATAAGCTTGCGAAGCCCGCTACTGAAATGCTTACGACTAGCTGTGCACTATCTTTCCAAATCACAGATACAGCAACAAAAAAGAGGCTTTGTACCGTATACAACGTTTTTATTCGTTCTTCTAATCGAGTTGTCTCAAATTCTATTATAGAACGGATCTTTGAGGCTAATTCTTCTAACTCCATGAATGTCTCAATCTCCTTAGCACGTAACACCCGCATAACGGGCAAAAATACGTAGGCTATAATACCGAGCGAAGCGAAGGGAGCCTACGTGTTTTTGTCCCTAGCGAGCGCAGCGAGTGTTAATGCGTTTGTTATATGCCATCTACGCGCTCACACAGCCAGTCATCGGTTAGCGAGTTTCTACTTGCGATGCAACCTGCTGGCAACTGAGCTATCTCATGAAGTGAACCATCAAGGGCAACTGCTTGCTCCATGCTTACAACCATGGTGTCACTAGGTTCGCTAGTTGTGCCACACATAAACGCCCAAGAGTGGTCGTCCGAATAGTGAATTACTTGCAAAATTGGGAAGCCATCTTTAAGCACCTGTTTAGTAATCAGTGCGGCAACGTTTTTTCCTTGATCAAAATTCCATTTCATCGAATATCCTCATGGCATATAACACCCCACTAAGGGGCGATAACACATGGGCTAAAATTAGGAACGAAGTGACGCAGCCCATGTGTTAGCGTCCCAGCGAGCAGCGCGAGCGCCTTTAGTGTTTTGTTAGGTTTCACTTGGTAATTCATATAACCGTCCCTGCTCTTTGTGAAAAACGTTTATCTGTTTGATAACCAACGTTAGTGATTCAAAGCTAATGCGATTGCAGAAGTAAAGAATGAAACTCTCATTTTCTAACTCTTGAGAGAACTCATATTCGATATCAAAAATCTCAGCTAGGACATCCTCGATATAGTCTCTGTGTTCGAAATCTAATAGCTCTATGAATGGTCCGAATTCGTTATGGAAATCTGCTTTTAAACTCGACAAAAGATAACTGAAGTTTGAATTCATGGGTGAACCTAACTTCTAAATATGGGGCACAAACAGGCAGGCTATAATGGCGAAGCCGCCTGCCTGTTTGTGTCCCAGCCCGCCTGCGGGCGACATAATTTTTTTGTTAGCTGCCACTTTCGTTAAACATTTTTGGTGAACGCCAACTAACAAGCCCTGACAATATAAACAATACGGCAAAAGTAAGATACCAATACTCTTGAGTGAGGCCGATAAGCTTTACACTATTGTCGGTAATGAAGTACGTAATAAAAGCAGCAACCAAAATGTGCTGAATTTTTAAGGATTTTTTGTGTGTGCGCTGCCCAATATAGAAGCCAACACCAGCAGGAATGCCACACAAGAAAAACACCAAGAAATACGCTGCAATACTTCCTTGTTTAGCTAGTGAAGTAAGACTAAATAAAACAGCAATCGCCGCAACGGCTAAACCAAAGATCCATGCATCTCTATCTATTGCCAAACCTACCTCCTTGGCAGCTAACGGCCCGCATAACGGGCAAAAATACGTAGGCTACAATACCAAACGAAGCGCAGGGAGCCTACGTGTTTTTGTCCCTAGCGAGCGCAGCGAGTGTTAATGCGTTTGTTATGTGCCTACCCAAAAAAGCAGCCATGTTCGTCACTGCTTACCGTCGAGAATACTGACTCAATTGACTTAACTTGTGGCGTAGGTTCGTAGCTGTTCCATTTTAGGTTTTGACGTAACCAGTAGATTTTCCATATACCTTTAGACTTTACAAAACTGGCTTTAGCAAATGGATATTCTTTAAATTCGCTTGGATTATTCCAAACCGGGCGAATTTCAAAGATAAACAAAGATTGGTCTTCTAAACGCCAGCCAATATCTAGTTTACTTCGAATTTCTGGCGGTGGCCTACGAGCAGCTAGAAACGATTCAGCTGCCTTCTCCACTTTTTTAATTTCAAATTTACTTAAAGCCATAAAATCCTAAATTTCCTCTGGCACATAACTTCCAAATATGGGGCGCGGACATGCAGGCGATAATGGCGAAGCCGCCTGCATGTTTGCGTCCCAGCGAGCGACAGCGAGTGACATAATTTGTTTGTTATACGCCAAGTCAGAACAACCTTTCATAGCTTTTTTGTGCCAACAACATTTGGGTATGGTGTAAAACCCCAGCGCCAAAAACCGCATAGGAAATAAGAAAGAATAACACCAAGTGTAACGAAAAAAGTTATCCAAGAGCCGTCGGTAACAACAAACATCGTTATGAAAGTGACTATGCCAATTAAACCTGAGAAAGACATCCACTTTTCATGAGCTTTACTATCAAATTTCAATCTTTTCTTGCCACCAATAAGAAACAATTCCGTTAAGTTCGCTTTGCAGGAGGGGCACAGAAAGCCTTTATTAAAGCCCAGATTGTGTCCATCTATAGCATCCTTGCAAGGAAACTTAATATGGCAGTTGCAGCAACAGTATTTCATCATGGCGTATAACGCTAAGCTTTGGGGCGCTAGCACGTGGGCTAAAATCCGAGCGAAGCGAGTCAGCCCACGTGTTAGCGTCCCA
>NZ_JAYMEU010000055.1:0-7745 GCF_037029575.1 Alteromonas sp. CH_MED4-4 | reverse complement strand
GCTCCACAATGTCGCTTATCTTGATGGTGTTCCAGTACAGAATGGCATTGGACACAAAGCTGAGACTACTGGCCTTGTTCATGATTTCTTCATAGTCGCCTGTGGTGAATTCACCCTGATCCGCAAAGAATATCCAGCGCGGCAGTTTATGTCGGTATTCCCCTTTATTCAGTTGCCGTTGGACGGTTTGACGGAGTTCTTTGTCAGTCAGGTACCGCAGAATGTATTCGGTCTTGATAATCCGCCCCAAGTTCGTAAAGGCTTTGGTGAGGCGATCCGAAGGTGAACTATTGGTTAATCGTTGGACGATGACGTGTGCTGGCGCAGTTTTCTGCTTCAGTGAAATCGCCACTCGCATCATATATTCCCACTGTTCCTCAATGATGGCCAGATCGGCTGTTTTGGTGAGTAAATGGTTGAGGTCGCCGTAATCGACGGTTTTGTCAATACGGTAAAGCTGCTGATCTTTGAGATCCCGAATGCGCGGCATAAAGTAGAATCCGAGCAAATGACAGAGTGCGAAGACGATTTCGGTATAGCCATGTGTATCGGTGGTGTGCTCCCGGATTTTCAGAATCGTGTTGTTTTCCAGCAGGCCGTCCAAAACATACAGCGCTTCACGCGGGCTACAGGAAATAATCTTGGTGCTGAACACTGAATATTGATCGGAAACGTGGGTGTAGATCCCGATGGCTTTTTCATAATAACCGTAGTAGCGGGGATAGTAAGAAGCCAACAGGCTGTCGGCGCGGATTTTAAAGCGTTGCGCATCCGATGAGGACAATGTACCGGTGCCGTGCACCGCACTCAACGGCAGCTCATGGTGTTGATTCACAATTTCAGCACTGGCGTTGATCAGGGTTTCCTCTCGAATATAGTATTGCAGGATATGCCGGAGCATATCGACGGTCACACCTTTAACGCTATTGCTCATGGATACGACACCCAGGTTGGTGGCCTGCGAAATAATGGCGGCCATCAGGCTTTTGTAAAAGGCTTTGGGGCGCGATTGATGGTGCTGGATAGGGACAAAATGACGGCTGTAATGTGTCATTTGATCTACTTCCATCAGAAGCTGTTCGATACGTATGCTGGGCATATGTGCATCGATCACTTTTTGCAGTTGGTTGACTTTATCCGGGACCTCGAGCTTGTCATCACGTTTGAGTTTCAATCGGCCGTTTTGAATTTCCGCGAAGTTGTCCAGGCCGAACAGCTTTTTCGCTTCAGAGACTGATTCGTGGAACTGCGTTGAAATGGCGGCTCGAACTTCGTGCGGTGGAGGCTGTTGAAGTTCGGTATAGACAGCCTGTCTGGTTTCATCCCAACTGGGTTCATTTAAGGTGAGATCCCAGAACGAAACATGCTGCTTACTCTGCGGCAAGTACAAATCGCCGGAACGCAAGGCGTCTTTCATAGCGAGAGCCAATCCCATTTCCCAAACGTTGCGATTGATGTTACCGGCTTGATCTTTAAGGGTGCGGCGTAGTTCGCGGGGAATGAATGCTGTCGGTGTGTTCTCGGGTAGCTTTTTCAGGTCGCCATCATCCAATTTCCGGACGAACTCAATAGCTTTTATCAGCGGCCCGGAACCTTTAGCCACTTCAAATGGTAACCGGATAAAGTCGGCAAAATATTTTCGTAAACTGGGATAACGGGCCAGCAACAAATCGCAGTAGCCGCGTTCCTCCAGGCGTTTAAAAATGTGCAGGTCGTCAATGGATGCCAGCAGATGTTTCTCGTCAATGCGTTGCCACAAGTCCTTCTTGTACAATGGCTGTTCATCCGGCCATTCCAGCAAAACATGCGTGGTTTCAAGCACAGCATCGATGGCTTTCTTTTGGCGCTTGCGAAACTCCTTGTGTTTTTTGTCGTGGCTGTTTTTGGTTTGCCGGCATAGCTCTGTCATGTACTGATCATGCATTTTGACCAGATGATCCAACAGGATCTTGCGGGATTCCAACAGGAAGCAAATCATCAATGCATAGCGCTTATGGTCCTTGAAGCGCTTCATGTCCTTAGCGCTGTAACGCTTGGTCAGTCGGTACAGGTAGTTAAGAAAAGCGGTATCAATGACCTTTTCTTCGAACTCATTAATGCCGGTGGACACCAGATTGTCATAGCGTTCCAAATAGCGTTTCAGTGATGATATTTTCGCACCCGGCGGGTACTCTTTGAGTTGGTTGAAGTAGGTTCGTTGATTGCCGTCGGTGGCTTGCAACAAATCGTCAATGGCATCGCGTAATTCCGGCGACATCTGATCAAACACTTGCTCAAAAAGCTGAGCGTGTACCTGGTTACATATGCGGATGATCTGTCTTTCGATCGTCGTGGGGCCAGGTAAAACAATACGTTTCAACAGAAGGTGGCGTTCTGCCCGGTGAAAAAGTTCATCCGGAAGCAGTCCCTGTTGGGCATGTTCTTCAATCCAGCGGTCCAGATCTGCTTCCACTTTGTCGTCAAACCGATGAAAGCCCAGGTACTTGAGGATATTGTTCCGGTGTTCCAACACCGTGGCTTCTCTTTCGGGCACTTCCACCGTTAGCGTAGGAGGAAGATCGAGTTGACTACTCAGGTAGCTGATCACTCGTGGCGAAAGATCATGGAGCTGGTTTAGAAACCGGCCATAGAGGCGCATGGCACACAGTTGGATGGCAAATCCCAGGCGATATTGCTTGCGATACTTGTTGACGACCTCGCAATCACGACGGCTTAGCGTCCAATCGCGAACCATTTCCTCATCGGAGAATCGTTGCGGCAATATTAACGGTTGGTACCGCTGCTGATCGGTTAAGAACTGCTCTTTGGCTGTCATAGGACCTCACTTGGCTCCGGTCACGCCAACTGCGCTATAGCGCTGTTTTTATTGATGGATGCGGTATTTAAAGGTGCATCACCGCCTTTAAAGGCAATCGCTCTTGCCCAGGGGTTATTCGGTTTAAAAATGTGTAGAGTTTATAACATATATGTACTAAGATCTACGCATGTCCTGGATACTGCTGATACTTTCACTCCCCACTGAAAACGCCACCGTGCGCATGCGGGCATGGCGCGCCATCAAAGCCCTGGGGGCCGTTTCGCTGCGTGATGGCGTCTATCTACTGCCAGCCATCTCTGATCATGCCGAAAAGCTAGAGGCAATTGCCCAGGATGTCCGTGATAGTGGCGGGACCGCCCATGTACTGCACGCTAATGATCCTGAAACCGAAGCGTTCCCCCCGCTATTCGATCGCTCGGAAGACTATGAGTCGCTGGACTCGGCGATGGCGGACCTGCGGGCAAAGCTCTTGCCGGAAACCGCCATGGAGGTCATGAAGGAAACACGCAAACTGCGCAAAAGCTTCACGCGACTGTCAGCCATCGATTTTTTCCCCGGTGCCGCGCGGGATCGAATCGATACGGCTCTGAAACAGCTGGAAAGCGATGCCAACCGGGTCTTGTCTCCCGATGAGCCGCAGCCCGAACCTCGCACAATCCGCCGTCTTGATCGAGCCGATTATCAAGGCAGGCTCTGGGCGACGCGGCGTCGGCCGTGGGTGGACCGTTTGGCCAGTGCCTGGCTGATTGGCCGCTTCATCGATCCATCCGCACGCTTTTTATGGCTGGCCTCGCCGGACGACTGCCCGGATGAGGCGCTGGGGTTCGATTTCGATGGGGCGACCTTTACTCACGTGGAAGAAAAAGTCACTTTCGAAACGCTGCTGGCGAGCTTCGACCTGGATTCACCCGCGCTACTCCGGCTTGGAAAACTCGTGCACTACCTCGATGTGGGGGGACATCAGCCGCCGGAGGCCGCCGGGGTCGAGTGTGTATTGATAGGGCTGCGCGAAACCCATAGCGATGATGATCAATTATTACAAGCTGCCAATCAGGTTTTCGACAGCCTGTTGGTCACTTACGGTAAGGAACAATAACCATGCACGAACCGTCAACTTCATCTGTACCGCCAAGCAGCGGGTCCAATCAAATCACCAGGGATGCGACCGCTGGTAACCTCAATGCATTCGGCCATCACATCACCTTCGGGGAGGCCGTGCGTGTCTGGTTGCGGGTCGCCATCCTGAGCTTTGGCGGTCCCGCCGGCCAGATCGCGGTGATGCACCGTATTCTGGTGGATGAAAAGCAATGGGTCAGTGAGAGCCGCTTCCTGCACGCGCTGAATTACTGCATGGTGCTGCCCGGACCTGAAGCCCAGCAACTGGCCACCTATATCGGCTGGCTGCTGCATGGCATCAAGGGTGGACTGGTTGCGGGCGCCCTGTTCGTGCTGCCGGGCTTTCTCAGCATTCTGGTGCTCAGTCTGCTCTACGCTGGATTTCAGGAAGCGTCACTGGTGCAGGCCCTGTTTTTCGGTATCAAGGCGGCCGTGCTGGCGATCGTGATCCAGGCGGTGATCCGCATCGGCAAGCGCGTCCTCAAGAACGCCTACATGTACGCATTGGCGGTCGCCGCTTTCGTGGCGATCTTCTTCTTTGCCGTGCCTTTCCCGATCGTAATCGTTACCGCCGGATTGATCGGTCTGCTGGGTCGGCATGTCGATCCGGAACGCTTTGTGGTCATCAAGGGGCACGATACCCCCGAGGACGCCGGGCGTGCGATTGATGCCATGATGGAGGGCGGCGCGGCAAGCCATACCCGGGCGTCACGGGGGCGGGCACTCAAGGTGCTCGCCGTCTGGCTGCCGCTGTGGTTTGCGCCACTTGTCGCCCTGCTTGTGACCTTGGGCTATGAGGATGTGTTCACCCAGATTGGGCTTTTCTTCAGCAAACTGGCGGTTGTCACCTTCGGTGGCGCCTATTCGGTGCTGGCCTACATGGCCCAGGAGGCGGTACAAAACTATGGATGGCTGGCACCGGGGGAAATGCTGGATGGTCTGGGTATGGCGGAAACTACACCCGGCCCGCTGATCCAAGTGGTGCAATTCGTGGGCTTTATGGGGGCCTTCCGGGCTCCGGGAACGCTCGACCCCTTCACAGCAGGCATCTTGGCATCGGTTTTAGCCACCTGGGTCACCTTCGTTCCCTGCTTTTTGTGGATCTTCCTGGGCGCGCCGTATGTGGAAACACTGCGCGGCAACCAGGCGGTGAGCGCGGCGCTGTCGGCGGTCACGGCGGCCGTGGTGGGCGTGATGCTGAATCTCGCCATCTGGTTCGCGGTGCACGTCGCCTTTAACGAGGTTGAAACTGTACGGGCCTATGGTATGCTACTGCTGATACCCGCCTGGGGCAGCATCCACATTGTCAGCGTCGCGCTGGCCGCGGGCGCCTTTATCGCTATGTTGCGCTTTAAGGTGGGCATGTTGCCGATGATTTTAGTCAGCGCACTGCTGGGTATTGTGTACCATCTGTTATTTGCAGGCGTCCCGGCGGCGTAACCCCCCAATACAGCCAAAAATGTTTCACAGCAACAAAAAAAGAGGAATAGCCATGACAATGTCTCCGCTTCGAGCATTCATTCTAATGTGCGCTTTATTCATTCAAGCATCCATAACAATGGCCGACGATTCCGGCCGCCTCGATGATAAGGCCATTGGCCAGGCGGCTGGCACCCAGGCAACGGCCAAACCTGATGGCGTGGTGCGTATCGGCTGGAAGCGCGACGACGTGCCCGTCACCGTTGACGGTATGAAGTTCCCGCCGCCGGCGGGCCTCGGGAGTTGGGCCGCGTTCAAGGCCTTGCCGGAGGGTGGTGTTATGGTGATGGGGGATACGGTGGTGTTTGAGGATGAAATCACCCCGGCCATGGACGCCGCCTTTGCCCACGGCCTGGACATCACCGCGCTGCACAACCATTTCGTGTTCGACCGTCCGCCGGTTTACTTTATGCACATCGGCGGCCATGGACGAAACGCCGAGTCACTCGCCGAAGGCGTCAAGGCCATGTGGGATGCCATTAAACAAGTGCGTAAAAAGCATCCCGTACCGCAAGAACGATTTCCGGGTGATGTGCCCGATATCACCGGCAAATACAACACCAAGACGTTGGAAAAGATTCTGGATGCCGAGGGCAGCCTTAACGGGCAGGTGCTGAAATTCACGTTCGGGCGCAGCGCCAGAATGCACGGTGTGGAATTTGGCGCATCCATGGGCCTGTCCACCTGGGCCGCCTTCTCCGGGAATGAGAAGCAGGCGGTCGTCGATGGGGATTTTGCCATGACCGCGGACGAGATCCAGCCGGTGATGCGGACGCTGCGTCAGGCGGGCATCCACATCGTGGCGCTGCACAACCATATGACCGGTGAAACGCCTTCCTACTATTTCCTGCATTATTGGGGCAAGGGCAAGCCCGAGGATCTGGCGAAAGCGATACGGGCAGCGCTGGAGACGCAAAGATGAATTGAGAGTGGGATTCGTGATTTGACGGGTTATACGGGGTCGATCAGCGTGACCAACTTTTCCATCAATATCAGCGAGGCATTATTCGAAAGTTGCTGGCCTTCTTCGATGTACTCCCAGACCGTTGCATCGCTTTTCCAGCCGCCTTGTTTCTTGATCAGCTCGAAGTCTACCCGTTCTCGAGCCGCCGAAGTGGAGAGGCCGCGGCGAAAACTGTGACTGCTCAACTCGGGCACGAAGTCGAACTGACAGGCCTTGCCCAGGGTTTTGAGCAAGTCATTAATTGCCCCTGGGTTCAGAGGCCTGGGCGTCACCTGATCCCAGCGGTTAACCGGCCTAAAGAGCGGGCCGCTATCAATCTCAGCGCTATCCATCCAGGCCTTGATTGCTGTAGCCGGACAACAACCTGGTGTACCGAAAGGTAAGGCGCGGGCCAGCCCTGTCGCCTGTTGATCCGTTTTGGAGCGCGGCAACCGGATGATCAGGCCTTCCGGCTCCCAATTCAGATCACTGATTTGAATGGCCACCAGTTCGCTGCGACGAAAAGCGCCGAAAAAGCCGGTCAACACCAGGGCGATATCCCTATGCTTCTTTTTGCTATCCGGCAAACACCGCAGGTAATCCACCATTTGTGCGATGTGTTCCAGGCGTAGGGCCTTGGCCTTGCGTTTGGGTTGGCCATGAGTGCGACGAATGCCTTCCATGGTTTTCCGCACCAGGGGATCGCGCACCGGATCAGTGACGCCTTGGTAATGGTGCCACTGGCTAATGGCGGTGAGGTGGAGATCTAACGTCCGGGCGTTGAGCGATTCGGCCCTGGCGAGCAGATAGCGCACCACCGTATCTCGGTCAGTCGGCAACCGGCCACCCCATTTCTCAAATTGGCGAATGGCGGATCGGTAGGCCTTGCGGGTGTTATCGGAGGTGGCCGCCTGGAGGTAGTGCCGCAGTGACTCGGATTCCCGATGAGCAATCTGGTTCGATTCCTCATTACGTAATGCTAAGTCGGTGGCCATTTTGGGTGGTTTGGTGTTCATGAATTGGATTCCTATCGGTGTCACCAGAAAGGCGGCTATGTACCGGCGTTACAAGCAGAAGATTTTCAGCTTAATACCATAGCCAACGATAACCTTGATTATCGAAGGTTAAAAATTGAAACTCAAGAAACTTTGATAAGCATAAATATAATGTTATATTACGTGTTACATAATACGTTACTAAATAGTTTGAGAGGAAATCTCCCTATGGCACGCGCCGGAGTCACTTTCCACGATGTCGCCAAAGCCGCCGAAGCCATCAAAACCCAAGGCCAGGAGCCTACGGTGGATCGAGTGCGGGAACATATGGGCACCGGCAGCAAAAGCACCATCGCGCCGCTGCTCAAGCGTTGGCGATCAGACAACGGAGAGG
>NZ_JAYMEU010000054.1:0-7906 GCF_037029575.1 Alteromonas sp. CH_MED4-4 | reverse complement strand
GGACTCTCTTTAATATTTTTTGTGTGGTAACAAAAATATTACCCCAAACCTTCAGGTGCGGGGGAGTCCAATTATCTTGCTGGTATTGAAACGGCGAAGGTTGTGGCTGATTTTTCTGTCGTTGATGCGGTACCAAAATCTCAAAACCTGTATGTGCCGGAGGGGTATCAGGCTTTAAACAATCCATTCCTAGCAAAAGCGGAATATACCATTCGTAAAGCACACTACCAAACCATGAGCGCTGGTGATTTGGCAAAAATAATGGCTGTTTCTGAACGTACGCTAAATCGTAAGTTAAAAGAGTTAACCGGAGAAACCCCTAAAGCCTTTATTGACGGGGTTAGAATAAGCCATGCTTGCACATTGTTAGCAACCACCAATACGTCAGTAAAGGAAATCGCCCTTTCTCTGGGTTATACGGACGATAGCGTATTTCGTCGTCTCTTTAAGCAGAAAATAAAAATGACACCTTCCAACTATCAACAACAAAGACGCAATAATTAAAGTTAAGCTTTTAGCCTAACTTTCCAATAACGGGCGCAGACATGTGGGGCATAATGGCGAAGCCGCCCCGCGTGAATGCGTCCCAGCCCGCGCAGCGGGCGAACTTAATTTTTTTGTTATGTTTCAAACTATGAAGCATAAATGAATAGTTCTTTTTTAATGTAATCCGTTTTATCGCGTTGAGAGCTTCAGGCTGATATTCGCGCCAATTTCAATGATTGTCTATGAGAATAATTTTCGATATGCCAAATCGCTCTAAATCATCTAAGCTGTAATCATGAGGTTGCTTATTGTGAGGAACAGCGTGGGGCGAGTCCGGTTCACTATGGCCGTATCTCTTCTTCCAAAGTCAGTGTCAAAAAACTGCTACGTCAGTTTGAATCTAAATATCCCGGCGCGACACTGCACGTGGTTTATGAAGCTGGGCCGTGTGGTTATTGGATTTATCGGCTGATAACGAGCTTGGGGCATTGTTGCTATATTGTGGCACCGTCTCTTATTCCCAAAAAGCCGGGAGAGCGAACTAAAACTGACCGTCGAGATGCGCTTAAACTCGTTAGGTCACTAAAGTCTGAAGACCTTACCCCCATCTATGTACCAGAGCCGGAGGACGAAGCTGTGCGGGGGTTATCTCGAGCTCAATAGGCCGCAATGAAGGATTTAAAGGAAGCCAAGTACCAGCTTAAAGCGTTACTGCTTCGCAACAACATACGCTATGAAGGCACTGCTAACTGGTCGAAGAAGCACCTTCGCTGGCTTACAGAATTGATATTGACTCATCCGGCGCAGCAAATAGTTTTGCAGGAACAATTGCAAACCATAGAAGAGCGCATCCGTCGACTGGAAAGGCTAGATAATGAATTAACTCACCACGTTCACCAATGGCGTTATTATCCGGTGGTGAAAGCCGTTCAGGCGATGCGCGGTGTTCGATTGCTCGTTGCTGTTGGCGTGGTAGCTGATTTCTTTTTGTGATATTAAATTTTGGTTGTTGACATGGGGGAGTCCACATAAGCCTGTGAGCGACTTAATGTGATTGTTAGCTGCCACCTACTAGTAATGGTAACGACACGAGATAACCGTAATTGCGGTATCGTCCACGGCATATACCAAACGGTTTGTGTCATCTATTCTGCGAGACCAGAAACCTGAAAGATTTTCTTTAAGAGGTTCAGGCTTTCCAATTCCTTCGAATGGAGAACACTTTACATCCGAAATTAACTTATTGATACGTTTCAAGGTTTTCTTGTCTTGAGTCTGCCAATAAACGTAACTATTCCAAGCTTCATCAGTCCATGATAACAACCTGTTACTCATCAATAAGTTCTCGCTGGGTCGTTTTTGCCGCTTTAAACTGTGCTATTGAACGATTTAAGTGTTGAGCGTTCGCTGGAGAACGAAGTAGATGAACAGTTTCCATAAGGCTGTTGTAGTAATCTAATGACATTACAACAGCATCTTTAGAGTCACGACGAGTGATTACTGTTGTATCTGCATCGTTAATAACATTGTCCAAAACGGCTTTTAGACCATTTCGTGCTTCGGTAAAAGAGACTATTCTCATTTTGCACTCCACCTGTACATTATATTGGACAAGTTTAGATCGAAAATGAGTACATGTACAGGATGCTGTGCATTACTGTGCCGTGGCAGCTAAACTTTTAAATAAGGGGCGATAACACGTAGGGCATAATAGCGAAGCGGCCCTGCGTGTTAGCGTCCCAGCGAACGAAGTGAGAGTGTTGATTGGGTTGTTAGGTACGTTTATAAACATCGGAGCGATGCCCGACTTTTATCACCTGTACTACAAGCTCGTTTTCTCGGATTTCATAAATTATTCTATAAAGACCTTGCCGGATACGATACAAGTCGAGCCCACTAAGTTTAATTGCTCCATCCCTTCGCGGGTTTTCAGCTAATAAGTCAATTTTGGCGAGGATCTTTTTAACGTCCGACTTGGGAATTGCCCTAAAATCTTTTGCTACTGACTTCTTGAAAGTGACGCTATATTTTTCCATCAGCTTCCAAAGTGTTTAGCAAGTCCTCGTAGGAGATTTCGGGCTCTTTGGCCCTTTGTCTTACCGCAGCCAAATCTTCTTGATCTTCTTTCATAAGGAGTCTTACTGCTTCATCAATCAGTTCTGATATTGAGGTATCTGATGATGCTGCCCGCAGTTTTAAAGCATTATGAATTGCTGGTTCGAAGTAGACGGTTGATCGTTTTGATAAAGTACTCATGAATAAACCTCCATTTAAGTAACATTAAAACATTATAGCGTTAAAATGTCAGTTAGGCTAATTTTTACCCAAGAGTACCTAACATTAAGTTAAGCGGCGTATTTACGTGGGGCATAATGGCGAAGCCGCCCCGCGTAAATGCGTCCGAGAGACCGAAGGAAGCGAACTTTAGCGCCTTGTTATGTGACGTTTTAAGAACTCAGGTGCTAGATCGGCACCATTCGGCCAAACCACTGTCTCCAATTCTGGGTCTACTGCAACTTTAGAAAAAAACGAAGAGTCTTTAAGAGGTTCAAAGACGCTGCCAGATAGCTTGTTTTCTAAGTTGACTTCTCCAGCTGTACCATCATCAAATGTTACCCACAATTTAAAGCCGTCCAGATATTTTGCGTTTCTAACGTGAAGCATAGTTTTACTCCAATGGTGCAATGTAATTTAGCGGCTCGCCATTTTGAGCCTTATGCCAGTTTTCCTCTAGTTCGGCTCGATGCTCTGAAAGCCATTCTTGAACGAATTTTGTAGCTCTGTTGGGAAGCTCTCCTTCAAGTATCGAGCCGTCAAAGGCAAAGAGTGCTTCGTAACCAGAATATTTCGCATGAAAATGAGGAGGATTATGATCGTTAAAGTACATTGCGATAATAATTCCATAGAACCGACTAATTACGGGCATTAATTGTTTAACTCCTTTACGCGGCATATGTCCTATTCTATACGGTTTATTGCGAAATGAAAAAGTGAGTCACATAACGCCCAACTTAGGGGCAATAACTCGCAGGCTAAAATTGGAGAGGAGCGAGGGGAGCCTACGTGTTTTTGTCCCCAGCGAGCCCGCGAGCGAGTTTATGCGATTGTTAGGTTCATTCACCGTAGCTTACCGATTCACACTTTACTTTCGATGATTCTTCTATGCCGTCTGAATAGCTAGTTACAATAATTCCATTTCGTTTCAGTTCTAAGTTCACCTTATTTAGCCACTCTTCATAACTTGCTTGGGTTGCATTTGTTGGAAGGTCAAAACCTAGACTTTTATTAATTTTCTCTATACTTTTTGGCAGCTTCTTATTCACGAACCAATATAAACCAGTAAGCGAGCCATAAAGTTCGTCAGGGTCATCGGCCCACACATGGTGACTAATAAAAAATAGTATTAAGATCGAAGCTATCTGTTTCATAAGAACCGAACTTTTCAATAACGGGCGCAGACATGTGGGGCATAATGCCGCAGCCGCCCCGTGTGTATGCGTCCCAGCGAACGCAGTGAGTGAGTTTATTGAGTTGTTAGGCCGTGCTGATAAGTTAGTCACGGCTATTAATAAAACTTTGTAACTCATCTGAGAAGCCACTAATTTGTTTAGCTTCTAGAAGGCCGTCTGATTTCATTAATGCAAGTTGCAGCATAGCTTTAGACCTTGCATTGTAATTGAATATGTTGGCGATACGTTTGTCGCAGTTTTCCATCAATTTATACAAATAAAGATATTTTGCATGATTTGAAAGTTCGGGATCATCGATTCCTTTACGCACATCGTCCAAAACTTGCTGGCAACATTTATCTAATGCATCTGCCTTAACTTGTTTGAAGTGTTTCCAATCTGCCTCTGAAATCATGTTTTAACCTCTATAGGCCTAACGCCCAACTTTGGGGCACAAATACATGGGCTAAAATAACGAGCGAAGCGAAGGGAGCCCATGTGTTTGTGTCCCAGCGAACGCAGTGAGCGCCAACAGTTGTTTGTGTACGCCCAGCATGGGCATGAACTAATGAGGTGAAAGTCCTCTGTAGGAAGATCACCGTTGTTTAACACACTGTTATTCAACGCTAACTACTAGCGAATGGCAAGGGCTAAATCGTGAGAGATAGTCTGGAGGAAGCCGCTAGCAAATCTGCGAGCTGATGGACAAGAACATCATATGAGGCGTAGGCTGAAGGTGAGTTGGCACAAGACAACGAAACCATGTGATCTAACGGCCACCGTAAATGATGCAGCAGTGCAGAGACAGTCCATGCTCTTATCTGGGGAGATCTGCTCTAAGAGCGATCGGTGAATACCAGTAAGGCTCTGGTATACAAGTGCCTTGGCGCAGAGGAAACGCATCATCCACTGCGAGCGAATTCGATGCAAACCGATAGCGCTGTTACAGGTAACTGTGGCGGTGATAGAGCAGAAGTCAGCAGACGGCATAGTAGCCAAATGCCCAGCGTAATGGCTGGGACACGGCCAAGTTGCTGCACAACGCGCCAAGAAACATTTAGAACAAAGGAGGAGCCTTGTCAGACTTGAACACACGAATGCCGTCCGGTAGTGACGTGACTCAGCGTACTGATGAGCAGCCAGCCTTTAGCGCAGATCTACTCGAACTTTTTCTCCAGCCTTCCAATCTTGTGTCGGCATGGAAACAGGTTCGAGCCAACAAAGGGGCCGCTGGCATTGATGGCATGACCGTTGATGACTTCCCCGCTTGGGCAAACGCAGGAAACTGGAAACGTGTTATGACTGAGCTTCGCTCAGGCCAATACCAACCTTCACCGGTGAAACGCGTTGAGATTGACAAACCTGATGGCGGAAAACGTCAATTAGGGATCCCAACTATCGTTGATCGTGTGATCCAACAAGCGATTGCTCAAGTCCTTACGCCTATTTTCGACCCAACCTTCTCAGATAATAGTTTTGGGTTCAGACCACATCAAAATGGGCAACAAGCAGTGAAGCAGGTAAACAGCATTATCAAAACGGGACGCCGTTTTGCCGTAGATGTTGATCTGTCTAAGTTCTTTGACCGCGTTAATCACGATTTACTCATGACCTACCTTGGCTACAAAGTGAAGGATAAGCGACTGCTTAAACTGATTAAACGTTACTTACGAGCTGGGATTCTCTGCAAAACCAAAGGGGATAACCAGTTTTATAGTGAGAGTCGAGAAGGTGTTCCTCAGGGCGGGCCATTATCGCCGCTGTTGGCAAACATCATGCTAGACCCATTGGACAAAGAGCTTGAGAAACGGGGTCACGAATTTGCACGATATGCGGACGATTTTACCATACTGGTAAAGACGCCCCGTTCGGGTGAACGCGTGCTCAACAGTATCAGCAGATTCCTGCGCCACCGCTTGAAGTTAGTTGTTAATACAACCAAAAGCCACGTCGTTAAAACCAGTGAAAGCAAATTCCTTGGATTTACCTTCAAGGCAGGCCGCATTCAATGGCATCCGAAGACCCTGATGAAGTTTAAGCAACAGGTTCGACGATTAACGAACCGCAACTGGGGCGTATCGATGCAATACCAACTCTTTAAACTCAGTCAGTATTTACGAGGCTGGATAAATTACTTTGGTATCGCCAGTGGATATCAGCGCTGTGTAGAACTGGATCACTGGATCCGGCGCAGAGTGAGAATGGCTTACTGGCGTCAGTGGCGAAAACCGCGCACCAAAGTACGACATTTAATGAGACTGGGCGTGCATGTTCAAGCTGCGGTAGCGTGTGGTATCACCAGCAAAGGGCCATGGCGTAGTGCAAAATCTCCGGGGATCAATCAGGCTTTATCACTTGATTACTTGAAATCCGAAGGGCTTTATTCGCTACGTGATGGATGGGTTGCGCTTCACTATCCTAAATGAAACGCCCTGTGCGGAGCCGCATGCAGGGTGTTGTGGGGGCTGGAGGCTAGATACCTCCGGCTACCCGATTATGTTTCATCTCTTTCCAACGAAGAAAGGATGCGTTCGAATTTTGGCATTTCGGTCTCCACAGAACCCAAGCCTTCGAGTGAAACCATTAGAACGCCTAAATTACTACCAAGACACGCTGCAATAAAAAAACGTTCTCTATCCGGCGTTGAGTAAGCAGTGATTTCCCATGGTACCGTTTCTACTTTGTTTAAGGGAGTAAGTTCTTGAAAGGTTTCCATACCCGGCAGTTGCTTATTAAGATTTGATAGATAGTTCTTTAATTCTGCCAGTATATTTACCCCTTGCTCCATCGAAGTAGGCTGAAAGACAGATAGGATAAACACTTGTTTTTTACTTTCGTTTGCGACTGTCTGAGTTGTACTGTTTGTATTTACTACCTTCCACTCGCCATCTAGTTCAAAAGAAAAACCTTTGAATTTAGTGCTGTCCGCATGGCAAACAAACGATGTGCACAACAGAAAAATTGTTGAGATAAACCATTTCATCTTACTTTTCCCTTTGAAACATAACACCCCAGCGAACGCAGTGAGCGACTATATTGGATTGTTATGTTCCACTGTTCAAGAATTGCTCATAGCATTCTGTACAAAGCCAGTTATCGTTTTCAAGATTATGATAGCCAACTCCGTGCTCCTCATTTTCTGAGCTAAATAATTTCCACCAACAGATCTGACAGTGGTCATGGTCCCAAGTGGGAGAGTCGGAAGACCATTGCTCCTTGACCCAAGTCTTAGTTTTAGCCCATTCAATAGGTTCGTCTACGTCGGAACGCTTCCATTCATCTCCGTGAACTAACACTACTGAACCTTTCATAT
Source organism: Alteromonas sp. CH_MED4-4 (assembly GCF_037029575.1). NCBI lineage: Bacteria > Pseudomonadati > Pseudomonadota > Gammaproteobacteria > Alteromonadales > Alteromonadaceae > Alteromonas > Alteromonas sp. CH_MED4-4. The sequence continues at coordinate 658 of NZ_JAYMEU010000054.1, read as the reverse complement.
TCCTCCTGGAACATAACTTCCAAATATGGGGCGCAAACACGTGTGCAATAGTGGCGAAGCCGCGCACGTGTTTGCGTCCCAGCGAGCGGCAGCGAGTGACATAATTTGTTTGTTATGTGCCATCCGATACATCCTTACAAATAGTAGCTCAAAAAGCCATCTGAGCTTTCTATATTCAGGATATCCATAATTATCTCTAAATGGTCCCCGAAGTGTTCTTTCGCCTCAGTGTCTTGCATTTGCATGATTTCTAATACTGGCAAAAAAGTTTCCATGACCCAAAGTTTTGATGGATTTTGCAAAAGGCCATTAATGATAGTGTCTAAAATTGAGTCTAACAGTTTAGTTAATAGCTGTTTTTCGTTTGGAACACTACCGGGCAGTTCAGCAAACAACTCGCTATCCTTAAAACTTTTTAACTCGGATAACGTGGACTGAGTGATGACCAAAATCTGATCTTGAACTTCTAATAAAGGACTGTATTCCATATTATCCTCTTGGCACATAACACCCGCATAAAGGGCGCAAACGCGTAGGGCAAAATAGCGAAGCGACAGAGCCCACGTGTTACTGTCCCAGCGAGATAATTGGACTCCCCCGCACCTGAAGGTTTGGGGTAATATTTTTGTTACCACACAAAAAATATTAAAGAGAGTCC
>NZ_JAYMEU010000053.1:0-8842 GCF_037029575.1 Alteromonas sp. CH_MED4-4 | reverse complement strand
ATACTCCTCCACAGTCTCCTATTGGCGGCATGTACAGAGGATTATGTCTTATTAGAGGGGAAAATCCCTAGAACCCCCATAAGCAATGATTTGCTTCCACATTATCAGGTCACCATACCTACGCTGCTGGCCAACCAAGTTTCTCTCATTTTCATTCTTGTGGGCATCTTCATAGCCGGGTGGGATTTTACTCTGATACCGAGCTTTACCTTCTTCAAAGAGCCTCTTCAAATCCTCACTAGCAAAGGGCTGACCGACTCTTTTCCCAATTATCTCGGTGATTTTCCCCTGTATCTCGTCATCATTCAGTCGTTTTATATGTGATTTCTTGGAATTTTCGAGATGCTCGTTCAGCTTTTCAAATAACTCTTCAACCTCTCTCAACAACCCCGGAGGTAAGAAAGGGTGGCGATTTTTCTGGTTGAATGAATTATATAACTCATTGATATCATTCAATGTCGCGTCGTAGTTTTTAGATTGTTCATTAATTACAGAGGGTCGGTTCTGAAAGTATTCCAGAGCAGCTTGGTGGGGTAACCAAACACGTGAACTATGATTGTTTAGTAGATTAAGAAATGCATCACGGGCATCGTCAGAATATCGATAGAGATCAAGCAGAACATTTGCGTCTGGAATAATTTGACCATCCCGCCATATGGTTTCAACTGCTTTTTCGTTAGCTCGGTAATAGCCTTTAAATAACACTTCTAAATCAGCTTTATCTTCCATAACAGTTCCTGAAAAACTTTGTATTCCAACCTAACAAGAACAAATAAAGAGTTTATTTTCCGTAGGCAGGATATCACATCATATCATTGATATTGGGCGAGTTTATTAGAGCCCAGTTTTTCCTTGATGTCTTTACGCCTAACAGAGTCAAAGGCACCTTGAGACAGACAGCAGACGTTCAACGCCCGAAGCATGGGCAAACCTGAAGAGCAGCGGAAGATTTGTCCCTGTGCCTGCTTTTGTTATGCCTAGACCCACGATGAGGTTAAATCACCATGGCAAATAGGGGTTTTGCGCCCATCCCCTCGAAATCGGCATCAGAATGATGACGGCCAAATGAACGCGCTTTTTGTGAATTCTTCGAAAAACTGCCAAATAATTAAAAATAGGCATAGATAACTAAAATGATAAAAGCTTCTGCTGTGAGAATGACCCTCATGCTTGTTCAAGCAATAACTGCGCGTACAGTGAAATAGTCTTTTGACTAATGGTAGACATCGCCAAGACTATTACTACTAGTAGACAAAGTTGTGAGGTGTCCACATGTCTAAAGATGTAAATAAGCTACTCGCAGGTCAACTTCTGATTGTTGAAGATGACGCCATTACTTCTGAACTTATATCAAACAACCTCACAGCATTAAAGAAAATCCGTATTGTTGCAAACGGTAAAAGTGCAGTTAAGTTTTGCCAATTGTATAAACCAGATATCATTGTGCTAGATGTTTACTTACCAGACATCAATGGTATTGAGCGCTACCGACTTCCTAAAGAAGCCACTATCTCTCTCAACTCTTCAACAATGACTTGTTAAACACTTGAATACTTCAAAACAATTAGAAACATATCGAGAGTTGATACATGTAGATCAATTGACTGGTGTGTTTAGTCGGTACTATTTTAGTATGCACTCAATACATCATAAGCGGCATTTTCATCAGCATGGACAGTAGTTGAGCCGCAGATATGCTTTGTCATCGCTGCTTCAACGGCATCTGAATTTTCAGAACGAATAATAACAAGTAAACTTGAGGGGCGTTTTCGGGTTAGCAATCAACACCCCTCTAAATAGTTCTAGTAGAGGATGATGCTTGCGTTTGCTCTAACTGTCACATTGCCAGCTGGATCGATAATAGTACCCGCATTGGCGTAAATTGTACCGCCGAGACTCTTTTTATACTCCTTTGACTGTACAACCCAATTCATAGTGTAGATTGTATTGGGTTTTATCGGTGCTGTGAACTTTACATCCATGTGAGCTCCAAGCATAGGACCAAATTTCATGAAGTGAGTAGGAAGAAGAGCGGAAAATACTGCAGTGATATGGCTGCCACTTGCAATAATCCCTCCAAGACGAATTGTTTGTTCGTTATCTGGGTCATTATGTACAGGATTTAAATCGCCAATGAACTTGGCTCCATCTACTACTTCCTTCTCACTTAAGAGTAATTGGGACTCAATGATGTAGCCTACGTCTGGCAAATATTCTTTCTGCTCCTGAACGCTTTGCATAGATTGCATTAGCCAACCTCCTTTAGAAGATGGTGCTGATTTCTCAGATTAAGATTTTCGCTAGTTTGCAATGATGGCGCGGAATAGCGGAAATCATGAGCCCATACAAATTGATGCCAATAGCTCTCTGCAATCTCAATCCATATTTTGAGTAGATTTTCATCTTTGACGAATCTCTTTTGATTTATCATTATCCAACTCATTACAGCTTGGCTGTCTCTACAATCCTCGCAATGTCCTGAAGTGCAGCAAAAGTTTACCGTTTTGCAGTCTGAGGCGTAGGCATTAAATCCTGGAAGTACAGCATTACCGTTCTTAATTCTTTCAGCATTTTGTGGATGGTCTACACTCACACTGGGGCAAACATCATATCCAAAATCTCCCCAGTGACTTTTCCCTGTTACCATAGCTTCAATGTAGTAAGGGTGGCTAGCGAGTGTCTCTGGAAACAACTCCCTGACTCGCAAAATTTCATCAAGTAATCTTTTTTCGTACTTGGTCCGGAGTGGATCGCTCGTACCATACTTACTATAAAAATTAACTGAGACTGTATTTCCATTTTCCGATATTTTTCTCACTGTCTCTTCGATATGAGCAATTCCATCTTCAGTCACTGCAAAAATGAAATGGGCTCTCGGATCATATTTATAGTTCTTAAGAGCAGTCTCAAATAGACCCGAAAAGGAGTTTCCGTTAGGTTTGATCGCTCGCAGGTCATCGTCTAGAGAGCCACCACCAAACAAAGAGATTAAAACCGAAAAATCCTTAAAGCCTTCTTTGGGCAAAGCTTTAAGACCATTGGTTGATATGCTATTAAACTCCATAATCTCAGCAAATAATTCGAGTCTTTTGGGATGGAGCGTAGGCTCGCCTCCTATAATCAGACTAGTATTGATACCTCTATTCCTCTCAGAGATAAGAAACTTTTTAATTTCATCCTTTTTGGACAAATCTTTTGTTCTTTTGTCAAAGTCATATTCAAAAAACCAACAACCTTTACACCTTATATTGCACGCTGTAGTGATTAAATACTCTGACACTCTAACTCTTGAACTAATTTGTTTAATCCGTTGATAACGAGCATAATATTCAAAGTCACCGTTAAGCCTTTTAAATATTGCATTTTTGGTAACATCTTTCATAAGCAAATCCTTCTAGCATAAGATTAGAGAAACTTTCTGTTTGCAGTATCGTCTGGTACATGAAGTCCAAGAGCTTCTAATTTTCTTCTGGCCTTTTCCGCAAATTCGTTGCGTGCAACGGAATATGACTTTTGCCTCAACCCGTATTTCACGTACAATTCTGACCTTGGGGAATCACTTCTGCCAAAGGTATCAAGTGTTACTGGCCACATTCTTATAAGAGCTTCTTGAATTTGCTTGAATCCATTTTTCGTCTTACACATGCTCCTCGTAATCCTGAATCCATGCCCAACGTGCAGTTTTTCATCCTTTAAAACATGAGGGCACATGTCAGCAATAGGCCTGTAGGAACTTTGAGCCATTTCCTCTAGGACATCAATTACAGCGTCTTCTACAAGAGTCGAAATCAATGCTCTTTCAGCCCAATTTCGACAACTTTTTACGGCTTCGGTCGCGTAGAACGCTCTATCGTTCAAGTTTTGCGATAGCATAAATGACGTATCTATACCAATATCTAATAAAATGTCCGCAGCTCTTTGATAGTGGTCAAGTTCATCCTTGGCTAATTCGCAGCACACTGCTTTCTCGTAGGGGTCATTTGTCAAAAAGTAAAACAATTTTACATAGTCATCAGCTCCAGAAAGTTCCCCTTCAGCATGGGCAGTCAATTGCCTCTTAACGAGATCTTGATATTCTTTAGGTGTTTCAAGTAGTTCTGATGGAGTTGATATATGGAATGGGCTTACATCTTTTACAGCAATAGATTCTTGTAGCATTTCACAGTCCTTTTTGGAAAAGTAGTTACCAAGAACAAATGCGAAGTTAATCTTGGTAAGGTCCTGTCTATAGGATGCCCACCTTTTTCAGAAATTCAAATTGCTACTAATGTTCATGACAGCAGAAAATGAGTTACATCAATGCCTAACAGATAACTGGACCTTTAAAGCAAACACATGTTTTACTTGAACCTACAAAATAACTCAAAAAAATCAAGGCGAGTTCCACACAACGTCATACGGCTTTCCAATTGGAAAGTCCATACCACAAAATAACCATAGAAATGATCTGCAAATTTGTAAAGACGTTGTTTAAAAAATTTGCCAGAAAGTAATAAAGTTATTAACTAAGTTCTTAACGCTGGGAATTGATATCACGAGCTACGACCATACCTAAAGTATAGTCGCGTGATTACTAAAGGAACTTGACGGTCTAACTAACCTGAACTCGGTTTAAGAAATTGAACTAATTGCCTGTTCCAAGATCCGATCTTTCGACCAAGAAAAATATGGACCAAAAAGTGTTCAGCGTTCTCCAAGTCCCAATGCCACATACCGTCCAATGACGAGTGTTCAATAAACCTGAATATGCGCGTATCGGATTGAACTAAGTCGAGCAACTCTTTCTCAAGTCTATGCAATGGTAATACCTTTTAGTTCAACGCCGACGTTTGAACTTCCTCTATTTACACCTACTGCTGTGTTAATGATAGCGTCAGTATCTCAATGAAGAAACTAATTAAATTAATACTAAATCAATAAATTCATCAAACAAGAAAGTATTAAAAAACGACCGTTTTATGAGAGTGAAAAGTATTTTCTCCGCTCGGTCTGATTTTATTGGTTCTATTTGTTTTATAAACCCATCTCATTTAATATAGTCTCATAAAGTCATTTTTCAACATGTAAATAAGATTATGGGGCTCAAAATAGGGTATGCTCGAGTAAGTACATCTGATCAAGACTTAAATCTACAGATCGATGCGTTAATGAACAACGGGTGTGCTCCTGAACATATTTTTACCGATAAAACGTCGGGAGCAAAATCAACTCGACCAGGATTAGATAAATGTCTTGATACATTGTCATCTGGAGACATTTTAATAGTATGGCGATTAGATCGTCTTGGCCGCTCAATGTCTCACTTGATCAATTTGATTGAGTCATTAGTTGAAAAAGACATTGGATTCAAATCGATCCAGGACGGTGCTATTGATACAACAACAGCTTCAGGTGAGTTGATGTTCAATATATTTAGTGCATTGTCGCAATTTGAGAGACGATTAATCCAAGAGCGGACCAATGCTGGTTTATCTGCTGCAAGAGCACGAGGACGGAATGGCGGTAGACCTAAAATCGGTATCAACAACCCTAAAGTCCAGATGGCAAAGCAGATGCACCAAAATAATTCACTTTCTATAGAGTCTATTTGTAATTCACTTTCTATATCTAAAGCAACTTTCTATCGTTATTTAGCAATGTGATTATAAGAAAGCAACTCATTGAACTATTATTCACTTTGCAGAGGCTCCACACCACTAAGCAAACCTGCCAAATCAATCGCTTTACGATTTTTGTTAAAGGCATACTCTCCGTTCAAGTTGATGTGCTGCCAAGCAACCGGTGATAGTTTAGAAATAATATCTACCACATCTTGTCTACCGTTTCTTTCTTGGATCTTCAAAAAGGCTGATAACAAGGCAGAATTATAATAGATAATACAGTTTGAAATGAGCCGCGCACAATCATTCCATTGAGACACCTGATAATCGTTACCACCACGAAATCTATTACCATTGACTGAGGTAATGGCTCGTTTTAACTGGTGATAGGCTTCCCCTCTATTTAACGCTTGCTGAACATAATGGCGTAGTGTTGAGCTATCAACGTACTCCAAAACGTAAATCGCTTTAATTAGACGATCATACTCATGCAAAGCTGACAACGTGCGACTCTTGCCGTTACTGAGCTTTCTAATGATGGTGCTTTGAGTAGTTGTCTTTTGGCTAAGAGAACAAAGGATATGTTGAATGTTTTCCCATTCTTCAGCCACTAATTTATAGTTAACGTCTTTCTTTAACTGAATTCGGCCACCTTCTTCTTCAGTAACTTCAAATAAGTCAAAAAACACTCGTTTCATTTTTGCGTATCGAGGCGCAAAGGTGTAGCCAAAGAAATCTAAAATAGCGAAATTGACGTTATTCGTGCCGTGGTTATCGGTGGATAACGTATTTGGCTGTATCTCAGAGGTATTGTTGTAAAGCAAATCAAATGCAAAATGACCTTCATATTCATTCGCGCCAATAACTTGAGTATTCACTGGCACATGATTTGACACTAACGTCAGCGCTGAGACACCTTTGCCTTTGGCAAAATACTTGGATGAATAACGGGCTTTAAAGGTGTTGATCCTACACTCGAATTTTTGACCATCGATGCTTGAAAATAACTGATTGTCATCAATATGGTAGTAAGCAAATATTGGCAGGATAGCAATGGCATTAGAGATCTGATCATTAGACTCTTTCAGCGTCTCGTATCTGATGTAACTATCATTAACACTGCGCAACTTTCCCATCGAACGGTCGGAGATATTGGCCATTTTATATAGGCCGTAATTCGTACCGTTGGCGAGTATGCAGGCAACCAGATCTTCTTTGTCTACTGATGATTTTTGTTTTGTGGTAGCGATATGTGTAAAAGCATTGAGGTAATTAGTTTTTTCGTCAACAAACAGCATAAGCTCGACAATACCCATATGCTGAATTTGATTATAGAGAGGGTTATCAACCGTTTGTTGCCAGCGGCTATTTGGGATAGACCATTTTAGTTCTGACTTACCAGGTATAACTTCGACGTATTTGTTGTCACCACTGAATATATGTGTGCCAGCCTCTTTCAATTTCACTTCAAGCTGATACTGCTTCTCATCCAAGGTTTGGTTAATTGGTGCTGATAGTTTATCAAGCCCTGTATTTTCAATAATATCGTCTTTGTTTTGCCATTCTTTTGGCTGGATTAAATCTGAACTCAGACTACGATTATTGACACTCTCTTTTACGGTAAGGCTATTGTTTTGAAATAGTTGCTCTGCTTTACGATACAGGAAGTACTCAAAACGAATAGCTATTTGCTTAGAAACTTCTCCTTGCAAATACCCTCGGTCACCTTTGGGTACCAAGTCTAGGTTGATGGTTCTAACAGCCTTGCATTCACTGAGTTCAGAGCGCAACGTTACATACTGATTATGTAAATCATCTTTTAAATGGATAAACTCAATGTCTATGGCCATGAACAAGGAGCGTAGAAGTTTACTCACCTTGCTTGACTGTTTATCAATAAATTGCCACTCATATTTACGCCCATCAAAATCATTGCTATCAAGATGTTCGCTAAGCAATTTAATGTTCTCAGCAGGTAGCAACTTAAAGGCTTTTTTGCGTACATCGCCAAAGGTCAATGCATCGTCAATATCGCTGTCAATGAAGTAATTCAGCAGACTGCCAGCCGATTTCAATTTTGTTCTGACAATGTTTATATCTTCGATAACTCCCTGTTTGGCGTGACTCTTTGCTCCTTCAGCAAGCTTTCGGACGAGATAGATAAATGCAGAAACGAGGTTGTCGTTAGTTTCGCGGTACCTGAAGAATAGATAACAAACAAGATATAACAAGGTTTGACTATCAGCATGTCTTTTTAACTTATAAACCGACTTGTGTTTTACTAAAGACGCGTAGTATTCAAGGTTTTTCGGTGACAGCTCTAATTCAGCAATCAGTGTCTTAATTTCTGGATAAAGCGCACGTATGATTTTATGCGTCTTTAGTTCTTGTGATATTTGGCTGGCTGAAAAATCCTTCGCCATGCGCTTTAACATAGCGAGATCTGTGAACGTGCTTTTGGAATCAAGCAATCTAAGAAGCGTAGCTTTTGTATCACTGCCTAGGTTTTGGTTCAGGACAGACTCAATGCGACTACGCTCACTAGAAAGTACACTCGATATGATATCTTGAAGTGTCGTATAACCAGCTAACGCAATCCTGTTTTGTCCAAAGTAAGCAATGCATTCATCAAACACATATCTTGGCTCTTGATTGATTTTAACAACGACATTGAGCCTTTTGAGTAAAGGTGCCTTGTCATTCTTGCTCTGGTAAACGGAGAAGCCTGTATAAGTCAGAAGTTTTCTAACTAACGCTGTTTTGGTTCGCGGTGGAATATCTTCATCTTGAACGCTTTTATCGCTGAAATATTTTGCTTTAACGTAGTTAAAGTCAGGTTCAACATCTGAGAATGTAAAATTGAAAATTATTGGTCTGGATCTGAAATAACCCAATAAGAGGATAAAATAGATTCTGGTCTCTGTTTGCCTCAACGTATTGACCAGTTTCTGAGTTTCCTTGTCGAGTGAAAAGTAGTCTTCTCTGTCGGAGTGACTAAAGTTGGGGAGAGCATAAAGTTCTTTGACTTCAAACGACGTGAGTATTTGAATGCGTTTTGTTTGTTCAGCAGCGATGGCATATAGTCCTGATTATTTTTTCATAATCATAACAGACTCAATGTTTTAATTCCTAATGCCGATTTCGAGGGGATGGGCGCAAAACCCCTTACAGGCGCTGACGGAGTATAATCGACTGGTCAAAGCGCAATATTTACTGGATTACATAGACAATGCCAGTTTGCG
>NZ_JAYMEU010000052.1:0-9401 GCF_037029575.1 Alteromonas sp. CH_MED4-4 | reverse complement strand
TGAACCGCCGTGGTACGGAACCGTATGCCCGGTGGTGTGAGAGGACGGGAGTTGTAAAACTCCCTCCTACTCGATTGTCGCTGGTATAGAAAACGCGAGAGGAAAGATAATAAAAATTTGAACAATTGTTCAAATAAACGATCTGAAAGTTGGGTACAACGTATAGAATTTTACTTTGATGTGTATCTGTACAAAGCAGTTTATCGCGATCTCGCTTGTACTTTGAAGGATTAAACCGACTTTAAGGAGTTTTTATGTATACGCAAAAAATGCATCCAGCAACGACATTTCCCGATGTTTCAGCAACCCTATCGACAGGGGAAACGGTGTCGCTTACCAATAAAGAAGAGGGATGTGATTGGAAAATGGTGGTTGTTTATCGCGGTAAACACTGCCCAATATGTACTAAATTCCTGAACAAATTAGAAGATTATAAAGGTCGTCTACGTGAGCTCAATATTGATTTGGTGGCTGTAAGTGGTGACAGCAAAGCACAGCTCGATGAGCATCTAGACGACCTGTCGATTACGTTCCCTATTGCTTACGGTCTCTCGCAAGAAGATATGGAAAAACTTGGGCTATACATCTCCAAGCCGCGTTCAGATAAAGAAACCGACCACAATTTTGCTGAACCTGCGCTATTTGTAGTGAATGAAAAAAACGACATTCATATTGCTGAAATAGCAAACGCGCCGTTTGTGCGCCCTGACTTAGAGCAACTTGTATCAGGCTTGGAGTTTATACGTAACCCAGATAACAACTACCCCATTCGAGGCACCTTTAAAGGATAAGGTTAACAGGCCCTAGTTATGTGTGATTAAAAGGTAAGGCTCTGGTGGTTTTCAGAGCCTTTTTTATTTACATATAGAAACCATCAAAAGCTAGCCCTAATTTTATCACTTGCTTATTGTTTTCTAGGACTTACTCGTTTTCAACTGACACTGAAAAAGCAATGGGGCCATCTGCTTTTTAAAGTCTTGAAGTGCATCTAAAGGTAGCTCAACATTTATTACCACGCTGCTTCCATAGTTACAGTTCGCAATTTTACCTTGAGCTTGCTCTACCAAGTGACGTACAAACTGCTCATGTTTGAAATCGATGTCTACGCTAAGCGCTTCCAGCTTTATCTCTTGTCTTACCTCAAGAGCATCTATGGCTTGCTGTGCTGCAGCCGAGTAAGCCCTTACCAATCCCCCCGCACCTAATTTAATTCCGCCAAAATAACGCGTGACAATAATCATGATGTCGCCGATATCTTTGTGCTGGAGTACATTTAATATGGGTTTACCGGCAGTGCCGCTAGGCTCGCCGTCATCAGCCATCGCCGCGCTACTTGGCGAGTTAGGGTTGCCAAAAACATAAGCCCAGCAATGGTGTCTGGCGTCGGGATACCGTTGTTTCACACTATCTAAAAGCGCCATTGCACTTTCACGAGAATTTGCAAAGCCGGCACAAGCAATGAATTTGCTTTTCTTAATTTCGTACAGGGTTTCAACCTGTTTAGCTGGAACGGGATAAGTCATCAGCGCATTGTAAGCTAAGACAATTTTTTATTTAAGCCAAATAAGGTAAGCAGTGTGTTTTATCGCTCAATAAAACGAAATTTTAGACGACGATAGGCTCAGATAGAACGCAGTGGTCAAAAATACTACTATTTGGCGAATTATCTTGAAAGGTCGTATTTCGTTTACTGTTCTAGCGGGTGCTTATTTCTGGGTTTGTAGTTAAGTTTTTGAATTTAAATAGCTTTGTAAAGTTGGCGCAGTGATTGTAATAGTGAATATGAGTGTGGCCAAGGCGTAACGCCACAACAACGTAACTTCGTCCCAATAAGGAAATCATGCTATGAAATCACGTATTACTGCTATCGCTATTGTTGCTCTTACCTCTGTGTTCACCGGAAGTGCTTTAGCTTCTGTAGAATTTAAGCCTACCGACGATTCGGTCACCTCTAACCTTTGCGTTGCTGCCGCTACCGGGAACAAGTGGAAGCTACATGAACAAATTAAAGAATCTGCGCTAGATAAAAAGTACGTAGCACAGGACATGACGTGTAACGGACTATCTGTCGCTGCGTTTGTTGATCAATATGGCAAGAACGGGGACAGCATCAAGAAATACCTGAATATTCAACAGCAGCAGATTGCTAGCGTGGTGCACGCAAAATAACCCCCACAATTAAACGGTGCTAGGCTTGTACGTATGCGTACGCGAAAAATCGTTTGTGTGAAAAAGCGGGTTTAAAAAAAAGGGCTGTTGATGATACAACAGCCCTTTTTACTAATTTAACATGACTGCTAGCGTAGAATACCTGATACAGTTTCAGATACATTCAATGCGCCTTTTTGAATTTCATCAATAATGCTTTGCACTTGCGCAATCTGTTGACTATTTTGGTCAACACTGTCTTTAACGCCTGCCATTTTCTTCGTGGATTTGTCAGCAAGCTTTCTGTTCTCTGCCACTACACTTTCAATTTCCACAGTCGAATCGCTGGTACGTTGCGCTAGCTGCCTCACTTCATCTGCTACTACAGCAAATCCTCTACCTTGATCGCCTGCACGTGCAGCTTCAATAGCGGCATTTAGTGCTAAAAGGTTGGTTTGCTCAGCAATGCCACTAATCGTTGTCACAATGGTTTCAATTTTTAGCGATTGCTCACTCAGTTCGTGCATAAGTTGATTGGTTTGCTCAACTTCTAACATGGCTGTATTGAAAATCTCAACGCTTCGTTGAAGTGACGAGGCACCTTCATGGGCAATTTGAGACGTCTCTTCTGCCGTTGATACTGCGAGTTCCGCCGCCTGTGCGATTGCATTCTTTTCGTTAATTGCATCGGTAATGTTAGATGCAAATTTAATAACTTTTACTACTCGGCCCGAAGCGTCAAACACGGGGTTGTACGTTGCTTCCAACCACAATGCGTTACCGTGCGCATCTACGCGCTCAAACTGGCCTGAAGAGAAATTACCCCGGGCAAGGTTATCCCAAAAATTAGGATTTTCTTGATAAAACTTATCGCGACAGAACATGCGATGGTGTTTACCTTGAATGTCGGCCAAACTGTATTTCACTGTTGCAGTAAAATTCTCATTTGCCGTGATAATTGTTCCATCAGGATGAAACTCAATTACCGCCATCGACTTGTTTAGTGCGTCCGTCGCTGCTTTACCGGCAAAATAAGCATTTTCATGTTCAGTGATATCGTGGTAAATGGCATGAATTTCTGTAACGCCATGCTTATTCACCGCTACGTAGCTTGCCTTAAGCCACTTCGTTTCACCTAACGCCGATTTTCTTGCAACCGTGTCGCTAAAGCTGCCGCCATTGACCAAGTGTTGCCAAAACGATTTGTACTGTGACTCAGGTTCAACACCTTCAACGCGCATTGCCGCATGGGAAAACGACGTTGCGGTTGAATTTGAGTAATCCAAAATGGAAAGTAATACGGGAGAGGCAAATGTGCACTGTCCATCGGTACTATAGATGGCATAGGCCATTGTGTTTTTGAACGCATCCAGCGTACCAAGCAAGCCTTGGCTTTCGTCCCTAAGAGCCGAAATGTCATTATTGTATCGAGAACTTGATACGAACATAACGTCTCCGAAAATTACAAGTATAATTAAGAATTAGTGTAGTCTATGTTAACTATATTTAACATTTATGTCGTTTAGATATTAGGCGAAGCCTATGTCTAAGGCATTATCAATTAGGCTTAATTTATTTATAAGTGGTTGTTTTCATTGTTACAGTACGGTAACTATTTTTATCTAACAAGAAACATTCGAACTAATAAGACCACTCGATGCCATTAGAACGCTTTATCCCATTTCGCAAACATGATGTTAGTAGATTGTGGGAAAACGTAATTGTGCAAGAGAGGACTCTTTTTCGTACGTTCTCAACATTGCTCGTTAATCGCATACACTATCAATATCATGAGCAACTTGAGGGTCTGAAAGATAGCTATAACGACTTTGATCCAAACAAAGACACCCGCGATCTTACACCTTCAAGTGAAGCTACTAGGAAGCAAAGCCAAAAGGCGTTTTCGAGTGCGTTTGCCAATCTATTAAACGCAGCCAATTTTGAAAAAGTCACAAACAAAGATTTAGAAGCAGCATTAAACGAAGAGTCGCTGTTTAAAGTGCGCCTAGCGGTTAGCTTCGAAGACTTTGAAGATGTGGTGTTTTATCGACGGGGTGAGTCGGTAAAAACTGAAACGCTGCGTACTTTTTTCGGGTTGCGAAAAAAGCAGGTGTCATTTACCAACTACGACAAAGTGGCCGTTTATATCACTTTTAAAGATGAAGCCTACTTCAAAGAGAAAGGGCATACGCCAGTCACCTTTAAACCTGGCTCCACCATAGTAAAGCTTTTCCAAAACGTACCTAAAGCAGACTTGGAGATGCTGTTTCCCAATAGCGAAGTCAAAATGCGTCCACTAGATAAGTTGATCATTAGTGCATCGGCGGCAATAGGTGGCACCGTGGTGCTAGTGACTAAGTTAGGCGCCTCGCTACTTCTCATGGCATCTTTTCTGGCCTTTTGGCTTGGCTTTAAAGACGATGAAGTGGAATTGACTAAGCAAAGCCTAATAACTTTTGGTATTGGCATGGGTGTATTCGGCAGCTTTATCTTTAAGGAATGGACAAAGTTTAAAAACAGAAAAATCAGGTTTATGAAAGCCTTGTCTGACAACCTCTATTTTAAAAATTTAGACAATAATGCAGGCGTGTTTCATACGTTAATTGATGCAGCAGAGGAAGAGGACTGCAAAGAAGCTTTGTTGGCTTATACATTTTTGCTGAAATGTAGTGAAGTGTCTGTAGAAGGTGGTGCTGCATTCTGCGCGGTGCGTGCAGAGCGCGAGATTGCCGCTGGTGGAATGACATTAGCAACGCTCGATAGTGTAATAGAAAGTTACTTTTCAGAAGAGCTTGATTGTGCGCTCGATTTCGACGTTACTGACGCTATTAATAAGCTGGTGGACATGGAGCTAGTCGAACAATACGGCGATATTTTTGTGGCGCGGGCGCTTAACGATGCTGTGAAGATACTTGATGACTACTGGGATAATATTTATCAGCCTGTTTGATTTACCCTTTAACGTCGATAATAGTACGCCAAGGAATGAAAAGCCTAAGCGAAGCTTTCAAGTCTTATTGCTACTCACTACGCACGTGAATAGCGGCAGGTAAGCGCTGACAGTTTGAGTACTTATCCGCTAAAATAACCTTCGTGTTGTGCTTGTTTAACTGTGTCTAAAAAGGCTTTTATTCTTAGCGATTGATGGGGACGCTGTGGGTGCACAATAAACAGCTGACTGGTGCTTTTTATTGGAGGCACACTCGGTGTCGACCCCGGCTTAATTTCTTCAAAAAGCGCGACCAGTTCACCCGCCTTACTATGCTTTTTCGCCACATAGCTTGGCAGTCTTGCAATGCCGCGGCCTTCCAGCACATGCTGAATGAGCGCCAGATTATCATTAAGTTTTAACCAGCCTTTAACCGCTGTGCGCTTACCGTTTATGAGCCAGTTATCTTGGTCGGGGCCGCAAAAGCACTGGTGCGCATCTAAATCGCTCAACACTTTGGGTGTGCCGGCTTGCTTAAGGTATTGCGGTGCTGCAACTATGGTGTGGCTATAAGTAAATAATGGCTTGGCCACCATATCTTGCGGCGGGTTGTTAGTAGAGCGAAACGCCAAGTCGAAATGACCTCGGTTTAAGTCGTGCCTTTGATAGCTGGTATCTAAATGGAACGAAACATCAGGATGCTGCTGCGAGAAGGAAAAACACAGTTCGCTTAACAAGTAGTGCGCAAACATATTCGGCGCCGTAATGGCGATTATTCCTTCCAGCTGCGTTTGCTCACGTACTAAATTTTGCTCTAGCTCTACCACGCTGCGATTAATCTTCTGTGTATCGGCGTACACTTGTTTACCTTCGTTGGTAAGACTTACTTGGCGTGTTGAGCGCTGCAGCAACTTTACGCCTAACGCAAGTTCAAGCTCCCTTATTTGCTCCGACAGGTAGCCCCTCGATATCTGCATTTTCTCTGCCGCAGCACCAAAGCTTAAGGTTTCTGCTACCGCACTAAACAGCATCAATCGCTCGACTTTTTTATGTGGTTTCATTGGCTAGTTACTTTTTACACGAGATTAAATCGGAGATAAATATTCACAACATGCTCGAAAAACTGCGTCTTGAGCAACGTCACATCAGAAAATGTAGAGTTAGTGATTATATATGGAATACAGCTATTCGCTATAAAGAATAATGATTTCGCTATTGTGCGCTGAAAGGTGGTAACTGCAAGCGTAAACTTGAGCTATCCGAAAGGCCTTTATTAATTCTTTTTTGCGAGCGGTGTATATGAAAAACCTTCCTCTAAATCAGTACATTTCACACGCCAGTCAGCTGGTTTACGGCTGTATGGCTATTGGTGGAGAGTGGGACTTTAACCCATTAACCAAAGATCAAATCCAGCATGCGTTTGCGGCGGTCGATGCTGCGCTAGAAGCCGGTATTACCGTGTTCGATCATGCTGATATATACCGAATGGGTAAAGCAGAACAAGCATTTGGTGAAGTGTTAAAAGCACGCCCTAACTTACGGGAAGAGATAGTGCTTCAGTCTAAATGTGGGATTCGTTTTGAAGATGAACACGGGCCCAAACGTTACGATTTTTCGAAAGACTGGATTGTCACTTCTGTTGAAAACACGCTTTCGCGATTAAATACGGAATATCTCGACCTGCTTTTGCTGCACCGCCCAGACCCATTGATGGAAGAAGAGGAGGTTGCCGCTGCATTTGATGCCTTGTTTGATAGCGGTAAGGTTAAGCACTTTGGCGTGTCGAATATGAGCGGCGTACAAATGCAGCATCTTAATCACTATATTAATCAGCCGCTTATTGCGAATCAGGTTGAGATGAGTCTTACTAACTTAGGCTTTGTGGATGAAGGTATTTATGTCGGTAACCCAGATGGGCAGCATGTGAACTTTACAGCGGGCACACTTCAATACGCAAAGCAAAACAACATTCAAATGCAGTCGTGGGGGCCAGCAAGCCAGGGTAAATATACCGGAGCACCCGCCACGCTAACTGCGCAAGAAGAAGCGACTAAAAAACTCGTTGCGACCTTAGCGCAAAAATATGGTGTATCGCCCGACGCAATCGTGTTGGCTTGGTTAATGCGCCACCCCAGCAACATTCAGCCAATTGTTGGTTCGGCAAACCCCAAGCGTATTAAAGCAAGTGCAGAAGCCGTTACCGTGACGCTTACTCGGGAAGACTGGTACGCATTGTACGTAAGTGCAAAAGGGGTGGAGTTACCATGATGGGTTCTATTTCTTTAACGCAAGCTCAATCAATGATTACAGATAGCATTCATTGGGCGCAAGAAAACAATCAACACATTGCCGTTGCTGTTGTAGACAGTGTGGGTGAGCTTATCGCGTTCTCTCGTATGGATGAAACTAGCCCGCAAACCTGTCTACTAGCGCAGAACAAGGCTTATACGGCAGCCAGAGACAGGCAAAAAACCAGTCAGCTTGCTGCGTGGGCAAAAGAAACGAGCAAAACCATTAACTTTTGGACCGACCCTCGCATCACAGGTATGGCGGGTGGTGTACCTGTAAAAGATAAGGCAGGCAAAGTAGTGGGTGCAATGGGAATTAGCGGTATGGCCGAGTTTGATGACGAAGCGCTAGCTCAAAATATTACTGCTCAGTTTTAACCTACTAAGGAACAGGTTAATGATTCAAAAAACATCTAAAATGACAATGGCCTTTACCGCAATATTGCTTGCGTTAACTGCTTGCAGCCCATCTCTTAACAATAGAGACCCTAACAGCGGTGCGACGAACAGTGGCGAGAACAACAATGCGGCACAGCCACAAAGTAGTTACTTAAAGCGCGACGTGCGCGAAGACGTCTTCTACTTCGTTATGCCAGACAGATTTAACAATGGCGATGTAAGTAACGACAGCGGGGCACCAAAAGGATCGATCTCTCACGGAGGTCTCGACACAACGTCTAAATGGGCGTTTCATGGTGGCGACATGGCGGGCATCGAACAAAAGCTGGATTACCTGAAATCTATGGGGATCACCGCTATCTGGATGACACCTATTTTGCGTAATAAAGCTGTGCAGAAAGGCGGATTTGCCCACCATGGATATTGGATAGTCGACTTCACCGAAATTGACCCTCACTTTGGCAGTAACGCCGATTTAAAGCGCTTGATTGACACTGCGCATAAAAAAGATATTAAAGTATTTTTCGATATCATTACTAACCATACGGCAGACGTGATTAAGTATGAAGAGTGCCACAACGCCGACGGTTCGTTTAAAAGTGGACTAGACCAGTGCACTTATCGCAGCTTGCAGGAAGTGAAAGAGCAAGGGACTTACCGTGCTTTTGTTCCAGAAAAAGAGCAGGGTGAGAAATTTCCAGAATGGCTAAACGATCCGCGCTTTTACCACAATCAAGGTGATACAACTTTTGAAGGTGAAAATAGTTTATATGGCGATTTTAATGGGTTAGATGATATCAATACTGAAGACCCTGAAGTGGTTAAAGGGATGATTGATATTTACACCAAGCTTATCAGTGAATTTAAACCAGACGGCTTTAGAATTGATACGGTAAGGCACGTTCAGTTGCCATTTTGGCAAGCATTCTCACCGGCAATTATGGCGCACGCTAAAGCTGAGGGAATTGAGAACTTTCATGTATTTGGTGAAGTGTATGACCCAAACCCTGAAGCGCTAAGTTCATTCACTACCGAGGGTAAACTTCCTGCCGTGCTTGATTTTGGATTTCAAAGTGCGGTGGGAGGCGTGTTCTTTGAAGACAAGCCAGTGTCGACCATTGAAACGCTGATAGCACAAGATCATCTTTACAATGACGAAGACAGCAACGTTAATCAACTGCTTACTTTTTTAGGCAATCACGATATGGGTCGCCCGGGCTTCTTCTTAAATAAGCATTTACCCAATGCGTCTAACGAAGAAAAGCTGCTGCGCAGTATGCTGGCACATGCCATGATGTTTTTCTCTCGCGGCGTACCCGTCGTTTACTATGGCGATGAGCAAGGCTTTACCGGTGATGGTAACGATGTGGATGCCAGAGAAGATATGATGCCATCTAAGGTAGCTAGCTATAACGACAATACGTTGTTAGGTACTGAGCAAACCACCAAAAATGACAACTTCAACCCTCAGCACCCGCTGTACAAATCTATTGCAGAGTACGCTGCCATTCGCAAGCAGCAGCCGTTACTTCAATATGGAGTGCAAGAAAATAAGTTCTTTGACCCGTCCTAAGATAGGTTGACAGTTATTAGGCCAGCTCTCGAAGCTGGCCTTTTCTATTATGCACTGCGTTAGG
>NZ_JAYMEU010000051.1:0-11305 GCF_037029575.1 Alteromonas sp. CH_MED4-4 | reverse complement strand
TATTTACCTAATTTGCCACACTTATAAGTAGTAACCCACCTCCGCAGCCATTTATTGGTGTGGTCTACAGAGGATTAAGTCTTTTTAGAGGGGAAAATCCCTAGAACCCCATAATGTAACGACATCGCTCAGCATTGTTGTTGAGTGAGAACGTAGAGCACATTAAGGTTATGTACGCTTCCTGTGAGCGCCCTGCGGCAAGTGGTGGCAACTCCACGGTTTGTGCGTCGCATTGTCTTTTATATTTTGATCTACAAACTGGTAATAACCTTCTTTTGTGTGTGTCCACCAGTCATTGTGAAGATCTGCGCCGTGTTTTCGAATGATCGCTTCAATACCGTCTAAATCGATATGTGTCGCATCATATGCCAGGTGAATAGCCCCTTCTTTGATGTTGTAGCTCACCTCATCAATGCCAAAGAGCTTGTCAATCTCTTCAATTAGGGGCTCGCAATTTGCCTCATAGACATTGCTGAGCCGTAAATTCCGAACGACTAAATTTGCTTCTCTGACACCGACTCTGTGGTCTAAATCACTCATATCTTTCTCCTCGGGTGTTAATTTGAATGTTTCTGAGATTCGGGTGAATGGCTTCCATCCATTTTCGACATCATTACTTCCATCATCTTAAGATGCCTTTCTGCCATATCAACTTGGTTTTGCATGGGTTGCCCTTCCATTTTTTCGTGCATTATATGCATCATTCCCATCATGGATTGCATGTGTTTTTTCATCATTTCACGCTGCTTGCTGGGATTCTTTTCTTCTTTGATAGCGTTAACTTCTTCCTTCATCGACTTTATTTTTGCATTCATCATATGCATATCTTGGCCACGCATAGGCATTCCCGTTTGAATCTCTGGCTTGTCTGAGCCCTTATGCTCATGCTCTTCCATTTGTTGAGCTTGCGATGTTGCAGCCATTACTAATGTGGTTGAAAAAATGATTGATTTAGTGAATTTTTTCATGGCTTTCACCTTTTAATTTAAAGTTGAGGTTTGGGATCCAGCCAGGTGTCGTGTTGATATAGCTCACATACTCATCGCCAAATTCAGCAATAGCCAGAGCTTCTTCACGCTTTGCCAGTTTCACATACACAACAACTAAAACTGGAAACATGACCAGTGTGGGAATGGTCGGCCATTGCAACAAAAAACCGAACATGATCAGTATGAAGGCTAAATATTGAGGGTGGCGACACCGCGCATACCATCCAGTCTTAGCTAAGTGATGGTTCTTCTGAGCGTGGTGCAGCACATTCCATGCTGAGGACAAGATAAAGAATCCTGCAACAATAAATACCATACTGGCGATATGAAATGGGTCCCAGTGGGCGTCGCCTTTAAAACCAAAGAAAGTATGCAACAGATGTCCGTTTTCGTGCGCAAAAAAGTTTACTTCCGGATAGGTTTCAGCAAGCCATCCTGACAAGAAATAAATAGTCAGTGGGAAGCCATACATTTCGGTAAACAGGGCTACAATAAACGCAGAAAATACCCCCAAACTTCGCCAGTCGGTGGAAGATTTTGGCTTTACAAAACTGAATGCAAAAAAGATAAAAATAGCTGAGTTCAGTATCACCATTGACCATAAGCCATAATCATATGTATCATTCATCTTGGTTGTCCTTTTTAAGTGACTCCTTTCGGCCTTCCTCCAACCCCTGAATGTATCCATCACGATAAGCCGCGTTGTTATCACTCAATTCCTGAAAACTTTTCTGCTTATTGTCACTGTCGCGAGAATGTTCGTGGGCGTGTCCGTGTTTACCGTGGCTACTGTGCATGAATATATGCATGAATGGGCACAGCAATAAAATCAAATAGGGAAGAAACTGAAGGACATGATGACCATGTTCGAAAATTAAAAAATAAGTAACGGCAGCGATCATCGCTAATGCTGCCCACCCTGTAGGTGTTGACCAAAATCTGGGGTGACTGTTTTTCATGACTCCTCCTATACCACCGTAAGAACACCGCGATACATCTGCATCTGGCAGTGAAAAGTATGTTCGCCCTGTGGGACGTTTTCGAGGTGAATTGGTGTTACCTCATTAAGCGTTAGCTGCTCACTGATATCTAATGAAGGAATTAGCAGTACTTCGGAACAGGGAGACTCATCTTTGCGCAAAAACTTCAACGTAACAGATTGGTTTGCGTTTACCTGAATAGACGCTGGTGAGTACACGCCATTTTTTACTTCTATGAGTATTTCGTTACTTTCAGTAACTGTCTGATCAGGCTTGTATAACCAAAACCACCAAATAATCAGTGCAATACCCGTAAGTCCCACAATATTAATTATCATCATAAGAAAACTCCTTAGTGGTCCTTTGCCTTGAATAGGCGAAGCCGGTTCGCATTTGATACCACTGTTAACGAAGAAAATGCCATGGCGGCTCCGGCGATAACTGGGCTTAGCAATACTCCGAAAAATGGATAGAGCACGCCCGCCGCAAAAGGTATACCTGCTACGTTGTAGATAAAGGCTCCAAACAAGTTTTGCTTAATGTTGCGCAAGGTGGCTTTACTAACCGCTATAGCATCGGCCAGACCATGCAACGAGCCGCGCATCAGGGTGATATCGGCGCTTTCAATGGCAACGTCCGTTCCTGTACCAATGGCAAAGCCAACATCAGCCAAGGCAAGAGCCGGAGCATCGTTAATTCCATCACCAGTCATACCCACTACTTCTCTCTGCTGCTGTAATTCATGTACTTTGTTGGCCTTATCTTCGGGCAATACTTCAGCAAAAAACTCGCTTATTGCCGCTTTCTTTGCCACTGCAGCAGCAGTTTCTTTGTTGTCCCCCGTTAACATGATGACCCGGATATCATTAGCCTGAAGACGCTTGATGGCAGAAACAGAGTCAGGTTTTATCGGGTCGGCAACCGCTATGATGGCAGCAAGTTGTCCATCTACAGCGAAATACATGGGAGTTTTGGCGTCTTTGGCCAGTGTTTGTGCTTTCTCTGAATAATTACCTATGCCCACCCCTTTTGAAGCCATAAGCTTGCTGTTACCAAACAATAAGGCCTTTCCTTCACAACGGCCTTCAACCCCCATACCGGTAATCGCATTAAACTCTTCGGTTTTCAGCAGCTCAATGCCCTGGTCGTGGGCACTTTCTACTATCGCCATTGCTAATGGGTGCTCTGAACCATTTTCCAGACTAGCTGCCAATTGCAGCACTGTCTTTTCATCACTGAAATTGGCTAAAATTATGTCAGTGACCTTGGGTGTACCTTCCGTAATCGTTCCGGTTTTATCCAGTATCATCACACTGATTTTTGATGCCGTTTGTAGCGCTTCGCCGTTGCGAATTAGCACGCCGGCTTCAGCAGCCTTTCCAACCCCCACCATAACTGACATCGGCGTGGCTAGGCCCAATGCACATGGACAAGCAATGATCAATACAGTGGTGGCCGAAACTATGGCAAATGCCAGTGCGGGCTCAGGCCCAAAGTTCAGCCATGCTAGCGCACTGAGCACAGATATAATCATGACCACAGGAACAAAGTAAGCGGATATCACGTCGGCCAAGCGCCCAATAGGCGGCTTTGAATTTTGTGCGCGTTTAACCATTGCAATGATTTGCGCCAGTGCCGTGTCTTTACCTACTCGAGTTGCTTTAAATAGAAACATTCCTGACTTGTTGAGAGTTCCAGCAACGACTTCATCGTCATGTGATTTTTCAACTGGCATCGGTTCCCCGGTTAGCATTGACTCGTCGATTGACGTATGGCCTTCAACAACCACACCATCAACAGGCACTTTTTCTCCAGGCCTGACTTTGATGACATCGTTAAAAAGCACTTGCTCGATAGCGACCTGGACCTCTTTATTGTCGCGAATAACCGTGGCTGTTTTCGCTTGTAATCCAATTAAACGTTTGATTGCTTCTGAGGTTTTTCCGCGGGCTTTTAGTTCTAAGGCAAGCCCCAGATCAATTAGACCAATGATCATAGCTGTAGCTTCAAAATAAACGTGCCTTGCCATTAACGGCACTGCTTCAGGTACCAACACTACCAACATCGAATAGAACCATGCTGTGCCTGTACCAAGTGCAATGAGTGTATCCATATTGGCAGAATGATTTTTAAAGCTCTTCCACGCACCGATGTAAAAATGCCGGCCGGAAAAGAACATTACACCCAGCGTCAGTAGGCCAACTGCTAGCCACAACAACCTCTCGACATTAGTCTCGACCGTCATTTCGTCGACAACAATGCTATAAGTCATTAGAGGGATACCTAGCGAAAGCGCAATGAAAGTATCTCGCATCAGCTTTTTGTAATAGGTCCTATCCGCTGCTTCTTTTTCATCGACTACATCAGTGTCAGGCTTATCTTCGAAAGGCTTTGCGTTGTAACCAACGGACTCTACTGCTTGAACCAATAATTGAGAATCCGCTGTACCCGATACAAGTACTGTTCTGTCTGCAAAGTTCATTTCGGCATTCTGCACTCCCGGCGTCTGCTTCAAGGCAGCTTCTATTTTTCCAACGCAACTGGCACATCCGGCGCCTTCTATCACTAATTGTCGCTGTGTTACTTCTGCACTCATAGTGCTCTCCTTTTTTCCTATTTTTAGAAGACTTGTTTTTTGACGGACAACAATTTTTCTGAAGAAACACCTGCATTAAGTTCTGTCATTTATGTTTTCCTCCAGGACGGTGTGTTCAAACTCTTCTATTAAATGACAGACCACGTGTGAGGATGGGGCTTTGTCACCCATTGCTCCCCATTTCCTTACTGCCAGCATCATATTTTGCCTGAGTAACAACATTGCCTTAAATTGTCTTTCTGTTTCTGCTAGCCTTCTTGCAATTAAGGTTCTAACTAGGGGACAAGCGGTCTTTCCATTATCTGCTTCTCTGAGAATTTGCTTGATATCTTCAACTGAAAAACCTAAATGCCTTGCACTTAATATAAACCGCAACCTGGAAGCATCTTTCGTTGAATAGAATTTATAACCATTGTCAGATTTTGCCGGCGTTATTAACTGCAAGCGCGTGTAATAGCGAACAGTATCTGGCGTTGTAGCCAAGGCGCTTGCGATCTCTCTTACTTTCATAGTTGTTCCGATGTCTTTAACCTAAAATTTTACTTATACCTAAAGGCTAAACCTGTTTGTGGGACGCGAGTCAATAGGCATGTAACTCGTGAAACTTTCGGTTCTAAGATGTAATGCGTTTGTAAGTGAGGCGGATAATACTTGCTGTTCGTTTACTGATAGCAAACAGTGTCTTAATGTATATTAATTAAGCAGTTGATCGTCTAAGACATTCTTTGATTGCAATTGATTAGTAAAGAAAACTTAGAGAAAAGCCTCACTGAGTTTATGTGTAGCTCTTAATCGGAGGGTGGAAGGGAGGAGAGTGTATACCAATTAAAGGGGTAATATTTATATCTGAAAATGAGCTTTGCTTAATGTTTTCACTTATCAGAATTTCAATATTTGAAAGTATACAAAATTGGGTTAAAGAAGTTGCACAGTAAGCACCTATACAGCACGCGCATATCGATTGATCATTTCCTTCGCAGTGCTGTACATCCTGGTTCTTTTCTGAATGAAGTGTGTGATTATTTAAAGTAGTATGTTCTACGCTTGATAAGGAATCATTTGAGGACATATGAGATTCTGATGTGTCGTGACCATCACATTTAATTGGGTTCGTCATAGCAAAGCCGTGCTGTGAAAGCAGCGCAGCTATTAGTACTAATTTAAACCACTTATAAATGCCTGACACAATAAACTCCATCAGTGAGTAAGGGAATAGTAGCGGTATTCCGTTATTCTTACTTTGACGTAGATCAACACAACACAAAAAAGTGCTTAGCACCTTTAAACATTAAAGCCGTAATCAACTAGTTTAGTACTCTTGATTCATATAGCCTTAAACTACGCTTAGAAAGTACAACATAGCCATCATTTATAGCAATGCTTTTAATCAGTGCATCCTCAAAGATTATGCTACCGCACGTGAAATCGTGACTGAAAGTTGTGACTTCGACATCATTTGCGATATATAACGCGTTATCTAACGAAATAAGAATCCCAAAGTGCCCATACTGTCGAAGGGCATGACTAAATTGAGCGGTGTTTTGATCCCAATTTACAAACCTTCTTTTTACTGGAGGTAGACTTTGGAATGACGCTAGCTTTTCCAATTGAGGTGTGGCGTTATTATAAAGCTCATTAAAGTTATTAAGTAATTCTTCTAACAGAGTTTCTGCGAGTAACTGAGACTTGACCATCAATGATGAAATCGTTTCATTGTTTTCGACCTCAAATTTCTCTTGGATTAGGATGCTACCTGCATCAAGTTTCTCAGTGAGTTTATGAATGCTAACACCCGCGTTCTCAGGGTTGTCGATAATGTAGGTGAGTGGGGTTGGGCCTCTACTTTTGGGTAGTAAAGATGGGTGGATATTAATCGCATATTTTATTTCGTTTGTGGGTACTTTGTATCCGTAATCGGCTACAACAAAGACTGTCTGTTCGTCATTTAAATATCCTTTAAGAGTCACGATACTTGGTTTTTCAGTGGAATAAACAATATTGTATTTACGACAAATTCGTTTGATGAAGCTCGCATTTTCCTGAACATCGTTTATAAAAACGCGTTCAATGTTCAATCTATTTTTAATTAGAAGTAACAAACAATTCGAGAATAAGTCGTTTCCAAAATAAACGATTTTCATATTTCTCTGCACCTTTTGAGAATAGCGTATGTGGAACAAAATGTAGGTTGGGAGGACAAGTGTTTAAGGATTCGATGTTGATTAAAAATCTGTGCAAAAACGAATACCAAGGGTTCATTGGCTGGCGGGAAGCTTAGTTCGTGCCAATATGAAGTGTAAGGCATTTTGACAATAGGATAGCCGAGATGGTTCTGATATTGAGCAAACTGGAAAGCTACCGTTGATATTACCAAAGTAGCTTTCAATACATTTATTTCGCTAGTCTTTTGCACGATTTCTACTAGAGGAATGCGTGTGAACTATCAGCCACTCACCGTTAACTTTTTTAAAAAGAAAGGTTTGAAACCCCGTTTTGTTGAAAGTTTCTCCAGACTTCCTAACCTTTCCTTGAACGGTTGTATCAACGAGTGTCCAAGCAAAATCATCTTCTACATGAGTTTGAATGTTAGAAAAATCTAAACTTAAGAAAACTAAGGCATCCTTTTCTGGTTCAACATGATGCTCTATCAAGTCACTTAACCCTACATTCTGTCCGCCAGATTCAAAGTATCTTGCGCCTTTAAAGTCGAAAAAGTGCTTTTTAAAGGGGGCACCGTCTCCATTCTCCCAGCCATATTCAATTTGCTTTATAATGTCTTTTATCTGATCTTTATCAGTTGCATTGTTATCATGAGCGAAAGTGAAAAAAGATAACAAAGACGAAATGATTATGATTAAAAATTTTTTCATACGAGCTCTCTCGGGTAGTTAATCGAATCAATTTGACCAATGAATATGTTTGATTTTCCACTCTCCTTCGGTGTTGATTAAGACAATTGTTTCCATACTTTGGTAGTCTCTCTCTTCCCCCTTAAACATCCCATTGACCAGAAACCGCGATGCGGAGATTGCTGTGTTGCCCAGAACTTTGACTTGATGCTCCAACGCTTTATTTGTCACTGACGATAGATATTCCATATCTGAATTCATATGATGTTGAGCATATTCATCTGCGCTCCTCTCAACTCCGCCTCCTTCATAAATAGTCACATCATCCGCCAGTAGGCTCTTCGCAGTGATTTTGTCTCCCGTATTAAGCGCGTGATGGAATGCAATAACTATTTTAGCTGCAGGCGTATCTAACCCACTAAACATACCTTTCTCATGATGTTCTTTTTCATGGGCACTAGCAGCAAAACTCATGATTACGGGCATGATAAATAGTAAGACTAATAATTTAATTTTCATTTGAATTTCTCTTCTAAGTTTTATCTTTCGGGACCTACAATACTCGTAAGCCCAGAAGTAATGATTAAAATAGCAACTGCTATTGTTAACTCTAATGAAATGGATTTTGAGAGTGCTTCGCTTCCCGAGCCACTTTTAAGTTTTGGGACTAATTTCAGTTTGTGCCGTATAGCAATAGCTAGAATGCTAGTTACAAGGAACATTTTAACAAGAAGAGTTTGCCCATATATGGAGCTAAATAACCCTTCAAAACTACCTACCAATTGAATAGCTAGCCAAATGCCTGCAGATAATAATAAGGTAACCAATACGGCCGCCTGCGTACCAAACCTATCCATTAATTTATAAAGCTTTTCGTAGCTCTGGTAATGGCAGGAGAGCTTTAACGGAATCAATGCACCAAACCACCAAGCCATAACAAATACGTGAACCATAAGTAGTATTCGAGCAATACTTCCTAATTCAGAAACGTGGCCGGTTAAAGTAAATGTGTACGAGAGAGTGAATAGACACAGCACAAGTAAGCAAGACTTTAACCTTAGGAAAGGTTTAAGAGGTTTAAATTTCAATAAGTAGATAGTTATTAAAGCTACGGCTAACCCCCCCGCACGATACAAGGTGACTTCACCGATAGGAGAACTCAACATTATCTTAAGCATAAAGGGGTCAAGTGCGCCTTGAATTCCCTCTTCTACCATCGCTCCAGTGTTCGCGATAAACCACACTGCATTAGAAATAAACGCAACAAAGACACAAACCTTTACCCATACAGCGCTATAAGATGGCGTTGTATAACTTGTCCTACTGTCGTTAATATCTCGCCAGAAAAATGTATATCCAGCTGTGGCCGCGAAACCTAAATAAAACATTAGCTTTGTCACTACAATTACAGTGTTCCAGATATACATTTCCACAGCTGAATCCCCTTTTTAGTGCACCATAAATCCAAAACTATCTTTCATCTTGTGCCCATCGGAGCCAAGCATGATGAACTCAACATTGTATGAACCTGGACGTAATTTAGGTAAGGTCCAAGAATAATCCGTTGCAACCTCTTTCGGAGGTTCAAAGCCAAAATCAACTTTTGCACCTTCACTATCTTTTAAAACTACTTTTATTAATCTAACTCCCTTGGTAAAGCTGACTGATAGTTCCATTGGGGCCTCCATCAGCATTGCATTTTTGCTTGGTGTGCTAGATTTAATTTCTATAGCCTCATGTGCTAATGCCACGCTGCTTAGCAGTACACTAAATATTGCAAATGATTTAACAAGTGCTTTCATGATTACCTCTATCTTTGGTTTTTAAAAATTAAAATTGCTTTGATTGTCAAAAGTGCGCATTTATTTGTTTAACTTTGACTTCAATCGAATTGACTTTCGTAGCTTTCTACTTTCGCGTAAGGTTCGTAGCTCCCATCTTGATATATAATGAAAACGGTATAAGGCATAAACTGCTCTGCTACTTCCATTCCGGGTGAACCTACTGGCATAGCTGGAACAGATAACCCGATAGCCTTTGGATGTTCTTCTAACAAGAATCGTTTTATAAACTTAGAAGGGACATGGCCTTCAAATACAAAGCCACTTTCTGTAACAGCGGTATGGCAAGAGCGAAGATTTGGCGAAATTCCGTATTCGTTCTTGATGTCGCTCAAGTTATGAAAGTCCTTTGTACGTAGTTGAAACCCTTGGCTTTCTAGATGAGTTATCCACTTTTTACAGCATCCACACGATGGTGATTTATAGACCAATAATTCAAAGGCGTCGTTTGCGCCATGGTGGATATTTGCCATGGCAACGCTAGGTAGAATTAGCAGTAATACCGCAGCTTGATAGGTGATTTTTTTTAACATTTTTGCCTCCAGACAAAGCTGGCACATATAGGTACACTAGCACCTAGATAATAAATAGGAACTGAAACAAATTGTGCGTGAGATTTGGACGCACTGACCCTGTGTTAGGCAAATATCGGTGGGCGAAAAAGTGAGGAAGTTACTGAAACTGGCTGTTGGAAGAACAAGCCAAATGAAGCGTCCGGCACCACTGGGTGTTGAACAATCATCATGGAAGCTATAAGGACGGGAGCATGAGTACAACCACCTGGTGGGCATGTGCATTCCGAAGTGTTGCAACAATCTTTAATACTAGCGTTTTCGGAACTGCTAGAATCTACTCTCATACCATGGCTCATGTTCGTAGAGCAATTCGATTCAGAATTACTATTGTAATGTTTGTTATCAATAGCCATTTCAAAACTCATAGTATCTACAGCCATCGCTTGCACGACGAGGGCAGATAGCACTGTAAACACTAATACTAGTTTTGATATGGATTTAAACATTTCTTAAGCATTAAACATAACCAATATGGATAATAATTGATTTTCGCGAATTGGTAAACAGTTGAGGCTGATTTGTGATTAGAATAACCCGTTCATCGGCAGAATTTAGGAAATAGTCATGATGAGAGAGATAGCCTACAACCATGCAAATTTTTGGGCGCGTCTCTAACTCCATAATTCAGATATTGCGGTAGAACTTGAACGCTTTAAGTAGCCGCCCCAATACTTCCCTTTTGTCCAGTTCCATTAACGTTATAACGGGGGCTAACCAGAAATACAAAAAAATTGAGGAGGCTTGAGGAGCTATATAAATAAACACACCCGATAAATATAAATTCATCGGTAACTTGAAAGAGAAATCAGATATTCTGTTTAAATCGTTGAGGCACAAACTAACTTCAGCGATTTCAACTTAAGTGCCACTCAAGCGATGGTCGATAAGTGACTCTCGCCCCGCGGTTATAGATACTCTCTGCTTCACTTATTTTTCTGCATATGAATAAGGCGATTAATATCAGCTTTAGGATAAAAAAGTTCAATCACTTCTATCAATTGTGAGCACGGTAATAAGTTGTCTATCCGTGATAGGAAAACCTCTTTATAGGGCTATCAGCGCTTGCTTTAGCTGACTACTGGCAATAATTAACTGTTGGCTCACGAGCAGTAGAGAATGTAACTTAACATGCAGACATGATCTCACGTTAGGAACTTATTTGCATCTTCCCTAGTATCAATTGAATAACACTTTTATGCTGTTTCTAATTATTTCATCGATCTCGGAACATTGATTGAGACAGGTAACGTTAATCTATATTAACGTTACCTATTCGAGTAAAGATAAGAAGTTAGCTTTCCGTTTATTACTACGATATGTCATGCAAGCGAATAGCGCTCACTTCAGCAGTAAATGTTGAATAATTAAAGGGTTGTAAATCTCTGCCAAGACAGTTGAGTGACGTCAACATGTTGGAGATATACAAGATGAAAACTAAGCTGCCTCATATTGGTATTTTTTGGGTCTACAAGTCG
>NZ_JAYMEU010000050.1:0-12806 GCF_037029575.1 Alteromonas sp. CH_MED4-4 | reverse complement strand
GTGCGCTTAGGTCTTTGATTACTTGAAGTTGTCATAAAGAAGTCCTCTTTACGTCAACGTATTTTAGGACGGGACAACAGGCACAAAAAAAGCAGCATAAAAATGCTGCTTTTTAATGTTTAATAAATATGGACTTACTTGCTAAACGTGTTTCCAAAGAAATCGCCATCGTTCCACTTAGGCTTGTTCTTTTGGTTTGCTAGTGTCCAACCAATTTGCGCGTTAACCTTGGTGAAAGTCTCTGCCGCATTCCAGTTGAATGGCTGGTTAATGTCGTCGCTAGGTTTGTGGTAGTGCGTAGATAAGAACTGACCAAACACCTTGCTGCCATCTACGTTAGGATCTTTAGACTTCAGACCCGGCACCATAAACACTGAAGGCACACCTTGCTTTACAAACGCATAGTGATCTGAGCGAGTGAATAACGCTTGCTCAGGCCATGGATCAGGGCTTAGTTCAATGTTGGCATTCGCCGCCGCTTTTTCCACTGACTCTTGCAAATCACTGTGGTTCGCGCCAAACGCAATAACGTCTGCAAACTCGTAAGTCAAAATTGGCATATCTAGATTTACGTTCGCCACCATTGAAGTAACCGGTACAGTTGGATTACGAGCAAAATAGTCTGCACCTAGCAGGCCCTTCTCTTCACCCGTTACCGACACGAACAGAATTGAGCGCTTTGGCTTTTCTTCCATTTCGCTAAACAAGCGTGCAGTTTCTAACATCACTGACGTACCAGACGCATTGTCCATGGCGCCATTGTTAATGTTGTCTTTCTTCACGGTCTTGGCAAAACCGATATGGTCAGAGTGAGCAGAGAAAACCACGTACTCGTTTTTAAGCTCTGGGTCAGAACCTTCAAGTACACCCACAACATTTGGGCTAGTAATGGTGTCGTGTACGCTCGTCTTACTGATATCAACCACGCCATTTAACGCAAAGCCTTGCGGTACTTTGTCGGCTTCAAGCTGTGCA
The DNA here is from genome assembly GCF_037029575.1 of Alteromonas sp. CH_MED4-4. Taxonomy (NCBI): domain Bacteria; kingdom Pseudomonadati; phylum Pseudomonadota; class Gammaproteobacteria; order Alteromonadales; family Alteromonadaceae; genus Alteromonas; species Alteromonas sp. CH_MED4-4. Next base: position 11,831 of record NZ_JAYMEU010000050.1, on the reverse strand, counting down.
TAAACGTCATCAAGGCTCTTTTCTGCGCCTTCAAATAACTTACGCGCAGCGCCTTCACTCATGTAAGCGCCACCTTTAAGCTGAGAAAAGCTGTTTGCAGGCTGACCACTGTCGTCTAACCATGCCATACGCGGCGTATGGATGTAGTTCAAACGGCTTTGATAAGGGCGTACCTTTTCATTTTTAGGCGTTGTGATAGTGATCATGCCAATAGCGCCATTGTCTACCGCATACTTTTGCTTTTGATAGCCAGACGCAAAGTGAGCGCCCTCTTCTGATGGAAAGTCACTTGGCTTACCAGCAAGCGCTACAACAACCTTACCTTTTACATCTAAGTCTTTGTAATCGTTGTGAGATAGCTCGTCAGCCACAATGCCGTAGCCCACAAAGACCATTTCACCTTTTAGGTTGGCCTCGGTGCTAAGCAAGCTCGGGCTAGCTAGATATTCTTTCGGGTAGTCAAAATCGACGGTTTCGCCGTTTTGCGTGAAAGTAAACTTGGGAGACTCTTGAACCAGATTCGCTTTGCGAAACGCTACGTTTTGCATGTAGCCGTCTGTACCCGCTGGCTTCAAACCATATTTAGCAAATTCGGTCGCAATATATAGCGCCGCAATTTCATGGCCACGAGAGCCCGTGTCACGACCTTCAAGCAAATCATCTGCTAGGAAAAACAGGTGCGATTTGATTCGCTGTGTATCAGGGTTAAAAGCATTGTCTGTCGATGCGTGGTTATGGGCAGTAGCAGCAAAGGTCATTGCTGTCATTGCACTACCTATAAGGAGTTTTTTTATCATTCTAATTTCACCATATAACTAAGTGTGCATCATGGTAACGCAGTTAATAGGCGGAATACCATTAAACTGCTTACGTTTACCATGTGTTTCCTACCGTTGCTCGCATTTTATGAGCAAGGTAAAATTGCCAGTCGCATGCCGGCTCAGCTTCCGGGTGTTTTTATATTTTTTTAGTGAAGAGCAGCATCTATGTCAAAAGACGACATTCTTTACCGCGTTCAGTTCATCAGCAACGGTGAGCGCTATGAGTTATACGTGAAAAGCCTTATGCAGGGCGCTTTGTTTGGCTTTATCGAGATAGGTGACTTTGTGTGGGATACTCACACAAGTGTTGTTGTAGACCCTAGTCATGAAAGGTTGAAAACCGAATTTTCTGAAGTAACAAAAACTTATGTACCGATGCACAACATTTTGCGCATTGACGCCGTAAATAAAAAAGGTTCAGCCAAAATTACTAAATTAGAAAATAAATCTGATAAAGTAACTGCTTTCCCTAGTCCAATATATACACCAACGAAAGAGTAACCGCCGGGTCATTCCGGTGAAGGTTGCCGGAGACCCTTATGTATCGCTATGTTTTAGCAGCATTATTATTTATTTGCAGCGTTAGCTCATCTGCAAAGGACCTTAACGATGAAAGCTTGTATCAACTACTTGATGACATTTGGCAATACGAGCTTTCGGTTTCCCCGCTTCTAGCTTCTCGCGAAGGCGATACTTCACTCGCTCACGTATTACCAGACAACTCTCCCAAAGCCCTGAAAGCACAAAATGAACAATGGCGTACTTTTCAAAAGACCTTAAGTCAGTATAAAAAAGAAGACATCTCTACTGATGCTTATATTGCCTTGCTGATGCAACAATATCGTTTAGCTAACTATGTGGACGAATATACGTATCGCGCGCATTTAGTGCCTATCAATTCAGAATATGGCTTTCACGGTGCAATGGCCTCGCTTCCTAATTTATCCACCTTTAAGCGCGTAGAAGATTATCAGGCCTACATTAGCCGCCTAAATGCGCTTAAGCCTTATTTTGACCAACAAATTGCGTATATGAAACAGGCGCTAAAAGAAGGCTACACGCAGCCTAAAGTCGTGCTGAAAGGGTTTGAGAACTCGGTGGCGTCATACATTGTTGAAAATGCCGAGGACAGTGGCTTTTATTCTCCATTTACCCGTTTTCCAGAGTACTTTACTGACGAGCAAAAATCAGCGCTAACGGAGCAAGGCAAGGCTGCCATAAATAGCAGCGTATTGCCTGCGTATCAAATGTTCTACGACTTCATGGTAGATGAATACATTCCTAGTGCCCGTGAAGATATTGCCGCGAATAACTGGCCTGATGGCGTGGCGTATTACGCCAATAGAGCCAAGCATTACACCACCACGGATATGACGCCTCAGGAAATCCATGATTTAGGGTTGTCTGAAGTAAAACGCATTCGCGCGCAAATGCAGCAAATTGTGGATGAGCTTGGCTTTGATGGCGACATTAACGAATTCATTACGTTTTTACGCGAAGACCCGCAATTCTATGCCACCAGCGCTGAAGATTTGCTGAAAGAGGCGTCGTTTATTGCAAAGAAAATGGACGCAAAACTTCCTTCGCTCTTTGAGTATCTGCCAAGAACACCCTACGGTGTAGCGCCTGTACCAGACGCTATCGCGCCCAAATATACAACGGGCCGTTACATTCATCCTAGCCGCGATGATCAGCCAGGATATTACTGGGTAAACACGTATGCCCTCGATAAGCGCCCTTTGTATGCATTGCCTGCACTGACATTGCACGAAGCAGTGCCTGGCCACCACCTTCAAATATCGTTGGCAGCAGAGCTTGAAGACTTACCTATGGTACGTCGTAACACCTATATTTCAGCGTTTGGTGAAGGCTGGGGTCTGTACTCTGAGTTTTTAGGTATTGAAGCAGGTATTTACGAAACGCCGTACGACAACTTCGGTCGCTTAAGCTACGAAATGTGGCGTGCGTGTCGCTTGGTTGTGGATACCGGTATGCACACGATGGGCTGGAGTCGTCAACAAGCGGTTGATTATATGATGGAAAACACCGCGCTTTCAGAACACAACGTAAATACTGAAATAGACCGCTATATCTCTTGGCCAGCGCAAGCCTTGTCTTACAAGATTGGTGAAATCAAAATTAAAGGCCTTCGCAAGAAGGCAGAGAAAGCATTAGGCGAGCGTTTTGATGTGCGTAAATTCCACCGCGCCGTGTTAGAAAACGGCTCAGTTCCATTGTTTATCTTGGAGCAAAACATCAATACGTTTATAGAAGAACAAAAGGCACAATAAACATGATCGTTGCATTTGGTGTTATTGGATTACTTATCCTGTTTTTAATTTACTTTGTGCTGCGAGCGCAGAATTTACAGAAAGAGCTGGCGCTATTGCGTCACTCGAATAAACAGACCAACAACAAGGTTACGTATGCTTATCGCAACCTTGTTCTTGTTACAGATGCGTTAGAGAAAAATCTTACTGCGCGTATTGAAAGTGCCTATAAAAGCCGCCTTATCGACCAAACTCAATACAATGCGCTGCACCCGCTTATGCGCAACTTTTCGACTATCGTCATGGCCTGTTGTGAGAAAGGGATGTCATTTGAGGAATCGCTGAATAAAGTGTTGCTTAATGAAGAAGTGACGCTTGAGGAAATTCGTGAGGTGGTGAAAGCACTCCCTAGCAACGTGCGTATGGTGTGGTCAAAAAATACGGCCGACGGCTTCATTGCTTTTTGCCAAACCGTTACAGCAACAGTAAGCGGCACGACTGCAAAGGCTCAAAAAGAACCATCTGAAGAGTAACATTTTACTCTGTGTCCCTCGTTAGCGCTTATACAGTGCTAACTGTATGGCAGGGTCGTCTGCGTTGCTATGTAGTAAGGTCAGCGACCCTAGCCATGTTCCCACTCTTTTAAAAGTTTAATCTTTTTACCTTTCCAGACTAATCAGTAAGTTAGCACTTAAAACAACAAGCCAAAAACCTTTTGTCTTGAAAAGGGTTATTGCTGCACTATAATACTGTATAAAAATACAGTTTATTTTGAGTACCATGAATAAATCGTTATCCGTGCTTAATAACCACCCGCATATTTGGCGGGCCAGAGATCAGAGACAAAGTGAAACCAAGTTTTCACTGGGTTTTCCGCGTCTGGATAAAGCACTTAACGGTGGCGTTGCATCTACAGGTCTTGTCCGTATCTCTTCGTTAACCGGCATGGGTGAACTTTCACTCTTTAAACAGGTTATATGCCAACACCGTACGCATAAGCTGGTGGTATTTATTAACCCTCCCGGGCTACTACAGTCGCCGTGGTTAGAAAACTTGGGGCTTAAAGCGCAACAAGTGCTGGTAGTAAAACCAGGTTCTGAACAAGAGTCGTTGTGGGCAGCAGAGCAATGTTTAAAAAGTACGGCTTGCCATTGCGTAGTGCTGTGGAGTAATGCTGTAAATCAAAAAGAAGCACGACGCCTACAGGTAGCAGCAACGCATAATGATGCGCTGTGCTTACTGTATACTCCACCGCAACAGCAGGCCTCACAGTTAGGTTATCCGAAGGCCAGCTTAAGTGATTCACAAGCCACTCCTTCGAATCAAAGCGACGGTGCATTACCCATTACGTTGGATATCGCGCTAAAGGGTAAACCCCACGCTTTGGCAGTGAACATACGCAAGCAGCGTCATGGGTGGCCCAAAGATAACATTGTTATTTCCCATCGGTGGACACCCGACAATCAGGCTATTAAATGGGCCATGGCACACAACACACTTTCCGATCAGGCATTACACTCTGTGAGCTAATGATGCTGTGGGCTTATATTTACTGCTACCAACTAACTTTAGACAGCCACATCAAAGCGGCTAGAAGTAAACGTGCCCATAGCCAATTGCCGAGGCACGAATCTAATAACCAGTATTCATCGTTAGCGTCGAATACCCCCGTTGCGGTGTACTGCAGTAAAACAAACAAAATTACGCAGTGTAATGATATTGCGAGAAAAGAAGGTATTGAAATTGGGCATGGGCTAGCTCAAGCGGCGGCGCTATGCCCTTACGTACATATTCTGCCTTTCAGTGAAGAAGCCGAAAAGCATATGCTGACGCAGTTAGCCCATCGGCTTTACCCACTGGCTTCTGACATCGTATTAGACAACCACATTCACTCAAATAGTGTAAACGGTCTGGCAGTAAGGCTAGATAACCTAACCCATTACTATGGCGGTCATAAGCCACTGTGGAAAACTTTAACCCAAGCTCTGGCAGAAGCAGATATTCGCTATCATTTTGCTAGCGCATGGACAATTGAGGCCGCAAAAGTATTAGCGCTTCATAAATTTAATACTTACTTGCATACATCCGATGACATAAAAAAAGCGCTAAGTGCGTGCCCGCTTTCTCTTACGGCTCTATCTCCCAAGGTCATTGACTCATTGGCAAGGGTGGGCGTTTCCTGCGTACAACAGTTGCTTGCCATGCCGGTACAAGAGCTGGGGCGGCGCTTTGACAATAACACCATTATGTATCTTACTGCGTTAAGGGGAGAAACCTTTCCACGCGTTACGTTATTTAGGCCTTTGGAGCACTTCGATAATTTTATCCTCTTGCCTTTTGATATTGAAAACACGCAGCATCTAACCCCTTTTGTCACCCAGCAGTTTGAGCATTTATCTCACTATTTACGGGCAAGAAACTTATATACATCCAGCATCAGCGTACATATTCATTTCAGAGAAGCACCTGTAATGGATATTAATATACGTTCGGCGCTTCCTCAGTCATCAGTAAAAAGTTGGCTGCCGTTATTTAGTCTTAAAACTGAGAGTCTGGTGTTGCCTGAGCCAGCTACAGCCATTGCGCTTACCTGTCAGCAATTTGAAGAAATGGATACGCAGAATGGCGATTTTTTTAGCGACAGATTTAACGATATTGCACAAAAGCAATTAATTGGGCGCTTAAACGCGAAGCTAGGCGATAACAGTACGTTTCAACCTCGCGCTGCCGACAGCCATCAATTTGAATATATGACGGTGACGGAGCCGAGCGTCGGTAACTGTGCCGGTAATTACGCTTATAGCAGTGACATTACGCCTACCTTCACCTTTGATGTACCTAAACCGCTTATTCAGGCTACCCAAATTTGCTTTGGCCCCGTGCGATTACACAGTGAGTGGTGGCATGACAGCCCAACAAAGCGTGATTATTTCATCGCCCAAACTGAGCAATGCGTAAGGCTTTTAGTGTTTAAAGATGAAGAGAGCCGCTGGTGGGTGCAGGGCCTTTTTTGCTAGCGGTATGCGGTTAAAGAAAAAGGTAAAGGCAATATCATGAAATACAGTGAGCTCTTTTGCCAAAGCAATTATAGTTTTCTTTGCGGTGCCTCTTCCCCCGCAGAGCTTGTTACCACGGCTTCTTTCCTTGGTTACGACGCACTTGCCATTACCGATGAATGCTCAGTAGCGGGAGTGGTACGGGCTTTCGACGAAATTAAGCATCAGGGCCTACCGATTACGCTTATTGTGGGTAGTTACTTTGTATTTGATGACACTTTATCTTTTGTGCTGTTGTGCCCGAACAAAGCGGCCTATAGCGAACTATGCCGAATTATTACTAACGCGAGGCGTCGCTCTGATAAAGGTGAATACCAACTAGCTGAGTGGGACTTGCGTACCATTCGCCATTGCAAATTCATTTGGCTACCAAGCGGCAAAGAAGCTAAAGACAAGCATTGGGCTGAATGGCTGCAAAAACACCCTAGTATTGATGCCTATATTGGCGCTCAGCGCCTATTAGACGGAAGGGATCACCACAGGTTTGCGCATTACAATCATCTGCAGTCTGCCTATCCTTTTCCTGTTATTGCCTGTACAGGTGTACTCATGCATCACGCTGACAGACTGCCGCTTCAACATGTATTGCATGCTATTAACGTGCATACCAGTGTAGACAAAATAGGTCGGGATGCGTTGAGTAATGCAGAGCGTAGTCTGCGAACCGTACAAAAAATTAAGAAGCTTTACCCTGAGAAATGGATTGCCAATACCAATGCCCTTGCTCACGCTTTCACATTTTCTTTAGAAGAGCTGCGCTACCACTATCCTGCGGAGCTTGTACCTGAAGGGTATACGCCCACTTCGTATTTGCGGGAACGTGTAGAGGCCGGTATAAAAGTGCGCTTTCCTGAAGGTATAACCCCTGATATTCGCCAAACCATAGAAAAAGAACTTACGCTTATTGACGAGCAAGAGTATGAGTATTTCTTTTTAACCATTTACGACATTGTTCAGTTTGCCAAGCGACAACGTATTTTGTATCAAGGGCGCGGCTCTGCGGCCAACTCGGTAGTGTGCTATTGCTTGGAAATAACCGCAGTAGACCCAAGGCAAATAAGTGTGCTGTTCGAGCGCTTTATTTCCAAAGAGCGTAACGAACCGCCAGATATTGATGTGGATTTTGAGCATCAACGCCGTGAAGAGGTCATCCAATACATTTATCAAAAGTACGGCCGGGAAAGAACCGCTATCGCGGCTACGGTTATTTGCTATCGCTTTAAGTCGGCTTTTAAAGATGTGGGCAAGGCGCTGGGCTTTAGCGAATCACAGCTTGATTTTGTGGTAAAGCAGATTAATCGCCGAGACAGCGTTATTCCGTGGAAATCTCAGCTGGCGGGGCTTGGGCTAAACCCTGAAGAGTTTAGGGTGCAGCAGTTAATTACCCTTACCGAAGCTTTACTGGGCACGCCCCGACATTTGTCGCAACATGTAGGCGGTTTTGTTATTAGCGCAGGGCCGCTCTACGATCTTGTTCCTGTTGAGAACGCCGCGATGGAAGAGCGTACTATTATTCAGTGGGATAAGGACGACATTGAAACCTTAGGCCTTTTAAAAGTGGATGTACTGGCGCTTGGGATGTTGAGCGCTATACGTCGTGCATTCTCTCTTATCAATAAACAATACCCTGTTGAAACCAGTATTCCGTTCATTACTAAGCTCGGAGATGACAAACAGGTTTTCGATATGATTTGTCGGGCCGATACGGTAGGCGTTTTTCAAATAGAATCACGGGCTCAGATGTCTATGCTGCCAAGGCTCAAACCTCGTCGCTATTACGATTTGGTCGTACAAATAGCCATTGTACGGCCAGGTCCGATTCAGGGTGATATGGTCCACCCTTATTTGATACGCCGACACGGCAACGAAACCATTAGCTACCCATCTAAAGATGTGGAGAAAGTTCTGTCTCGAACCATGGGCGTGCCTATCTTCCAAGAGCAAGTGATTCAGCTTGCCATGGTTGCAGCTGGCTTCAGTGGCGGAGAAGCCGATCAACTGCGTCGCGCCATGGCGAGCTGGAAAAAAGACGGTAGAATTTTTGAGTTCAGAGACAAGCTTATTAAGGGGATGACGGATAAAGGCTATGACAGTACGTTCGCCCACAACTTATTTGAACAAATAAAAGGCTTTGCAGGTTACGGCTTTCCTGAATCGCACTCAGCATCTTTTGCCGTATTAGCTTATGTGTCTTGCTGGTTGAAGTTTTACTTTCCTGTTGAGTTCTACGTAGCGCTGTTAAATAGCTGGCCCATGGGGTTTTATTCTCCGTCTCAGTTAGTTCAAGATGCTAAGCGTCACAACATACGGGTAGAAGCGCCCTGTGTTAACCAATCTGACGTTGAGCATTCTCTGGTGGTACAAGGCCAAAAAAAACACATTCGGCTTGGTCTTAAGCTTATTAAAGGCTTAAGTGAAGCATCGTCTCAGCTTATCGTGGAAAACCGTTCAGACAAAAGCTACACCAATGTTGAACAATTACAGCAGTTATCGCTTAAAAGTCACGAACTAGAGGCACTGGCCAGCGCCGATGCCCTTCGCACGATTTCAGGCAATCGGTATGAAACCCGCTGGCGAATTATGGATACCCAAACCCGTCTACCACTTTTCGATACCGACGAATTTTATGCAGATAAAAATACCACACCGCTCGGCGCTACGCCTTCTGAGGCAGAAAATTTACTAGAAGACTATGCCTCAACCGGCTTATCGGTAAATAACCACCCTATTTCTTTACTCAAAAAGCAACATAAGCTTAAAGACATAAGCTGGTCCAATTCGCTTAAAGACAAGACCAATAAATCTGTTGTAAAAGTACTCGGCGCAGTAACAGGTCGACAGGCCCCGGGTACAGCCGCAGGCGTTACCTTTCTAACTTTAGAAGATGATATAGGCAATATGAACGTTGTGGTGTGGCAAGCTACCGCTCGTGCTCAGCAACAAACATTCTTAAAAGCTAAACTGCTACAGGTAAATGGTATTATTGAACGCTCCAAAGAGGGAGTTATTCATATCATCGCAGGTAAGCTTATTGATCGGACGCCGTGGCTCGAAAAGCTGTCATTAAGTTCAAGAGATTTTCACTGAGTATTTTACACCCGCAAAACGATAAATTATGGTGTATAGCTATGCGATTTATTTTTGTATTAAAAAACTTCCTCTCAAGGAAATGCTTCAAAGATAATTTATTTGTATATTGTAAATTGCTGTAGTCATTTTGGAGTTTAGAATGATGCGATGTATTGGGCTTTTCATTGGCTGTTTGTTTAGCCTTAATATTTATGCAGATAAATATGTGATTGGCGCACAAAACTTAGCTTATTTCCCCCATTACGATTTTGCATCATCAACAGATAAAGGGGTTGCTTGGTCAATTTTAGAAGCTTTTTCTGAAGCTTCGGGACACGAGTTTGTGTATTTAAGCTTGCCTATAAGACGGCTTCAACTCGAGTTAGTTAAAGGTAATGTTGACTTTGTATACCCTGATAATAGAGGCTGGTATAACAGCATTACCACTTCAAATGACAAGTACTTTTCCCTCCCATTAACCAGCGCAGTAACGGGGACAATTGTAAAACGACAGAACGCTGGGAAAGGCATCGAAAAGATAAAAAACCTCGCCATGCCGTTAGGCTTCACACCGGTAAATTGGCAAGAAAGAATAGACACTCAACGTACCCAAATAACTTGGGTTACGGATATTCAACAAGGCTTGGCGCTTTTGTACCAAGAACGTGTAGACGGGTTAGATTTAGAGTATTTCGTTAGCCAGCGATCTGCTCCTCTATCATATGAGCAAGATGCATTTACTTTAGATTTGACGCTTCCACATAATGAAATTCCTTTTTCCCTATCTACGCTTTATCATCAAGACATTATTAGTGAACTTAATAAGTTCATATCCTCAAATCCAGAATTAATTGATAGTATAAAAACAAAATACGGAATAACCCCTTTCGAGCAGTTGTCTCAGAAGCTTTTGATAGAACAAGGATTGAAAATTGAAGAGGTTTGGAAATAGTATTCGTCGCTTTGTGCAAATGGCGGTATTGCCAGTTACATGCACACTTTCAAGTCCTTTTGTTTCAGCCGACACCTATATCGTAGGCGCTCAAAATATTGAATATTATCCGTATTACAACTTTTCATCGGATCATGAAAAGGGGTTGGGTTGGGCTATTCTTGAAGCATTCTCAAAGCAAAGCGGACATCGCTTTGTATACTTGAGCATGCCAGTTAAACGCCTTCAAATAGAATTGAAAAAAGGCAATGTAGACTTTGTCTTTCCTGATAACGCCAGATGGTATGATCAAATAACCCATAGCCTTAACAAAGTATATTCTGAACCTCTGGCAGAAACATTCGCCGTGACTTTGGTTAAAACAGATAACCTTGGTAAAGGAATTACTCATATAACAAAACTTGCCACGCCAGACGGATTTTCCCCTGTAAAGTGGGAACAGCAAATTAAGAACGGTACCGTTAAGGTAACAGGCGTAAACAGTATTTATGATGGGCTTAACCTTCTACAGAGCGATAAAGTAGATGCTTTAGATGTGGAATATAATGCCGCTAAAAACGTTGCTCGTCGCTTTCCGCAAATGGGACCATTTGCCGCTGATTTAACCCTGCCACACAACGTTGTCTCATTTTCGCTATCAACCTTAAGACACCCCGAGATCATTGCCGAGCTCAATACATTCATACTTTCAGAATCTGAAAGCATAAATAAAATTAAAGCGAAGTATGGTATTGAAGATACAAAGCAACTGATCGAGCGTCTGATGGAAGAGCAACATGTAAGTGCAGATACACGCTGGACACCTTTGTAAAAACTTCAACAGTGTCAGTAAATTACACTACTCGCGTGGAATAGTTCGGCATTTAGTTTTTATTATCTCTTTGAAATTAAAATAATTTTTAATTGGAAAAAATTTTGCTTGTTGATTATCAGATCAAGGAGCAATTATGAAACAGGCATCACTACTTCTATTTTCTTTTTTCATTATTTTCACCGCAAGTAGCGTACAAGCGAAACAAACCGTGAGTGTAGATTATATGCACGGCTTTGACGATATCGATGGTATGCGCTTCGCGTACAGGCCACTTGAACAAACGCTTACTACTGATTGGTTTGGCGACCTAAAGCTATACTGGGAAGTGAGTGCCGTAGTGTGGGAGTATGGTGAAAACGATACACATAGTACAAGCTACGGCGCGTCATTAACTCCTGTATTTATGAAACAGGTTTCAACGCTCTATGACAAATATCCCGTATATATAGAAGCGGGGATAGGAGCGAGTTACATAGGTAATCAGAAAGTCGCTGGTAAAGATATTGGATCTAACTATCAGTTCGAAGACAGATTAGGTGTTTTTGTAGAGATCGATAAAAAACAACATGTCGCACTGCGCTATATGCACTTTTCAAACGGCGGCTTCAACAATGACAACCCCGGATTAGACTTCCTGAACCTATCCTACGCCTATCACTTTTAAAGAAATGGGGTCAGAGTACATTTTCATTTCTCGAGCATTTTGTTAAGGGCTGTTTTGATTTCGAGGAGTATTAGAAGTATTAATGTACTCTGACCCCATTTTTTGTTCCTTCCAAACGCAAAAAACCCGCCGTTAGGCGGGTTTCTTTAATTGGGACCTGGCAGTGTCCTACTCTCACATGGGGA
>NZ_JAYMEU010000004.1:0-202460 GCF_037029575.1 Alteromonas sp. CH_MED4-4 | reverse complement strand
AATATATGGCAGCAATGAATCACGTTATTAAATCAACACGGTGTCTTGCAATCGGAGAGGGTCCATATATGGTATAAATATTTGATTCGTAGAATACTATTTCTAAGTGTGCGATAGAGTAAAAAAGAATAATAAACGAAAAGAATGGCGTTAAATAAAGGATTAACCTGATAGACGAGTACTCGCCTACAAATTACTTAGCGCTGAAGCGGTGACTTGGCAGTGCGCTATGAATAAGGTATTGGCTTTTTGATTGTTTGGTGGTTTGAAGCGAAACATCAGTACCGCGCTTTACTGTGCTTAGTGCTAGCGGTTTATTTTGACGTTGCTTCTTTAATAGTTGGGAAGAAGGCACTTCCTTCATATTTACAAGCGTAGATTGGGCTTCTTGCGCAATACTAACGTTAATCAACGAATAGGTTATACAAAGTGTAGTAGCTAAAAAAATGTTTTTACTTGGCTTTTTCATCACATTTTTCTCTTTTTGTTCAACTTAATCGCTAAATAAAATTATTGGGTTTTACTTGATGGGGGTCGATTGCAGAGGCGGTTGCACTCGCCTCATTCATCGATTTTGTTTGTTCCTCTTCATTACACCTAAAGTAGAACGAAAGAGAAACATGATGAGTCATACAAAGGTATGTCAAAAAATACCTTTGCATGTATTTCGAAACTGCGAGATAAAAATTACCACGCTGTAACACCACCATCTACTGCTATGGTTTGCCCGTTCATGTAAGAGTTGCCAGGGGAAAGCATCAGCATCATGGTGTTAACGATTTCTTGCGGTTCGCCTAGACGTTTCATAGGACTTCCCATGCCTAGTTGCTCGCGCGCTTCAGGGGTGTTGTACCCGTCTACGTTCAAAATATTGGTAGGACTATAGAATGGGCAAATTGCATTAACGCGAACATTTTTTCGGCCGTATTCCACCGCGGCTGTGCGGGTTATCCCCGAAACCGCGTGTTTTGCTGCAGCATAAGCACCGCCTTTAGGGGCTCCACCTAGTCCTGCAAGTGAGCTTACATTTAAAACGTGCCCTTGTTTTTGTGCAAGCATAACGGGTATTTGGTACTTCATTCCAAACATAACGCCTTTTACATTCACAGCGAACTGCGAGTCCATGATTTCCTCTGTCATTTGATGAATTGGTGCAGGGTTATGCGCTATGCCTGCATTATTTACGGCTATATCCAGTTTGCTAAAGGTTTCAATGGCTGTTTCAACCAGTGCCTTATTTAGCGACTCGCTAGCAATATTACCCGCTAGCACCACGACATCAGTGAGTGCTTTTACATCCTTTTTCGTTTCCTCAAGGGCGGTTTCGTTAATGTCTGAAAGAACGAGTTTTGCTCCTCGGTTAGCAAGACCTAGCGATAACAAGCGGCCAAAACCACTGCCTGCGCCGGTAATTAATACAACTTGCCCTGAAAAGTCGAGTAGAGCATCCATGGTAATCTCCTATTAGTAGCTGTTTAATGTTTTTTGAAACGTGGCTATTTCAGCTGCGTTTGGTTTATAAATTGAATGAGTAATTTGGCTAGCATTTCCCCTTGATCTTCCTGGATAAAGTGACCACCGTTTTCTACAAGGGTATGAGCCATACCGCTGCTACCAGGAACGAGCTTTTGAAATACCTTATCGCCACCTTTAGTGACAGGGTCGCTATCACCGAAAGCCGTAACAAAAGGTTTGTTATATTGCTTTAGCTTTTCCCATGCCTGTCTATTCGCCTGTGCCTCAGCATTGTCTGGGCTTGTAGGAACAAGAATAGGGAACATACGTGCACCTGCTTTAAAGCTTTCGTCTGGAAAAGGGGCGTCGTAAGCAGCAAGCGTCGCCTCATCTAGAACAGTGGTTGTGGCGTTTTGAATGATCGTAGATGTGGGAAATACGGCGACATCCTGTGAGAATCGGCGCCATTTGATGAAAGCATCACTTGGCGGGTGGTCGCCAGTGGGCAAACCGGTATTAGACACCATTACACCCAAAAAACGCTCAGGCATATCGGCGACAAGTCGCAGGCCTAGTAAACCTCCCCAGTCTTGGCAAAAGAGTGTAACAGGGCCCTTAGTAGCCTGTGAAAACCAGTCTTTTAGCCATATCACATGACGAGCGTAGGAGTAGTCCTCCTTTCTTACTGGTTTATCTGAGCGCCCAAAACCAATGAGATCCGGCGCGATGACATTGAATCCCGCATCAGCCAATATGGGCATCATCTTGCGGTACAAATAAGCCCACGTCGGTTCGCCGTGTATTAAAAGCACGGTATGTCCATCTTTCGGTCCACATTGATAATGGGCCATTGTTATTTCACTGCTTACTGTGTCTGTTACTTCAGTGAAACAGGGGGAGTAGGGAAAGTCAGTGATCGTGTCGAAGGCGCTTTCCGGTGTTTTAAGCACTTGCATAGCCAATCATCCTTTTGTAAATAAAATGTAATTACAAGTGTTGCCCGATTAACAAAAACACCGGTTTTATTTTCTGTCAAATAAACCTTAGGCAAGGTATGACAAGCTCTGCGCAGAGAAATGAATTCACAAAGGGGCTGGCGGTCAATATTAAATATTATGATAAATGTCTATAACACCAATAAACTTGGATGATTGACAACACTGCAATAACATCCAATTAACGTGATAAACAGGACATGGTTATGACTGAGATGGATAATAAAGCCGTAGAATATGCAGTACAACAGGGTGTTGCCACGCTGACAATGCAAAGTGCGCCCGTTAATGCGCTGTCACGGGCTATCAGAGTAGGGTTGATAGAAGGCATAAACAATGCACTAGATGACGATAGCGTAAGTGCCATTGTTATTACTTCTTCACTACCTATTTTTTCAGGTGGAGCTGACATCAGCGAATTCTCTGGTGGCGATTTGTCTCCCATGCTGCCTGAGGTACTAGACAAGATTGAAAATGCGTCTAAGCCGGTTGTTGCTGTTCTCCCTGGACCAGCATTCGGCGGTGGCTTAGAAGTGGCGTTAGCTTGCCATCATCGCATCACCTTTGCCGACAATAAAGTGGGTCTTCCAGAGGTAAATCTAGGCATATTACCGGGCGCAGGCGGTACTCAGCGCCTTCCTCGTTTAGCCGACGCACAAACATCGTTAGAAATGATCGTAACAGGCAAGCCTACGTCGGTGGTCAAACTTCCAGGTGTCTTCGACAAAATTTCTGATAAGCCTGAGCATTTATTTGAAGATACAAAAGCGTATTTACAAGCATTAACGCCAGATAAAGCGATTAAACGCACCAGTGATATCACGCTGTCCATGTCTGACGAAACGCAGGCGGTGTTTGATGCAGTAACTGCACAAACTAAAAAAGCGACTCGTGGTTTCTTTGCTCCACTAAAATGTATCGAAGCGGTACGCGGCGCTTACACGCTCGCTTTTGAAGATGGCCTTAAAAATGAAGGCAAGCTTTTCATGGAGTGTATGAATACGCCACAGGCGCGTGCCCAGCAGCATTTCTTTTTTGCTGAACGCGCAGCAGGTCATGTGAGCGATTTCGACAAAAATACTCCTGAGCGCAACATTGATAAAGTTGCGATTATCGGCGCCGGAACAATGGGCGGTGGTATCGCTATGAACTTCGCCAATGCCGGCATTCCAGTCACAATGCTTGAGCTCAAAGAAGAAGCGCTAGAGAAGGGATTAGCGCTTATTAGAAAGAACTACGAAAACTCAGCGAAAAAAGGCAAGTTAACCCAAGAGCAGGTAGAGAGCCGCATGGCACTGCTTTCAGGTACTACGTCGTATGACGACTTAGCTGATGTTGATCTCGTCATCGAGGCCGTTTTCGAGAAGATGGAAGTAAAGAAAACCGTTTTCTCGACGCTAGATAAAGTGTGTAAGCCAGGCGCCATTTTGGCTTCAAATACGTCAACACTGGATATAGACGAAATAGCGACAGCCACATCCCGTCCTGAAGATGTGATTGGTCTTCACTTCTTCTCGCCAGCGAATGTGATGAGACTGCTAGAAGTGGTTAAAGCAGAGAAGACATCTGCTGAAGTCATTAAAACCTGCATGAAGATGGCTAAACGCATCAAGAAAGTAGCGGTGTTGGTAGGCGTTTGCTTCGGATTCGTGGGTAACCGCATGATTGAGCCTTACGGCCGTGAAGCTAACCGCTTACTGCTAGAAGGAGCAACACCTGAGCAAGTTGATCGTGTTTTAACCGAGTTTGGCATGCCAATGGGGCCGTTCACTATGGGTGATATGGCTGGATTAGATATTGGTTACTATGTACGACAGTCTCGACAAGAGCACATTGCACACGACCCCGCTTACGGTGCAGTGGCAGATCGCTTGGTAGAAAAGGGGCGGAACGGACTCAAAACCGGACGCGGAGCTTACAACTACGAACCTGGCAGTCGAGTTCCTGTCCCAGATCCAGAAGTACTAGAAATTGCCAAGCAAGAAGCAGAACGTTTAGGCGTGGTTCAGCGTTCAGACATTAGCGATGAGGAAATTCTAGTTCGCGTCATGTACTCATTGATTAACGAAGGTGCTGCCATCTTAGAAGAAGGCATTGCAGCTAAATCTAGCGATATCGATGTGATTTATGTTTACGGTTATGGCTTCCCTGTGTATCGCGGCGGCCCTATGCAATATGCCGACGAAGTAGGGCTAGGCACTATTTTAGATAAGCTGACTACCTATCGTGATCAATTGGGTGATTACGGAAAAATGTGGCTTGAACCAAGTGATTTGTTGGTGAAATTGGCCCAAAGCGGCGGCACGTTTAAAAGCTATAAAGCGAAGTAGACATAGCTCTTGTTAGCGAGAATTAATCGACGGTGAGAGCTAGCGATAGCTCTCGTTACCCGACATCCGAATTTGGTAAAGCTAGGTAACTTCGAGAAGAAGCACATAGGCCTAGATAAACTTTGGCTGAACTTTCAGCCCAACTGAAAGGAACATGAAAATGCGCGATGCAGTTATCGTAAGTACAGCACGTACGCCAATCGGGCGCGCTTATAAAGGTGCACTGAACAATTTACCAGCCCCTTCATTAGGTGGCCATGCTATTCAAAACGCAGTAGCACGCGCAGGGATCGACCCTGCCAGTGTCGACGACGTGGTAATGGGCGCAGCGCTAACCCAAGGCAGTGGCGGCATGAATATTGGCCGCTTGGCTGGCTTGGCTGGTGGTTTACCGGTCACCGTAGCGGGTATGACACTCGACCGCCAATGTAGTTCTGGCATGTATGCCATTGCTACCGCAGCGAATTCAATTCGTACAGGCGATACCAACATTATGGTTGCGGGAGGCTTAGATTCTATCTCTTTAGTGCAAAACAAGAATATGAATATGTTTCGTGCAGTAGACCCAGCACTGGTTGCTAAGCACAAAGATATTTATATGCCAATGCTTCAAACTGCGGAAGTGGTGGGTAAGCGCTACAACATTAGCCGTGACGTACAAGACGAATACGGTTACCAAAGCCAAATGCGCACAGCAGCGGCTCAAGAAGCGGGCAAGTTTGATGATGAGATTGTACCTATCACAGCAACGCAAGCCCTATTTAATAAAGAAACAGGTGAAACCTCTGAGCGTGAAGTGACCTTGTCGAAAGACGAAGGAAATCGCCCAGAAACAACACTAGAAGGGCTTAAAGCGCTTAACCCAGTGATAGAAGGTGGTTGTATTACCGCAGGTAACGCAAGCCAGCTTTCTGATGGAGCCAGCGCGACAGTGATTATGGATGAGCACTCAGCGGCAAAAGGCAATGCTCAACCTCTTGGTATTTATCGCGGTATTGCAGTGGCAGGCTGTGAGCCAGATGAAATGGGAATTGGCCCAGTGTTCGCCATTCCTAAGCTATTAAAGCAGCATGGATTAACCATGGACGATATCGGTCTATGGGAGCTTAATGAAGCGTTTGCAGTACAGGTACTGTATTGCCGCGATAAGTTAGGCATTCCAGACGAATTATTAAACGTAAACGGCGGTGCCATTTCTATTGGTCACCCATACGGCATGAGCGGTGCTCGCATGGTGGGTCATGCACTCATCGAAGGTAAACGACGCGGTGCGAAATATGTTGTTTGCACCATGTGTATCGGTGGCGGCATGGGCGCTGCTGGTCTATTTGAAGTAATATAGGTATTGGGTATGGAAGGTTATAAAGCTCCACAACGTGACGCCATGTTTGTAACACATGAGCTACTAAATTATCAAAATCACTATCAAAAGCTAGGTTTCGACGAAGCATCTGAAGATCTGGTGTCGGCGATTTTCGCTGAAGCTGCAAAGTTTTCAGAGAACGTACTGGCACCCATCAATGCATCAGGCGATGAAGAAGGGTGTAAGTGGGTTGATGGTGAAGTAACAACGCCTAAAGGTTTTAAAGAAGCTTATCAAACATATGTTGAGGGCGGATGGCCAGGAATGTCTCACCCTGAAGAATTTGGCGGTCAGGCATTACCATATTCGTTGTCATCTATCATTGCTGAGTGGTTTTCAGGCGCAAACCATTCTTGGGCGATGTACCCAGGGCTAAGCCAAGGCTGTATGGCAACAATAAAAGCCCATGGCTCTGAATTGCTACAAAAAATGTTCCTTGAAAAGCTAATTAGCGGTGAGTGGACAGGTACGATGTGTTTAACCGAAGCACACTGCGGTTCAGACCTTGGCATGTTGAAATGTCGCGCGGAACCACAAGAAGATGGTACCTACAGCTTAACAGGAACGAAGATTTTTATTTCCGCAGGTGAACACGACTTGTCTGAAAATATCATACACATTGTGTTAGCTCGATTGCCAGATGCGCCAGAGGGTACCAAAGGTATTTCACTATTTGTTGTGCCTAAGTTTAACGTGTCTGAAGATGGCGAAAAGCAAGATAGAAACGCAGTAGGCTGCGGAAGCATTGAACATAAAATGGGGATCAAAGCCAGCGCAACCTGTGTGATCAACTTTGATGGCGCAAAAGGTTATTTGATTGGGCCACCAAACCGCGGCCTAAACTGCATGTTTACGTTCATGAATACCGCACGTATTGGCACTGGTCTTGAAGGCTTGGCATCATCTGAAGCAGCATTCCAAGGCGCGCTTCGCTATGCAAAAGACCGCATTCAGTTCCGTTCATTAACAGGGCGTAAAAATCCTGATGGCCCAGCTGATCCTATTATTGTGCACCCTGATGTACGTCGTATGCTGTTAACGCAGAAAGCGTTCGCGGAAGGCAACCGAGCGCTTGCCGCTTACTGTATGCAGTTAGTTGACGTTACTTTGTATGGTAGCGACGAGGCTGAGAAGCAACTTGCGGATGCAAAACTTGCATTCTTAACGCCTATCGTAAAAGCCTTTTTAACTGAAACCGCGCAAGAAGCCACGAGTTACGGTATGCAGGTTTATGGCGGCCACGGCTTTATCAAAGAATGGGGCATGGAGCAGCTAGCTCGTGATACTCGTATCTGCACCATGTATGAAGGTACTACAGGTATTCAAGCCGTTGACCTATTAGGGCGTAAAGTAATGGGCTCTAATGGCGAATTGCTTAATGTATTTGTTCAAGAAGTGCGCGACTACTGTAATTCATTGCGTGACAACGCTCAGTTTAGTGCTTGGACTAACGCGCTAAACTCTCACCTTGACGAGTGGCAGCAGATTACTATGGACATCGGTAAGGCAGCAGCATCGAACCCAGATGAAATTGGTGCAGCGTCTGTCGATTACTTAATGTATTCAGGTTACGTTACCGTTGCTTACTTCTGGCTAAAAATGGCAGTGAAAGCACAAGAACAGCTTGATGCAGGTAGCACCGAAACCGAGTTTTATAAGAGTAAAATCTTAACAACGGGCTTCTACTTTGACCGTTTGTTAACCCGTACTCGCTCACTGGTTTCGGCAATGCAATCAGGCGCAGACAACTTGATGTCTATGCCAGAGAGTATGTTCGCTATCGAGTAACGACATAAAAGTAATACACGTGCGCTACTAAAAGACGTACGAAAGGCCGAGAAAATAATGTAGCCGAGAAAATGATTTAACCTAGTCATCATTGGATACGTTATTTTGCTCGGCCTTTTTGTTTCTTAAAAACAACATAGAGGAAGTGAGCACAGTGGTTGTTTCAAAGTACGTGAATGTTGAGGGAGCCAGCCTTCATTATTTATCCCGAGAAGAAGAGAGCGCAGAGAACCCTCTGCTTATTATGTTTCATGGCTTTCCAGAAAATGCGCACACATGGGAAGCGTTAATGGCGATACTCCCCACATCACTTGACATCATTGCCCCAGATTTGCCCGGTTATCATTTATCGAGTCCACTACCCAATGAAACGGACTACCAAGTTCCATCATTGATAAGTCGAATGGCCGCCTTCATCGAGAAAGTTCAAAAAGGCCGAAAGGTTATCTTGTTGGGACACGATTGGGGTGGGGCAATAGCGTGGCCCCTAGCAGCCTTTCACCAAACATTAATTAGCAAACTTATTATTGTTAATGCCGCTCATCCTTCTTGTTTTACACGGGCAATAAAGACCTCTTCTACGCAAAGAGCAAAAAGCCAGTATATCTCTGCGCTTATTGATAAGGGGGCAGAGCGGACCCTTACAAATACAAGCTTTACGTTATTGAAAAATATGTTAGGCAACGGCTTTTTTGAGAAAGAAACCAGCTATTCAAGGACTCTACTTAACGACTGGGGTAAACCTGAAACCCTCAGTGCGATGCTCAATTACTATCGGCAAATGCCTCAACAAGTGCCACAAAAGAATGTATCTGAGAAAGTGTTGGATGATATTCGTATACCTGAAATATTCATTCACTGCCCAACCCTGTTATTGTGGGGAGAGCAGGATGATGCGTTTGATCTAAGTGTACTGGATAAAATCGAACACTATGTTCCATTGATAATTAAGCGGTTTAATCCGCACGCGTCGCACTGGTTACACAGGGAAAAACCTGAATGGGTACAAAAAGAAGTGATAAATTTTATAGGGTTCTAGAAAGGGGTGAGGCCCCTAAAAGGGGCCTCCAGTGCGGCGTCCTGCCGCTACCATGTTGAATCGTTACATCACATGGTGTGATTAATTAGTTATATTAGATTCTGCCGTTAAGCTCTGTTGAAATAGGAGAGCTTTGAAGACCTTGTTCAGCAATCCACGCTTGAAGTGTCTTACCGTCTGACTCAGGCTCTGCTAAGTCTTTGCTTGGCATTTTCTTAACCAGTAGAGTACCTACTTCAACCGCGTTGCTAGTAAGAGCAGTGCGAATTAGGCTTTGGCCGTTACAAGAAATGCCAGAGTAGTAATCGCGAAGCTTAAGTTTGTAGTCCGATTGAACGCTACGCATTTTCTTACGTAATTCGCCCTTGTCATCTGCTTGAACAATTGTGCAAATGTTTGCAAGTGCTTCGTTAATGTCATTAGCCTGAGCTGCGTTAGAAAAAGCTAAAGTTGATGCTGCAATTACTAGAGAAGTTTTAACGATTTTCAACATGGTTAAATTCCTTCGGTTGTTGTTATTAAGATTGTGTTCGTTCGTTGAGATGCATTAAACCCGAATCTAACTATTTGAAAAACATGTTGTAAAATAACATGGTATGTCAAACCATACCTAAAGCGTGAGCTTGTGATACGAGCTCACGCATACCGTAGCTTGATTACCTAAGTCACTGGGTTGAAGAACGTGAAAATTTAAAGAGACAGAAAGTAAAAAGGCCCCGTAGCGGGGCCTTTCATTGCAGCTGACGCTGCAACCATGTTGAATCGACTCACATGGCTATGTGAATTAGTGCTTAGATTCTATCGTTAAGCTCAGCAGAAATTGGCGAGCTTTGTAAGCCTTGCTCTGCTATCCACGCTTGAAGTGTTTTGCCGTCTGATTCGGGCTCAGAAAGGTCTTTGCTTGGCATTTTCTTAACAAGCAGTGTACCTACCTCAACTGCGTTGTTCGTTAAGGCCGTGCGGATAAGGCTTTGACCACCGCATGAAACACCTGAGTAATAATCACGTAACTTTAATTTGAAGTCAGACTGTACGCGACGCATCTTCTTACGCAATTCGCCTTTGTCGTCAGCCTGAACAATAGTACAGATGTTTGCTAGTGCCTCGTTTACGTCATTTGCTTGTGCTGCGTTTGAAAAAGCTAATGTTGATGCTGCGATGACTAGAGAAGTTTTAACGATTTTCAACATGGTTAAATTTCCTTCGTTATATTTGTTTAATTAATCGGTTTGTCTGTTCGGGATTAATTAAAAAACAATCAGGTCGAATGAAAAACATTCATTCAAATAACAAGGTATATCGAATAATACGTTAGACTAAAGATGTAAGAGGTATGAAATGCGCTGTAGCCTTTAGTATTAAAGGGCGCAGGCAAACTAAGTTGAATTGCAATCAAAGATCAATAAATAGCCAAATAAAGTGCAAAAAAACAACGTTAATGCTGTTTTTTTGCTTTTTGTTGAAGTTAATGCGTATTAAAAATGTACGCAATAGGCATTGTATTAATAAGAAAAGAACGAAATTAAGAAGTAAGCAGTGCTGAGGCAGTACGTTCTGTCGTAATGAGCCCATTGAGCAATTTCGATCGCAGAGCGCCTCTTATAGCGTGCAGTTTGTTGTCGCCCGCTGCAACACCCACTACAGGCTTTTCTGGCGTTGCTTTCAACTTAAAGCTCGTTACTCTTTCATTAATATCGCAACTAATCAGCGCGCCTTCTTCATTAAAGATCCAGCTTATGATTTCGCCACTTGCACCAGATTCAGCGAGGGTTGCTAATTGATCATCGTCGATAAATCCGTCTTTATACAATGGAGACACGCTGCCTAAGTTACCAATGCCTACGAAGCTAATATCCGCTTGTTCGGCAAGCGTGTGAATTCTAGATATGTGTTGTTGCTGTTGCCAAATTTCCCGTTCTAGTTTACTAGATGCTATTACAGGGATTGGCATAGGATAATGCTGTGCTTTAACTCTGTCGGCTACGTGAACAGCCACGTCATAACGCGTCGCCTCTCCGTTATCAGCAATATTACCAACAAGGGAAACAATTTTATGCTGAGGGCAGTGAAGTATTGACAATTCATCAGCACAGGCACGCAGTACACGGCCAGTGCCAAACGCGATGGTTTGTGGAGCGTCGAATTTTAAAGCTCTTTCTATTGCTGCTGCACCCGCTTGACCAAGGCCAAGCGTTGAATTGGGATCGTCATCAACACTGGGCACGACTTCACAGAAAGTTAATCCGAATTTTTTCTTTATGCCTTGCGCTAATTCCATACATCTAGCAATCGGGTGTTCTAAGCGCACTTTCACAAGACCTTCCGACATGGATAACGCCACTAAGCGTTGTGCGCTTTGGCGTGATGTTTTGAGCGTTTTAGCGATCTCATCTTGTGTCTTACCACCAACATAGTACATCCATCCTGCTCTGGCGGCCTCGTCGAGTTTATTGAGTTCGTTTTGTGCTTTCTTACTCATTTAATTTTTCTCATGTCAAAAATGTCAGGGATTTGAGAGTAAAACTCGTCCCATGAATTAATGGTGTTGTCCGATGTCACAATACAATTCTGTAGATGTGCGCC
This sequence comes from Alteromonas sp. CH_MED4-4, assembly GCF_037029575.1. Classification (NCBI taxonomy): domain Bacteria; kingdom Pseudomonadati; phylum Pseudomonadota; class Gammaproteobacteria; order Alteromonadales; family Alteromonadaceae; genus Alteromonas; species Alteromonas sp. CH_MED4-4. The sequence goes on along the minus strand of NZ_JAYMEU010000004.1, from coordinate 190,907 downwards.
ACCTGTATAGTGGAAGTAGCGCATGTCTGCGGCTTTAGCGGCAGCGATCCCCGGCTGAGAGTCTTCAATAACTAGGCAGTTTTTAGGAGCTACGTTGAGAGCATTTGCCGCATATAAAAATAAATCTGGTGCTGGCTTGCCTTTATTTACGAGTGCTCGCGTGTAAATGCGGCCTTCAAAATAGGAAAGAAGCCCTGTACTGGTTAACGCCTTTGTTGTTCTTTCAGGTGAACTGCTTGTGGCGACACAAAATGGAATACCTAATGAGTTAAGTGCAGAAAGTACAGAGGTGATACCGGTAGTCTTTTGTAAATGGCACTCGAAGCTGTCGAACAATAATCCATGGAATTTGTTTTTCATGGACGTGGTAAGTGTGAGCGCAAAGTCATCTTTTAACTTACCCTGAACGTGCTCCATGCTCTTGCCAAGAAAATGCTCTATAAAATATTGTTTCGATAATGCAATATCGAAACTAGACAGAAGTGCTTGCCACGCCTGCATCGACAGCACTTCACTGTCGATCAGTACGCCATCACAATCAAAAATCACCAGTTCCACGTTGTGTGCCTGCAAGAGTCACCTTCCTTCAACTATTAACATTTAACCAACGTCCCCTTGCTAATTCCGTATTCGTACACCAAAGGTCAACAGGCCCTAATTATATGAACATTTGCCTAAGTGTAAGGTAATTGATGGCGTTTGTTCTACCTTAACAAGCAGTTCTTAAGTCCTACGACTACATACGCGGTTTTCGGCCTCAAATTTCGACTCTAAAATTTCTTCATAGTATCAAGTGGATAGATTATATCGCGTTTATTTTGATTGGTTAATTGTGCATTTTTATTGTGTTAATTAAATAAACAAGCCTCCGTTTATTTTGTTAATGGCTGTTTACAAAGTAGAGGGTATATGCAAATATCTACAAAAATTGAGATATATCCCACTGGCTGGGCAAATGCTCTTAATGTGTTTTGAAACCCGTGGGAAATACACCTACAACACGAGATTTGAAGATGAAGTCGACGTCTAGTGATATTGATATTTCACAAGTTAGTGACGAGCAACTCCCCGTCGCTAAACACAAACTAAAAGGCTGGAAGCATTTCATGGGCTTGTACGCCGGTGAACATGTGGCGGCAACTGAATTCGTATTTGGTGCAACCTTTGTTGCGCTAGGCGCCACCATGACCGACATTCTGTTGGGTTTATTAATTGGTAATCTACTTGCTGTCCTAAGCTGGACACTTATCACTACGCCTATCGCTGTAGATACCCGTTTGAGCTTGTACTCGTATCTTCAGAAAATAGCTGGCGACTCTATGACCAAGCTCTATAACTGGGCGAATGTCATCATATTTACAGTGATATCGGCCGCTATGATTACGGTGTCGGCAACCGCCGTGCGTTTTGCATTGAATATTCCGGCGCAGTTAAATTGGTATCCGACTAATTTAGCTTTTGTTGCCGTCGTGCTTGCAGTCGGCGTGATAGTTGTCTTTGTCGCTATGTATGGCTTTAACGCCGTTTCCAATTTTTCTCGTATTTGTGCGCCTTGGTTGTTCACCATGTTCATTTGCGGTCCACTTATTCTAATGCCTGCACTCGCTGAATCTGTAATTGGGCAAACGTTTCTTACATCGTGGAATGACTTTATTCATATCGGTAGTACATCGGTGTGGACGGGCTTCACCCAAAGTGGTGAGCCTGGTATTGGTTTATTAGAAGTGATTGGCTTTTCGTGGGCAGCGAACACGATAACGCATTTCGGCCTTATTGATATGGCGTTACTGCGTTTTGCCAAGCGTAAACGTTACGGTTTATGTACGTCGGCGGGTATGTTATTTGGTCATTATATAGCATGGATTTCAGCCGGTATTATGGGCGCAGGAACAGCGGTTATTGTTCAAAAGTCCATTGGTGAATTAGACCCGGGCGATGTGGCTTTCCATGCATTAGGTCTTTCTGGGCTCGTTATTGTTATCGTTGCAGGCTGGACTACAGCAAACGCGAATCTCTATCGCGCTGGACTTGCCGCGCAAGCTATTTTTAAAGATAAATCACGTACTACAACGACCGCGGTCGTCGGTATGGTCACCGTTGCAATTGCGTGTTTTCCGTTCGTGTTTACTAAATTACTGCCACTGTTAACGTATGCTGGATTACTTGTTGTTCCTGTGGGAGCAATTGTGTTCGCAGAGCACATGATTTTTCCGCGTATTGGATTCACACGTTATTGGGCACATTATCAAAGCCTTACTCACAGCACGCCAGCGGTAGCGAGTTGGGGTTTAGGGCTTGTGTTTGGCTTTGGTTTAAATGTATTAGACGTCATGTCTTTTTACTATCTATTCATACCCACGTGGTTCTTCACTATAGCTGTCTATACAGCACTGGCCGCCAAGTATGGCGCGAAACAAGCTTATCCTGAGCAAGAAGCACAAGTAGATGCTTTCAATGCACGTGTTGAAGCTCATCAGCAGCAAGAAGCGGCGTTAGAAAACGAACACGTTGAAGACGTTACTGCCGTATCTAAATTACTGCGTCTTACTTCGCTAGCGAGTTTGTTGGTGTCCATAGCATTGGCAATCAAAACTTTTTCTCTTAGTGACACGGTTGCCGCTTATGAATTGAACCGAGACCTATTCTTTAATGTTGGGTTCGCGTGCACCGTTATCTATTTCGTTACTGCGTATTGGGCGATGCGTCGCCACAAAGCGTTACAAAGCTAATAAGGTTCTTATGCAATCTCAAACGTCTATTTTATTGAACAGAGCGAACTTATCGTCGTTGCCAAATGACATAAGGCGTCCAGCTTATGATGTGGAGAACGTTCAAACGGGTATTGTTCACATTGGTGTAGGTAGTTTTCATCGGGCACATGAAGCCATGTATGTAGACAGATTAATGGCAAAAACCGGCGATCTATCGTGGGGCATTTGTGGTGTGGGTCTTCGCGAGAACGACCGTGCAATGAAAAAAGTGTTCGACGAACAAGATAACTTATATACCTTGGTTGAAAAGCACAATGACGGTTCTCGCAGTGCATCAGTTATCGGTGCAATGACGGGGTTTTTGATGGCGCCGGACGATCCTCAAGCAGTCATTGATAAAATGGCTGAGCCCCAAGTACGCATCGTATCGTTAACCATTACCGAAGGTGGCTATAATTTTGATGCTTCCTCAGGGGAATTTATTACCACTAACCCTGATGTCATTCACGATATCGAAAACCCCAAAACGCCTAAACTGGTTTTCGGCTATTTAGTTGCAGCGCTTAAAAAACGCAAAGAAAACAACGTTAGGCCTTTTACCGTTATGTCATGTGACAATATTCAGCACAATGGCCATGTGTTAAAGAAAATGCTGCTTGCGTATATTGAACTGTTTGACCAAGCGTTTGCTACTTGGGTTGACGAAAACGTGAGTTTCCCTAATTCAATGGTAGACAGAATAACGCCTGCAACCACAAATGAAGATATCGTAACGTTAAGGGCTCAGGGCGTAGAAGATGCTTGGCCTGTAGTGTGTGAGCCTTTTGACCAGTGGGTTATTGAAGATGACTTTTGCAATACCAAGCCGTGTTTAGATTTAGTGGGCGCGCAGTTTGTAAGCGATGTGGCACCGTACGAAAAGCTTAAGCTTCGTATGCTTAATGCGGGCCATTCAGTACTTGGGTTAGTTGGTTCTGTAGCAGGGCTTGAAACTATCCATGAAAGCGTTGAAGCGAAACAGTTAAAGCGTCTTCTATCAATCTTTATGGAACAAGAGGTTATGCCAACACTCGACCCAGTAGAGGGGATTGACGTGTATGAATACAGAGATACGCTGCTATCTCGTTTCTCCAATCCTTTCATTAAAGATACGCTAGCGCGAATTTGCCTTGAAAGTTCGGCTAAGCTTCCGGTGTTTTTATTGCCCACCGTGCGAGATAATTTGGCGGCCAACAGAGACACCGATATAAGTGCTTTAGTTATTGCTTGCTGGGCCTTCTATTCAGACAGGCATGCCTCTCAAGACGGTAAGTCACTTGAAATCAACGATGTGTTAGCTGATAAGTTACACAACGCGGCTAGTAATAACCAAATAGACAGCCTTAGTTTTTTAATGCTAGAAGAAGTATTTGGCAAGCTGGTTGGTGAAGCGCGTTTTACCGCTAGTTTCCAGGACTTTGTAGAGCGCTTGTATCAACAAGAGCCGGTGTTGCTGATTAGCGAAAAGGTAGTAAACAATAAACTCGAGCTTGCCAGAGCTTGTTAGATTGTATTGGTAATCTGCATTAGTACGAAGGGGAGTAGGGGATACTCTCCTTGTTTATGCATTGAATTTTATCGACTGATACAAAAGAAAAAAGCGACCCGAGGGTCGCTTTCTAAAGTGCAGATTTCTCTGCAACCATGTTGAACTGGTTCACATGGTGTGAAACTGTTTTATAGGCGGTCGTTGATAACCGCAGCAATTGGGTTGTCTTGCAGACCGTTTTCCGCAACCCAAGCTTGAAGTGTTTTTCCGTCAGCTTCAGGTGCTTCTAAATCACTTTTTGGCATTTTCTTGACAAGTAACTCGCCAGCTTCTAAAGCATTGTTTAGTAGTGCTGTACGAATTAGGCTGTTACCGCCACAGCTAATTGCTGAGTAGTAGTCTTTAAGTTTCATGCGATAGTCTGATTCGACTGAACGCATTTTCTTACGTAGTTCGCCTTTATCGTCCGCTTGAACGATAGTGCAAATATTCGCTAGTGCTTCGTTAACATCAGCCTGTGCTACGCCCGACACACCTAATGTCGCTGCGATAACAAGAGAAGTTTTAACAATTTTCAACATGGTTAATTCCTCAAGTACTTCTATAGATTGTTTGTTTGTTTGTTCGGGAGGATTAAACGACAAAAATGAAATCTTGAAAACGTTCTAAGCGATACTTAGGTATGTGGTTTCATAAGTATAGTAAGGTAATTGAATTAAGCCTCTGTCGTTCGCATCGAGGCTTGAACCACTCCTTTACAAAAACAATTCTTTAGTGCCTTTTTGTGGTGCAGGGCTGACAATAATTACTTGAAAGTGAGATGTTATAATGTAACACTTAAGGTGCGAGATTAATCGCTTTGGGTTGTGAACGCCATGCCATTTAATGTCACAGGAAATCGTCATTTTGACGCTAGGGTTATATGAATCGACGGTTTGTAAATTTACTTGCGGTAGCAAAGGATAAATGCGACTCGGACGGTTTGCGCTTAACAGAAAAACGCAAAAGAGTATTGAACTTATTAATAGATGCCCAAGCTCCGCTTTCCGCTTACGAGATAAAGGATATGTTCACTACGAGGTATTCTGAAGATGTAAAGCCTATGACGATATATCGCGCACTAGAGTTTCTCACTGAGACTGATTTAGTACACAAATTGAATTTGAACAACAAGTTTGTCGCGTGTTCTCAAGCAAAATGTTGCGAGCATCACGGGTACTCACAGTTTTTAATTTGTGTTCAATGTGGCTCTGTTGAAGAAGTTGCGATAGACCCAACCATATCTGAAAATCTTGTTAAGCAAGCTAAAAATCTAGGGTGCGATATTGTAACGCCACACCTTGAAGTGGCGTGTATCTGCAAGCACTGCAAGTAATGCAGCGCTACTTTTTTAATCTACTCAAATCTTAGTGTCATGAAACTAATTATAAATAATGCCTCTACCTCGTCACGGTTATTAGGCAAGAATGAAGATGAAATAACGTCTGTTTCACTATTAATTGATGGCGGAAAAATAGCTGCTCTTTCGGAAACCCCCATCACTATAAAGTCGGTAAAGACCATAGATGCGAAAGGCTTGTTTTTATCGCCTGGCCTTCTTGATCCCCAAGTACATTTCAGGGAACCGGGAATGGAATACAAAGAAGACATAGAATCGGGTAGTAAAGCCGCGGTTAAGGGTGGCTTTACTGCAGTAGTTTCAATGCCTAATACAACGCCTACAGCTGATAATGCAGATACTGTACGTTTTATGGTAGAAACAGCAGCTAAAAAAGGCTTGTGTAAAGTCTACCCAACGGGCGCGCTTTCAAAGGGATTAGAAGGAAAATCCATGACTGACTTCAGCGCCTTAACAAGCGCCGGTGCAGTGGCAATTACCGACGACGGTAAAGGCGTTCAAAACAATGCGTTATTTAAGCAAGCTCTCGTTAGTGCTAAGCACCTAGGGGTTCCAGTTCTCGATCACAGTGAAGACGAGACTTTATCAAATGGGGGAGCAATACATGAAGGCGAAATTTCAAAAAAATTCAATGTGAAGGGTATAAAGTCAGCCTCTGAATCTGTGCACGTCGAACGTGGTTGTGGCTATAGTTTGGAAACCGGTGGTCATTATCACGTATTGCATGTTTCTACATCGGCTTCTATTGAAGCGGTAAAGCAAGCAAAAGAACGTGGCGCCAACGTTACTGTAGAAGTTTCTCCTCATCACTTGTTGTTATGTGACGAAGATATCGCCATAAAATCTGATGGGACTTTAGATGCGAATTGGAAAATGAATCCACCACTTCGTTCTAGAGAAGATATGCTGGCGTGTCAAAATGCCCTTGTTGAGGGTGTAATAGACGCTATAGCAACGGATCATGCACCTCACTCACCTGAGGAAAAAAAGCAACCTATTGAACAGGCACCGTTTGGGATTATTGGTCTTGAAACTGCGTTTCCTCTGATCTTCACCCATTTCGTAAAAACCGAAAAGCTAACGCTTGGTCGTGCCATCGATTTAATGAGTAAAAATGCAGGTGACATTTTCGGCATACGCTGTGGAAGAATTGAACAAGGCGAAGTGGCAGATCTTGTGCTGTTCGACTTAAATAACGCGTTTACGGTAACGCCATCCTTTTTCGCCTCTAAGTCTCAGAACTCGCCATTTATAGGAAAAACGCTGTATGGAGAAACGCATACAACCATAGTTGCAGGCAACATTGTGTATTCACGGGGTAATATTTAGACAAATACACCACCTCTAATTTCAATAATACTACGGCGGCGCTTCTCTCTTTGGTGCCGCGTGATAGCCTCGCGCTGTTGCTGCGTCAAATGTTATAAAAAGACTACCTTGATGCTAAACATTATTGCACTAGTAAACCGAAAGACACTTTGTGAGCTCTTCATCCCATATAGGGTTAAGTTCAATAGCGATAATTTCAATTTTAGTTTCACTACACTCACTTAATTCGGCTTCGGTAACCTCGTTGTCAACAACGTTATAGCTGAAGACACCGTCACTTGTTATGACAACTGCTTTAAGCCTTTCAACGTTAAGGTTGTGCATCCATTTTAGTAGTGCAATGCGGTCAAACTCCTTGGAAGGTGAGAAACGCCACCCGACAGCTTTAAAACCTTCGCCTTTATTCTCTACTCTCAATACACCTGAGTCAGGAAAAGGCTGTTCATTTATTGAGGGCGTAGTGGTAGTTTTGTGGTCGTGCAGTTTTTGTGCTTTGATATGGGTAAGTGCACTTGAGCTTCCCTTTAATACGCTAATTGGGAACTCTCCCTTTTCGCACAGTAAGACGGGCGTGTTTGGCTTGGTACGTTGGACGACATAGGTCTCCAATGCTTCGGCATCTGAATGAGTGTAAAGGTCTTGTTTGTTCCCCACAATAACGTCAGCAATGGCGATTTGCTGATTGAAGGTATCATGAGAGGTATAGCGAGGATCAGCGAGCTTTCTTGCGTCAACCAAAGTTAGCGTTTTTTGTATGTCGAGAACGTCTTGATAATGCTCGGCAGCTAGTGTTTGTAGTACTTCTATAGGATGCCCCAAACCAGTCGGCTCAATAAGCAAACGGTCTGGTTTAGATTCGGCCAACAGCTGATTAAGAGCAATCTGCATTGGCAGCCCCGCGGCACAGCACATACACCCACCCGGCACTTCTCTAATAAATACTCGCTTTTCATTGCTAGCATTATTGTTAGGTGCTTTATTTCGCGAGCCGTTTACCAATGAGCCATCGATACCAATCTCACCAAACTCATTGATTAGTATTGCCCAGCGTTCATTTGCAGGTTTTTGTTTCAATAAATGTAATAGCGAGGATGTTTTACCCACACCCAAAAAGCCAGTAATGATGTTAGTAGGTACAGCTTTTATCATTGTGAATGTCTTCGTTGAAAGTCATATGAAAATATCAAAACTCTCACACAAGGCTATCATAGCAGGGAGTACATCCCTATGAATTAATCATGATATGTTATATTATAACATTTAGGTGGAGGTGTTCACCGCGACATACGCTTAAGGTAAGAAAATTTCGCAGTAACAAAATCTCCCTCATTTTTAACATAGGAAAATCAACAAGTGACTCTTCCCGCGTTGACGGTCGAATCCAATCTAGCCGCACAATATAAAGCATTTGTAGAGCGCCTAAAGATGAGTGCCTTCACCGGTGATATCGAAACGGCCTATAGTGCTCGCATCGCGCATGCTACTGACAACTCAGTCTATTACAAAGTCCCGCAGGCCATTATCTACCCAAAATCTACTGAAGATTGTCAGTGTATAGGTAAATTAGCCAGCCACTTCCCAGATGTCGCATTCTCTGCCCGTGGTGGTGGCACTGGTACTAATGGGCAGAGTTTAACCGATGGTATCGTTGTCGATATCCGTCGTTATCTAAATGAGATCATTGAACTGAACCTGGAAGAAGGGTGGGTTAGGGTTCAAGCGGGTATAGTCAAAGATTCACTCAACGACGCATTGCGCCCGCACGGCCTGTTCTTTTCCCCTGATCTATCAACCAGCAATCGCGCTACGCTTGGCGGTATGATAAGCACTGATGCGTCGGGGCAGGGGTCATTAGTGTATGGTAAAACCAGCGACCACGTCATCGGACTCAAAGCAGTGCTTGCGAATGGCGAGATAATTGAAACCGCAAAAATTTCGCGGGATGAAGCTTTACTTAAAGCAAGTGGCTGTACGTCAGAAGCCGCAATTTATCAACAAGCAATGCGTACCTGTATTCAACATCGAGAGAGCATTTTAAAAACATTTCCCCGCTTAAACCGCTTTTTGACGGGGTACGATTTAGAACACGTAGTTGACGGTGATAACATTGACATTGGTAGGCTAATCACAGGTGCAGAGGGCTCACTTGGGTTTGTTACGGAAGCGACGTTAACACTTGATAAAATAGCGCCACTGAAAGCGCTTGTTAACATATCCTACCGTTCATTTGACGCGGCGCTTCGACATGCGCCAGTGTTGGTAAAAGCCAAAGCAACCAGTGTTGAAACTATCGATAGCACAGTGCTTAACTTTGCAAAAACCGACATTGTCTGGCATTCCATTCATCATTTAATAGCAGATGTTCCAGATAACGAGTTGTTGGGTTTAAATCTTGTAGAGTACAACGCCGATTCTGCAGAAGAAATGAAAGTTCATATTGAACAGCTAGAAGCGGCAATTACACAAGAGATAGGACGAGATGGCAGCAGTATAACAGGCTATAGCGTCACCTATGATAAGCCCGATATCCAGCGCATTTATGCCATGCGGAAAAAAGCCGTTGGGCTGCTTGGTAAGGTAAAGGGCTATCAAAAGCCCATTGCATTTGCTGAAGATACCGCTGTGCCGCCAGAAAACCTGGCCGACTTCATTGGTGAGTTTCGAGCATTATTAGACAGTCATAATTTGAAGTATGGCATGTTTGGTCACGTTGATGCTGGTGTTTTACATGTAAGACCGGCACTTGATTTATCAGATCCACAGCAAGAAGCACTGATGCATACGCTTTCAGATGAGGTAGTGGCACTTGTTGCTAAGTACGGTGGATTGATGTGGGGAGAGCATGGCAAGGGATTTCGAAGTGAATACGGCCCCGCATTTTTCGGCAAAACATTGTTTAATGAGATGCGCAAGATCAAAGCCGTATTTGACCCCCATAATCAGATGAACCCCGGCAAAATCTGCACACCTATAGAGAGTGATGATAAATTAGTCTCGGTGAGAGATATCAAAAGAGCAGGGGTTGAGCGGGTTATTCCCGTCAGCATAAAACAAGATATGTTTCCTGCTTTTGAATGTAACGGCAATGGACTGTGTTTCAACTACGAGCCTACATCACCTATGTGCCCGTCTAGCAAGGTTACCCAAGATAGGCGGCACACACCGAAAGGGCGCGCAAGTATGCTAAGGGAATGGACGCGGCTACTATCGCTTAGTACCAAATTCGGCACTACATTAGAAAGTGAAGGGTTGTCGTATAAGCAGTTCAAAAGCAACTTTCTATCTCGGTTTAAGAACTCCATTTTAAGTAACAAGCCAGACTTTTCACACGAAGTCAAAGAGGTCATGGATGGGTGTTTGGCGTGCAAATCATGTACACATCAATGCCCGGTGAATATTGATGTGCCGCACTTCAGGTCAATATTTTTGTCTATTTACTATCGGCGGTATTTGCGACCTTTAAAAGATATGCTGGTTGCCAATATAGAAACGATTGCTCCACTGAGCGCGCGAGCGCCCAAACTTCATAATGCCATCATAGAACTAAAATGGGTGAAGCACTTCTTGGAGAAGCAAGTAGGTTATAAAGATACTCCTCAGCTTTCTTATCCAACGTTAACAAGCCGAGTAAAAGCACTAACAGTGCCGTTTGACTTACAACGCCTTTCCCAAATGAATACAGAAGAGCGAAAACATTATATCGCTGTCGTCCAAGATCCCTTTACCAGTTATTACGATGCCACTAGCGTCGAGAAGCTGATAAGTGTGATCTATAAGCTTGGCTTTAAACCCATCGTAGTGCCGTATACGCCCAATGGAAAACCTGCTCACGTAAAAGGCTTTCTGGATAAGTTCGAAAAACAAGCGATAAAGACCGCTAACTTACTCAATCAACTCCATGCACTAGACATAACTATGGTAGGCACTGATGCGTCGCTAGTGTTGTGTTACAGAGATGAATACAAGAAGTATTTGCGTGATAAAAGAGGTAACTTCTTTGTGCATACTATCGATGAATGGCTGGATTTGGTTTTAACTGAAAAGCACATAGTAAAGGCGATGATTAAAAAGCGATTCAGTTTGCTTGCACACTGTAGTGAAAAAACGGCTATGCCGGCGCTGACAACCCGCTGGCAAAGCATTTTTGAGAAACTTGGTGCTAATTTAACAGTGCAGCCCTCAGGATGTTGCGGTATGGCTGGAACCTATGGTCACGAAGCTTCACATTATAAAAATTCAAAAGCGCTTTACGAATTAAGTTGGTCAGGTGTGTTCAAGCAATGTAGCACACAGCATGAAGTGCTTGTAAGCGGCTTTTCATGTCGAAGCCAAGTTGCAAGGTTTGAAGGTAAAAAGCCACGTCACCCTATCGCGGTGGTAAATGAATTAATCCAATAACAAAAAAGGACAGAAAATGAAGGTGGTAATGCGCAGCATTATGCTGGTGGTACTTTTGTTAACAACAACGTATGCATTCAGTGAACAAAGTGTAACCGATGCTAGGGAAGCCTATATAAGGGCAAACTACACGAAATACGAATACCAAATTCCAATGCGTGATGGCGTAAAACTGTTTACGTCAGTCTATGTGCCAAACGATAGAACAGACGCTTACCCTTTTATGATGCAGCGTACGCCTTATCGCGTTGCTCCTTATGGTGTAAGTAAGTATAAAAGGCGATTGGGGCCGAGCGAAGCTTTCGAAAAGGAAGGCTTTATTTTTGTGTTCCAAGATGTGCGTGGCAAATTCATGTCTGAAGGAGAGTTTGTCAATATGCGTCCTCAAGACGCTTATAAGCGCGGTAAAGATGCCACGGATGATGCTACTGATACCTATGACACTATCGAGTGGCTCGTAAAAAATGTTGAAGGCAATAACGGTAAAGTGGGGATGTGGGGCACATCGTATCCTGGCTATTACACGTCAGTCGCCTCTATAAATAGCCACCCCGCGCTAAAGGCTATTTCTCCACAAGCTCCAATTGCAGATTGTTTTTTTGATGACTTCCATCGAAATGGGGCGTTTGTGACCCCTATGGCGTTTATATTTTTCGACACGTTTGATAAGCAGCGTGATGGTACGTTTGCGTATTGGCCTGAAGGAATGAAGTCAGAAACACCAGATGGCTATCAATTTTTTAAAAATTTAGGCCCGCTTTCCAATGTCAACGACAAGTACTTTCACGGTGAACGACCATTTTGGAATGAAGTTATTCAACACCCTAATTATGACGACTATTGGAAGTCACGAGATGTATTGCAACATTTATCTAAGACAAAGCCTGCGACGCTGGTTGTCGGCGGTTGGTACGACACCGAAGACTTATATGGTCCGCTTTACACCTACCAAACCATGTCACATAACAACAAAAAGGATCATGTAAAGCTGGTGATGGGTCCTTGGTATCACGGTCAATGGCAGAGTGAAAAAGGTGGAACGGAACTCGGCGAAGCGCATTTCGGATTTGACACCAGCGCTTGGTTTCAAAAAGACGTGTTATTGCCGTTCTTCAAGCAACACTTGAAAGGGGCCAATGATGCAAACATTGCCACTGCAACTATGTTTGAAACGGGGAGTAATCGTTGGCGTCACTTTGATGTCTGGCCACCCAAAGATACATCTCAAAAAACGTTGTTCTTAGCAGGAAAGGAAAAGCTGGTTGAAAATGCAAATAATACCGGAAGCAGCGAATATGTGAGCGATCCGAACAAACCCGTTCCACACTCTGCAAAAATTAGCCGCGGGTGGGATAGACCCTATATGGTCGAAGATCAGAGGTTTGCAGCGAGAAGACCTGATGTGCTGGTATTCGAAACAGAAATACTAGAAAACGACCTCACTATCGCTGGCGCCATAGACCTAAATTTGTGGTTTTCAACAAACAAATCTGCTGCCGATGTAGTCGTAAAACTGGTCGATGTTTTTCCGTCTGTAGATGACAATGTCAATAAGGCGGATATGGAGAAAGGTAATCGCCATGAGTTGGTGCGTTGGGGCGTGTTACGCGGTCGTTTTAGAGAAAGTATGAGTAAACCCAAAGCGTTTGTTCCTAATCAGCCCACGGAAATTGGCTTTGAACTTTACGATGTATTACATACATTTAAACGAGGACATAAGCTACAAATTCAAATACAAAGTAGCATGTTTCCGTTCCTTGATTTAAACCCGCAGAATTATGTTGAAAACATTTTTAACGCCAAAGAGAGCGATTTCACCAGAGCATTCCACACGATTTATCACAATGATGAGCATCAGAGTTCGATAAGCTTCAACGTGCTGTAAGTTTAATTTACTCAAAAGTAAAAAAAGCCCTGTTTAAACAGGGCTTTTGCTTTGTCTATGTTAGTGAGGTTTATAGTTGCTCGCTACTTCCATTATTTGTTCACGCATCCACATATGAGCGTGATCATGGTCGGCGCTTACATGCCAATAAAGGAAATACTCTACAGGCGGTAAATCAAAAGGAACCTCGTACAACGCAAGATCGTAATGTTTAGCAAGGTGATACGGCAGGCACGCGATTAGGTCTGTCTTTACTATCGTACTTGGTACGGTTAAAAAATGTTGACCTCGCATAACTTCCTTGCGTCTTTTGCCCATTTTATCTAACGCAATATCTATTGGACCCACACCAGATTTACGCTGTGACACATTAATATGGCCTAATCGTAGAAAGGTATCTAAGTTAAGCCCGTTTTTGAGCGCGGGGTGATTTTTACGCGCTAACACAACAAGTCTGTCTTGGGCGATTTTTTCTTTACACAAATGAGGGTCTGTAAATGTCGATGCATCTGAGTAAAAGTCCAACGTGCCCGATGCCATCGCCGAAACAACTTGGCTTCTAGGAATCTCGTAATTGGTTAACCCAATATTTGGCGCCAAATTCTGCAAACGTGAAATGAGTCGAGGCATAATGCTTACTTCAAGCAAATCACGGCTGGCAAAGTTAAAGGACTTCTCGGCTGTGAGAGGGTCGAATGTATGACTTTCTTGCACACTTCTGCGTAGTAAGGCTAAGGCTTGTCGAGCTGGAACAATAATATTTTGCGCCACGGGGGTAGGCGTCATACTGTGGCCAGTACGAACGAAAAGCGGGTCGTTGAGCATTTCTCTTAGCCTTGCTAAAGAATTACTTACCGCTGGTTGAGTAATGCATAAGACATCTGCTGCCTTGGTTAAGCTTCCTGCCGTGTAAATGGCGTCGAATACTGCAAAAAGGTTCAAATCGATTCTATTGAGATTCATAACTAATCCTTTAAGAGCGAGTGCCCTGAAAAAAGCCAATAGATGAAGAGGCGCTAGTTTGTATCACGGTGCGTTTAATAGAAAACTGTGATCCAATGCTACATAGCATCTACGAATAATTTACGTTAGTGTAACAAGAATATTTATAAATACCTATTATTAAAAGTTAATTGAAACATTCAAGGTAATAATAGTAGTTTTATCGTCAATAAATGGAGATTGGACTGAAAAATGAAAACACTTTTAGACTTAGCAGTGGGAGATACCCTTGAACAACCTGAATGGCTGACGGTTACGCAGGACATGATCAATCAGTTTGCAGACGCCACGGGCGATCACCAGTGGATACATTTAGATGCTGCGCGCTGTGAAAAAGAAAGTCCCTTTAAAACAACAATTGCTCACGGCTTCTTGACTGCCAGTCTCATGCCTAAAGCATTTGCTGAAGTGATTGCGCCAAGCGAACGTATTGCTTCTATGATTAATTATGGCATTGATAAGTTACGTTTTCTTGAACCAGTAAAAAGTAATGACGCCGTTAAATACCAATTCAAACTTGTCGAAATCACTGAAAAGCCACAAGGGAAGCTTTATAAAGTAGAGGCAAGTTGCCTGCTTAAATCGAATGGGAATCCTGCGCTAATAGGTGGATTTCTCATGCTCGCGGTGCTTAAGCCTTGATAGGTTGTTGTTTTACGCAGTAAAAGTGGCCGTACAGACTAGTACGGCATATTGCCGAATGCGTTCTATGGTGCGTGTACTATGTCGTTGTCTAGTTGATACGTCGCACCGTGTATTGCAAAAACATGGTGCCACAAAATAAAAAAGCCTGAGATGCTGGCGTTTGTTGACCTTTGATATATAGCAAAGTTCAACAGGGCCTAGTTTAGCAATCGTCAGGCTTTTACCTACACAGTCCTACTTTATCGGCAAGACCTATGTCGACAGAAACGAGTTAGTTAGACGCTTCCTCGGCACCTTCTTCAATGGCTTCTCCAGCACTTTGAATATCTTTACCGGCCCCTTCAACCGTTGCACAACCGCCTAAACTCCCAAAACTGGCTGCGAGTATAAGTACTAAAAAAGCGTGTTTAAGTGTTTTTGAATTTAACATTTCCATTTGCATCTCCGTTAGTTTCATTCTTCTGCGGGTTGCTCAGGGTTATCACCCGCTTTCACATCAGACTGCTCAGTTGATGAATTTGTATTACCTTTACTTGAACTTCTCTCATCCTGCTTTTTAAGCATGCTATTAAGCTTATCTCCCCCTTTAGCATTGAAATCCAATGTTCTGATAGGGAAAGGAATAAGAATATCGTTTTCTTCTAATACCGTTTTTACTGTACTGATCGCGTCGTGGCGTACGACCATAAATCCAGGCTCTCCTGGATATCGAATCCAAAACCACAGTAATAGGTTGATACTTGAATCGCCAAAAGACTCTGCGTATACCGCGGTTTCTTCTTTTTTGATGACATAATCTTTTTCATTCATAGCATCCGTAATAACTTTAGCGGCTTCTTCTATATCATCAGCATAAGAAATGCCGACAGGGATCTCTATTCTTCGATAACCAAGATATGAATAATTGGTCAATATATTTCGGAAAAGAATCTTGTTGGGTATAACTTCAAGTTGACCATAAAAGGTTTCAACTAAAGTGTTTCTAAGGTTTATTTCCTTTACGTTACCAAATACACCTTCTGCCTCAATGACGTCACCAATTTCAAAGGGTTTTCGAATTCCCATGGCCACACCGGCAATGAAGTTTTCCGTCATGTCCTGAAACGCAAAACCAATGGCCAACCCGACGATACCTGCGCCTGCAAGTAAAGAGGTGACAGTACCTTTGAGGCCAACAAAGTCTAGCGCAATGAAAATTCCCGCTATTAAAACGATAGATTTGATTATGGAGGTGAGGAGGCTTGCAATTTGTCGAGACTCAAACGTTCTGCGCATAATCTTGCCAGCAACGTTGCCGATCACTTTGGCGATAATGCCAAAGGCTATTGCAATAAAAAATGCGACAACAATGTTAGGAAGAAGCGTAATGCCGCCCTCTACCCAAGACTCTAGCTTTTCGCTGAGTAATTTATAAACCTCATCTATTTTTGGAAACTCCATAGACCTCGTGCACCTTCATATAAAGTGTTCCTGATGTTTCAAGAATCATTCCTTTCAAAATAATCTTGTAACGTATTGAAAGTTAGAGGGTATGCCTGATTTTTGAGGTGCGCGATCAATCAAGTGTAATGAATAAATTTCCCATATTGGGAAACATATTCTCAATTGGGATATGGCTAAATTCGGTGGAAAGGCTTCAATTTATCCTAAAGGATATCTGGTCAGACCATGTGTAAAATTAATGTAAACATATTATTCACAATAAATTTACAAAGGTGAAATTCAAGCATAGTATCAATTGCGTAGGTCAATATTTGTTCATGGCCTCAGACAATAACAACACGAAATCGAACAGCCTGTCGCTAGCGGAAAGTGTGGGTAGTAATGCCGGTAGTGATAAGCCCAGATTTGGAATCACACTATGAAATTTAAAACGCGTAAGACAGCAGTGGCGGCAATGGTCGGTACTGCTTTATTTTGCTCTCCTTATATCGCATCAGCCCAAGAAGCAGACGTTGAAAGTGAGCAAGAAGCTAAGAAAGACGTAGAACTCATTTTGGTTACCGGTAGTTTTGTTCGCCGTAGCGAAAACTTCGAATCTCCTTCTCCACTAGCGGTGGTAGATAGCGTGGCTATCGACGCGATTGGCGCAAAAAATATTGCGGATATTACACAAACACTCACTATTAACACGGGTGCTGAAAACAACCCAGATGCTTTTACGCAAAACGCAACAGCGGGTACGTCGAATATTAACCTTCGTGGTTTAGGCGTAGCGTCTACTCTGGTTTTACTTAACAACAAGCGTCAGGTCGTTACAGCGCAACCAACGAACGAAGGCCTGAACTTCGTCGATACCAGTTCACTTGTGCCAATGATTGCCATTGATCGTATGGAAGTGGTTAAAGATGGTGCGTCGGCTCTGTATGGTTCTGATGCCGTTGCAGGTGTCGTTAACTTTATCACCAAACGCAATTATGACGGAGCAATGGTAAGCCTTGACTATCAAGATGGTGCGCATGGCGACAACAAAGAATACATTTTACAAGGTTTATGGGGCGCAACCGGTGATAACGGAAGCGTACTAGCGGCGATAAGCTATACCAACCGTTCGCCGCTTTTTCTCAGCGATAGACGACTAAGTCGTCCCCAAGACGATACAAGTGCTCTGGGTAACCCAGGCTCTTTCTTCTTAAATATTCCAGGTGCAGGGGCACTGCCCATTATCGACCCGTACGGATGTGAGGAGTTTGGTGGTGCACCCAATTTACTTGCGCCAAGTGGTACAGTGCCAGGTTTAGAAATTGGTTTTTGTGGCTTTGATTTCGGTAAATTCTATTCATATGTTGCCGATGAGAGCCGAACAAATGCTTATGTACGTGCAGACTACGAGTTCGATAACGATATTACATGGTCGGCTGAATTCAGTTTAGCGAGAAACCGTGCTGAACGTGGTGGAGCACCGAGCTTCCCAATTTTAACCTCTCCAATTGTTCCTGATTATCATCCGCAGAATCCATTTGGTCAGCCTGTCGCTTTCTTCGGCCGCGCTGAAGGTAACGGCTTCCCTGGTGACCCAGCTAATACCGAATCAGACACCTTTCGCTTTAGCACCAGTTTACAAGGTGTGACAGACACTGGGTTCTGGGAAGTAAGCTATACACGTGCGGTTAACGATTTTGTATTTAGGGTTCCTGACGTACTAAATACCGAGTTTCAGCTTGCGCTATACGGTCTAGGTGGCTCTAATTGTGACCCTATCGCTGGAACGCCAGGGGTAGGGGATTGCGAATTCTTCAACCCATTTGCAACGTCTTACACAACGGCACCTAACTCTGATTACGTGGTTAGCTCCTTTACGGGAACCGAAGTGATTGACTCTAAAGCTGACCTTGAAGTTTTCGAAGCGTTTACATCGTTTGATGTGTTCGAAATGGGCGGTGGCTTTGCTGCGTTAGCATTGGGTATTCAATATCGTGAAAACCAGCTTAGCCAAGATTACGATGACCTTGCTAACCAAGACAGTTTCACATTCGTTATCGGCAACCCTGATATTGATGGTAGCCAGGATGTATGGGCAGCGTTCGGTGAACTTGCATTACCAATAAATGACGAATTAGATGTTCAGCTAGCGGTTCGTTATGAAGATTACGGCGGTACCATTGGAAGTACGGTGGATCCAAAGTTAGCGATTTCGTGGCGTGCGACTGATGAGTTTTCACTTCGGGGCTCGATATCTACGTCGTTTAGAGCGCCAACAGTGTTCTTAGCACAAGGTGGTGCAACGTCGTTGCAACAGCTTATTGACCCCGTTCAAGGTGCTACGGCATTTGTGGCTGTTAGAACATCGGGTAATGAAGAGCTAAAACCTGAAGAGTCGACAGCCTATAATATTGGCTTCTCATACGAGCCTTTCAGAGACTTTTCTGTTGAAGTTGATTATTGGAATTTCGAGTTTGAAGACTTGATCATTCAAGAGAACGCGCAGGCGGTACTAAATGATGATCCGACTAACCCAGACCGCGTCATCCGTGCTGGAGACCCGCTGACTGGGCCTGTTCTTCAAGTAAATAACACGTATGTTAACGCGAGTTCTATGGAAACATCGGGTATTGATTTTGTAACCAGTTATAAAATAGAGACAGACTTCGGTAACTTTACACCTACGTTGAATGCGACCTACATCACTAAGTATGACTTGATGGACCCACAGGCAGGGAACATTGATGGTGCAGGACGCCGTAACTTCAATAACATTGGTGTGTCTTCACCTGAATTTCGTGCGAACTTGGGGCTGGCTTGGCAAAACGATATTCATGCAGCCAATATCTTCCTTCGCTACATCTCATCGTATGACGATGATCAAAATTGCGCGGACGGAACTGCAAACGTGGGTGGTTGTTCAGGTGGCTATTACGAAGTGGATAGTCACTTGACGGTAGATGCTCAATACAACATCGACTTAGGTGGCTTATATGATACAGAACAAAGTTATGTGTTGACGTTAGGCGCAATTAACATGTTCGACGAAGAGCCTCCACAGCTATTCACTAACAGCGGGTTTGACTCTAAGGTTCACGATCCACGAGGTCGTCAAATCTATGCGCGCTTAGCTATCGAGTTCTAATCTGTTTATAAGGTAGAAGTATAGCCACCCTTTGACTATAGAAGTTAAAGGGGGGCTTTTTTGTAAACCTTAGCCTCCACTCCTCTTTGTGATTTTGTCTCCACTCTCTTCTAATGTTAAACCAATCGATTAAAGTATCCCGTAGTAGGTAAGGTTTTTACGCAATAATAATTGATTGAAGGAGAGAAGAATGGCGACGAAGCTGTCTGATAATGAAATTAACGAAAAATTGAAAGCGCTCAATGAACTGGTTTCCGATGACACACCATGGGAGCAAAGTGGAAACTCAATCAAAAAGACGTTTATGTTTAAGAGTTTTATCCGAGCTTTTGGATGGATGTCTCAAATTGCGATTTGGGCGGAAAAGCTAAAGCATCATCCGGAGTGGTTCAATGTTTATAATAAAGTAGAAGTAACATTGACTACGCACGACGCTGGTGGGCTAACAGAATTAGATTTCTCGTTGGCTGAAAAAATGGAAAAATTTAAATAGCTTGAATCAACGTGTGTAAATAGGAGCTAAAAATCGGTTAATTCGTATTAACTTTGTTCATGTTGGTCAATTAAACCGCTAACAGTCAGAAAAATGAAATATTTCGCATGCTGGTACTTGTGTTGCGAAAGTCCCTATGTATAATACGCACCACGTTGAAGCGAGGCATTAAATGAAGCGCTTACAACAATAATTTTCTGGCGCGGGATGGAGCAGTCTGGTAGCTCGTCGGGCTCATAACCCGAAGGTCGTAGGTTCAAATCCTGCTCCCGCAACCACAGAAAACAACCAGAATTCAAAAGCATTGCAAAGGCAAGCTTTACCGAACAAGCGCGGGATGGAGCAGTCTGGTAGCTCGTCGGGCTCATAACCCGAAGGTCGTAGGTTCAAATCCTGCTCCCGCAACCAATTTGAAAACCAGAATTACAAAGCATTGCAATCGCAAGCTTTACCGTACAGTCGCGGGATGGAGCAGTCTGGTAGCTCGTCGGGCTCATAACCCGAAGGTCGTAGGTTCAAATCCTGCTCCCGCAACCACATTTAAAACCCAGCTTTTGCTGGGTTTTTTCTTTTTATACGGCAAAACATAATAGCGTTCCTTGATTCACACGATAATTTTGAATTAATTACTACACTGTGTAAATGAGTGTGCTAAGTTAACCTCACGCCACCATTGAAAATTAAACTAATAGGTAGTATGGCCGCGTTATGATATCCCGTTTTTTTACTTTTGAAGAACACGCCACCTTAATAGAAGGTGCTTATCATTTTCCTTTGGTTATTCTATCGCTTATGGTGGCCGTATTTGCCTCATTTATGGCGTTTAATGTGGCAGGGCAAGCCGCGATCACCGAAGACAAACTTCGACGAAATACCTTATTAGGCACCGGCAGCGTTGCTTTAGGCGGTGGTATTTGGTCTATGCATTTCTTGGGGATGACCGCTTTTGATTTATGTCTGCCCGTTGACTATGATCCTCTGCTTACCGGGCTCTCTGCCGTTCCCGGGATTGCCGCTGCTTGGGTGGCGCTTCACCTTTTAACTAAGTCCCGTATTAGCCTCGCTGAAATAATATTAGGTGGTGTACTGGTAGGTGCTGGTATTGGCACTATGCACTACAGTGGTATGGCCGCTATGGAAATGGCACCGCTTCTTCGTTACGACCTTGGTATGTTTGCCCTTTCTATTGTGGTAGCTGTGTGTTTAGCCATGCTGTCGCTGTGGATTAAATTCGGCATTACAGCTGCTACGAAAAGTAAAAAGCTGTTAGGAAAACATGTATTACTTGCAAGTATCGTCATGGGACTGGCTATTTCTGGTATGCACTATACGGGGATGGCGGCAGCAAGATTCGTATTGCCACCAGGAATGGAAACATCGGGTCAGTCTTCAGATATTGCTGTTTTTCTAGCAATTTCGATTGCTATCGTTACGTTAATATTAATTACCATGGTATTGGGCATTAGCCTTCTGTTTAAATATCGCGATGTAATGGTACGCGCCATTGAAAGTGAGCGAATTCAAAGTGCTATTACCGATACCGCCGTCGACGCCATTCTGACGGTAGATGATAAAGGCATTATCAAAACCGCTAACCCCTCTGTTGAGCGTATCTATGGCTATACCCAGCAAGAAATAATCGGTATGCACGCATCTGAGATAATAACTCCTGAAAAACGCCATTTATTCGGTGATGACTTCTTCAGTCAGCGAGTAGTGCCAACTGTGCAAATTATTGGCACAGGAAGAGAAGTAGAAGTGCTTCGCAAAGATGGTGAGCGTATACCAGTGCGCCTAGGTGTCGGCTACACAAAAATTGATGGGAAACCCGTTTTTGTCTCTTTCGCTTCTGATTTACGCAAACGCAAGGAAATGGAAGATGCACTGCGTGAGAGCGAAGCTAAGTTTAGAAGCCTTATCTCTAACATTCCTGGTATGGCTTATCGCTGTTTAAATATGCCAGGGTGGCCCATGGTATTTATTAGTGATGCTGTAATAGAAGTAACCGGATACCCGCCTGAAGATTTTACCTTGCCCAACCCGAAGCGCTCTTTCACCGATCTTTACCATCCTGATGATGTTGAACGCCTTTCGTCTATTAGTCCTGAGTTGGGCGAATTCTCATATGAATATAGAATTGTCGCGAAATCTGGCGAGGTGAAGTGGGTTATCGAGCATGGAGTGCAGGTTAAGGACGATGATGGCATGGTGCTCTATGTAGACGGCTTCATATCTGACATAACACATCGGAAAGTGATGGAAAATGAATTAAAAGCGGCAAAGGAAAAAGCAGAGCAAGCTGCCGCTGCGCGTACCGCATTTCTTGCTAATATGAGTCATGAAATCCGTACGCCTATGAATGCAATAATAGGTTTTAGCGACCTCATGTTAGGAGAAGCCTTACGCGAAGAGCAAAAATCTCACTTAACCACGATAAACCGTTCCGCACGTTCATTGCTGCATCTTCTTAACGACATACTTGATAGCGCGAAGTTAGATAAAGGTAAGCTTGATTTAGATTATCGCGATTTCCTTATTCGCGAAGAGTTGGATTTGGTTATTTCAACATTTTGGTTAGAAGCCAAACGCAAAAAAGTTGGACTTGTACTTAATGTCGATGATTCGGTAGCTAACGGATATAGAGGTGTACCGGAGCGAATGCGACAGGTACTTAACAATCTGATAGGCAACGCCGTTAAATTCACTCACGAGGGTGAAGTGACTATCAATGTCAAAAGTGATGAAAAGTTTGTGTATTTTGACGTGACAGATACCGGCATTGGTATGACGCAAGAGCAAGTAGAAAGAGTATTCGACCCGTTCTCTCAAGCAGATGCATCGATGAGTCGAAAGTACGGCGGCACGGGGCTGGGAACAACTATTTCCAAGCAGTTAGTTGAACTGATGGGCGGAAATATTTGTGCAACTAGTGAAAAAGGTAAAGGAACGACCTTTACTTTCAGGCTTCCTCTAGAAGTTGTAGAAATTGATGATTACGTATCTAGTGAGCTCTCCTCTAAAGCAGTACGCATTGAAACCTCGTTAACCGTACTGATTGTTGACGATGTGCAGCAAAACCTTGAGTTGCTTTCGTTGCTGCTAAAACGCGCTGGCCACAGTGTAGAAACGGCAACAGATGGACAGATTGCATTAGATAAAATGCGCGCTAAGTCGTTTGACGTGGTGCTGATGGATTTACAGATGCCTAAGTTAGATGGCCTAGAAGCAGCCAAAAAGCGTCGAGAGTTTGAAAAAGAAAATAGCTTACCACCTACGCCCATTATTGCGCTGACTGCTAGCGTGTTAGTACAGGACAAACATGCCGCGCAGCAGGCGGGAATGGAAGGGTTCGCCAACAAGCCCGTCGATTTCCCTCAATTGATGGACGAGATTGCTCGCGTGCTTAACATAGATACGCTTCAGGTCGACTCGGTACCAGACACATTAGAAGTAAATGCCCCAGCATCTGCGCTTAAAGTTGATAAAAACGTGTTGGATTTGAAGAAGGCCGTCGATTTATGGGGGAGTGAAGAGGCCGTCCTACAAGAGGTGGATAAATTTTCTACTACCTGCAGGGATAAAGTCGACGACTTAATGGGGGCTGCAATTCGCGAAGACTATAAAGCGGTTGCTGCACTATCACATGGTTTAAAGGGTACATCGGGTAATCTTTGCTTAACCACCTTCTATCATACGACCAGGGAGATTGAAGCTCAGGCTCTAAAGTCAGAGGTGAATATTGAAGACGTTAACCGTCTTCGTGATGCCTTAGATAAAATCGAGTTGATGCTTGGCAAATCACCACTGTATGCCGAAAATGCCATTAATGAAAGTATCGATAATGCATTGCTCCTGAGTCATTTGGAGGCTATGCTCGATAGTGTAGAGCAAAACATGGTAGATGAAGATGAATTGTCATTTTTACGCGAGGTTGGGTGTTCTAGTCACAAAGAACAGATAACTCAAATTCTCTTAGATATCGATGATTTCGAGTTCGAGTTGGCGCATGAGCGCATCTCTACATTGATACAAGAATTAAAGTAGCCAAGAGACGCGGCATGTTAAACATTGAAATCACAAAACCTACTTTATTACTCGTTGACGATGAGCCAGTAAACCTAAGGGTTTTAAAGCAACTTCTCGCTAATGATTATCAGCTTATTTTTGCGAGAAATGGCGAAGAAGCGTTAAAGCTCACTGAGACTAGACAGCCAAATTTGATATTGCTTGACGTTATGATGCCAGGACTGACGGGTTTTGAAGTATGCCGCCAGCTTAAACAGCAAGCAGATACAAGGCACATTCCCGTTATATTCGTCACCGCCTTAAATGATGAACACGAAGAAACGGAAGGCTTCGAAGCGGGCGCTGTGGACTACATTACTAAGCCTATATCTCCGGCCATCGTAAAAGCGCGGGTTAAAACCCACCTCAGTTTGGTGCAAGCTGACGAGCTACTTGATAGCCGTTTACAAGTTGTACAGCGTTTAGGTAGAGCGGCGGAATATAAAGACAATGAGACGGGCATGCATGTCATGCGCATGAGCCATTATTCGAAAGAGCTTGCGCTTGCCTATGGACTTACAGATAAACAGGCTGAAATTCTGCTTCATGCTGCACCGATGCACGACATCGGCAAAATTGGTATTGCTGATAGTATAATGTTGAAACCAGGGAAGCTGACAGACGAAGAGTTTGCCACCATGAAAAAACACCCTGAGATTGGTGCGGAAATCATTGGTGATTGCGGCGATTCTTTGTTGTTGAAAGTTGCAAAGTCTGTTTCGCTTACCCACCATGAAAAATGGGACGGGTCAGGCTATCCTAAAGGGCTTGCGGGTGAAGATATTCCCATTGAGGGGCGAATTTGCGCCATTGCAGACGTGTTTGATGCCTTAACCAGCAAACGTCCTTATAAAGACGCCTGGAGCATTGAAAAAACGGTCGATTTTCTTCAAAGCCAAAAGGGAAAGCATTTCGAACCCAGACTTGTCGATTTGATGATAGAAATTATGCCTAAAATTCTTGATATTAAAGCGACATTTAAAGACGAAGACTAAGTCTGCTGGACTAAACCGCAATTAAAATACTTTCATGCAGGCCGAATTTTACACAGAAAAAATCGACACCCTCCAGTGTCTGCGCCTATTGGCTGTTGCTTAATGCGACGGCTATACGTATAATGTGCTCATTAAGTGATGAGAGCGGGCTCCCTCAGTACAGGAAAGTAACGCACTTATCATTAGCAAGCTATCACCTAACGGTGGTTTTACCCATAGGTTTGCAACTGCCCTTGTTGGCAGGTATGGGTTCAGAATTTTAATAAAAGCCCCGCTAGTCCGGGGCTTTTTGTTGTATTAAAACCTGGAGTCAGCCTCGCTGAGCCGGGTGATGACAGGTGGGCTTTAGGCCCTTTTTTCGTTTTTGGAGGTTTGCATTGGCAAAACTTGAAGAGAAACTAACCGAAATGCTAGAGCCAGGTGTTGAAGCACTGGGTTTTGAGTTGGTTGGGATCGAGTTTGTACGAGCGGGGAAGCATTCTATTCTTCGCGTTTTTATTGATCATGAAAACGGTATTACCGTTGATGATTGTGCAGATGTAAGTCATCAGGTTAGCGCAATTTTGGACGTTGAAGATCCAATTAGCACTGAATACAACTTGGAAGTGTCATCACCGGGTATGGACAGACCGCTTTTCAAAGAGAAGCACTATATCGAGTCTGTGGGTGAAGTGGTTCAAATTCGTTTGTCTATGCCAATGGATGACAGACGTAATTTTAAAGGCAAAGTACTCGCGTGCGAAAATGGCATCGTAAGTATTGAAGTGGATGGCCAGCAGTTCCAGTTAGCTGTGGCGAATATCGAAAAAGGTAACGTTGTTCCCACGTTCGATTAACGGAACAGCTCTGCTTTCATCGACGAAAGCAAAAGAGAGGCGAAAATGAATAAAGAAATTTTGTTAGTGGCGGAAGCCGTTTCAAATGAAAAACAAGTGCCTAGAGAGAAAATTTTTGAAGCGCTAGAGTTTGCGATCGCTAGTGCAACAAAAAAGAAAAACGAAGGCGAAATTGAAGTTCGTGTAAGCATCGACAGAACGTCTGGTGACTTTGATACATTCCGTCGCTGGTTGGTTATCCCTGATGATCAAGAACAGGAAAACCCATTTGCTGAAATTACGATTTCTGCTGCACAAATCGACGAACCAGAGATACAACTCGGCGATTATGTGGAAGAACAGATTGAATCTATTAAATTCGACCGCATAACTACGCAGACCGCAAAGCAAGTGATTGTACAAAAAGTACGTGAAGCTGAGCGTCAGCAGATGATTGCTGAGTATGAAGACAAAGTAGGTGAGCTGGTTACAGGTACGGTTAAGAAAGTAAACCGCGACAACATCATCATCGACTTAGGTAACAACGCTGAAGGTGTTATCTACCGCGATGACATGCTTCCTCGTGAAACTTTCCGTCCGGGCGACCGTGTACGTGGCCTTCTTTACGTTATTCGTCCAGAAGCACGTGGCGCACAGCTATTTATTAGCCGTACGCACCCAGACATGCTAGTTGAGCTTTTCCGTCTGGAAGTACCAGAAATTGCGGAAGAGACACTAGAAATTAAATCTGCAGCGCGTGACCCAGGTTCTCGTGCAAAGATTGCGGTTAAAACTAATGACAAACGCTTAGACCCGGTTGGTGCGTGTGTTGGTATGCGTGGTTCACGTGTACAAGCCGTATCAGGGGAACTTGGCGGTGAACGTGTTGATATCGTGTTATGGGACGAAAACCCAGCGCAATTCGTTATCAATGCTATGGCTCCCGCCGAAGTGGCGTCAATCGTTGTTGATGAAGACAGCAACAGCATGGACGTAGCGGTTGAAGCAGACAACCTAGCACAGGCAATTGGCCGTAGTGGTCAAAACGTTCGCCTAGCTAGCCAGCTTACAGGCTGGGAACTTAACGTGATGACGGTTGAAGATCTCAACAAGAAGCACGAAGAAGAAAACGCGAAGGTACTTGATCTATTTACTGCTGGTTTGGACATTGACGAAGAATTCGCGTCTGTCTTGGTAGATGAAGGCTTTACAACGTTAGAAGAAGTGGCATACGTGCCTGCAAGTGAGCTTCTAGCGGTTGAAGGGTTAGATGAAGAAATGGTTGAAGAGTTGCGCAACAGAGCGCGCGCTTTCCTAACCACGCGTGCACTGGCGAACGAAGAATCGCTTGAAGGTGCAGAGCCTACAGAAGCCTTATTAAATCTTGAAGGTATGAGTAAACACGTGGCCTATGTGTTGGCCAGCCGCGGTGTTACTGACCTGGAAGAATTAGCAGAACAAGGTACCGATGATATCAGTGATATCGATGAACTAGACGAAGAGAAAGCCGGTGCGTTAATCATGGCGGCTCGTAATATCGTATGGTTCAGTGAAGAAGAGTAAGGTCAACAGGGGGAAAATTACGTAATGGCAGATGTATCTATTGAAAAGCTCGCCAGCGACATTGGTACGACCGTTGACCGATTGGTTGGCCAGTTTAAAGACGCGGGTATCACTAAGAATGCCGGCGATCAGGTAAACGAAGACGAGAAACAAAAACTATTGGATCATTTAAGTAAGCAACACGGCAGCGCAGCTGAACCGACACGTATGACACTTAAGCGTAAGACAACCAGCACGCTAAGTGTTGGTAAGTCTAAAGAAGTGAAAGTAGAAGTACGTAAAAAGCGCACTTACGTTAAGCGTAGCGATGTTGAAGAACAGCAGCGTCAAGCGGAAGAAGAGGCGAAGCGTCTTGAAGAAGAAGCACGTCTGAAGCGCGAAGCGGAAGAAAAAGCAGCAGCTGAAGCGAAAAAAGCCGCTGAAGAGAAAGCACGTAAAGCTGAAGAAGCTAAGAAAGCTGCTGAAGAAGAGCGTGCTCGTCGCGCAGAACAAGCGAAAAAAGAAGCTGAAGCACGTAAGGCCGACGAACCTGAGCTAACTGAAGCTGAAAAAGCGGAAGCTGAAGCGGCTCGTCAGGAAGAAGAACGTCTGCGCAAAGCGCAAGAAGAAGAAGCGCAGAAGAAGCTTGAAGAAGACGCGAAGAAAGCGGCTGATGAAGCGCGCAAACTTGCTGAAGAGAACGAGCGTCGCTGGAAGGAAGAAGAAGAGCGTCGTAAGAAAGAAGAAGCTGAAGAAGTTCACTTGCACTCTAACCGTTATGCTCAAGAAGCTGAAGACGAAGAAGACATGCAGGTTGAGCGTTCATCGCGCCGTCGTCGTAAGTCGAAGAAAAATGCGGGTGAGCATCTTAAGCAAGGCTTTAACAAGCCAGCTGCACCTGTAGAGCGTGTAGTTAAGCTTGGCGCAACCATCACAGTTGGCGAACTTGCAAGTAAACTTGCAATTAAGTCTAACGAAGTTATCAAAACGATGATGAAGATGGGCGAAATGGCAACCATTAACCAAGTACTAGACCAAGATACAGCGGTACTAGTAATTGAAGAAATGGGTCATAAGTACGAGCTTGTTAACGACAACGCACTTGAAGATGAGTTGTTGGCAGATGGCACTGGCGGTGAAAAAACCACACGTGCACCTGTTGTAACTATCATGGGTCACGTTGACCACGGTAAAACGTCATTGCTTGACTACATTCGTCGCGCGAAAGTTGCAGACGGTGAAGCCGGTGGTATTACCCAGCACATTGGTGCATATAAAGTAGAAACAGAAAATGGCGAAATCACGTTCCTAGATACACCTGGACACGCCGCATTTACCGCAATGCGTGCTCGTGGTGCTACGGCGACGGATATCGTTATTCTTGTAGTTGCGGCAGATGACGGCGTAATGCCTCAAACGAAAGAAGCGGTACAGCACGCTCGCGCTGCTGGCGTACCTCTTATCGTTGCAGTGAACAAAATGGATAAAGAAACAGCTGACCCTGATCGCGTTAAAACTGAGCTATCTCAACTAGAAGTTATCTCAGAAGAGTGGGGCGGTGAGCACCAGTTCTGTAACGTTTCTGCGAAAACAGGTATGGGCGTAGACGAACTGCTTGAAGCTATCGTTCTACAAGCTGAAGTTCTAGACCTTAAAGCAGTAGCTGAAGGCCCAGGTCGCGGTATTGTTATTGAATCTCGCCTTGATAAAGGCCGTGGTCCAGTAGCATCTGTATTGGTTCAAGAAGGCCAATTACGCGCTGGTGACATTCTACTTTGTGGTGAAGAATACGGCCGTGTTCGTGCAATGCGTGACGAAAACGGTAATGAAATTAAGATTGCTGGTCCTTCTACGCCTGTGGAAGTACTTGGTCTGTCTGGTGTTCCGGTAGCGGGTGAAGACGCAGCCGTTGTTAAAGACGAGCGTAAAGCGCGTGAAGTAGCAGCGAAACGTCATCAGAAGAAACGTGAACTTAAACTTGCTCGTCAGCAGAAAGCGAAACTTGAAAACATGTTTGCGAACATGGAATCAGGTGACGTTAGCGAACTTAACATCGTACTTAAAGCTGACGTACAGGGTTCTGTAGAAGCAATTTCTGAATCACTTGTTAAGCTTTCTACTTCTGAAGTAAAAGTGAACATTGTAGGTAGTGGTGTAGGTGGTATCACTGAGACTGACGCAACCCTTGCGGCTGCATCAGGCGCTATCGTACTAGGCTTTAACGTTCGTGCCGATGCAACAGCGCGTCGCGTACTAGAAGCTGAAGAAATTGATTTACGTTACTACAGCGTTATCTATAACCTAATTGACGAAGTGAAAGCGGCCATGAGTGGTATGCTTGCACCAGAATTCAAGCAGGAAATCATTGGTCTTGCAGAAGTACGTGACGTATTTAAGTCACCGAAACTGGGCGCAATTGCGGGCTGTATGGTTACTGAAGGTAACGTTAAGCGTAGCAACCCAATCCGTGTACTTCGCGACAACGTAGTAATTTACGAAGGTGAACTAGAGTCACTGCGTCGCTTTAAAGATGACGTACAAGAAGTACGTAACGGTATGGAATGTGGTATCGGCGTTAAGAACTACAACGACGTGAAAGTAGGCGACCAAATCGAGGTCTTCGAAATCGTTGAGGTTAAGCGCGAAATTTAATTGCCTTAGTTAATTCGGCATGTGAAAAACGGGGGCCGAGTGCTCCCGTTTTTGTCTGTATACAGTAAACAGGCTTCACGCATGCCCAGCGTTAAATAAGGAAAGGAGAGTATAATGGCCCGTGAATTTTCACGTACCGACAGAGTCGCTCAGCAAGTCCATAAAGAAGTGGCGAGCATTCTGCAAAATGAATACAAGCACCGCGTTGGCGACATGCCCTTGATCACGGTTTCTGACGTAGATGTGTCGCGTGACCTAGCGCATGCAAAAATCTTTGTGACTATCTACAACAGCACCGAAGAAGAAGGTAAAGCGCAAATTAAACAACTGGCAGAATACAAAAAGTTTATTCGCAGTATTCTAGCTAAACGTATTCGCATGCGCTCAGTGCCTGATCTTCACTTCTTTGAAGATAAATCGATTGTTGAAGGTATGCGTATCTCTAATCTTGTGTCTCAGACCATCGCAAAAGATGAGTCAAAGCGCGATAAAGACGATCCACAAGAGCAGGAGTAAATGGCAAGACGTCGTAAAGGCCGTGAGATTAACGGCATAGTATTGCTTGATAAACCGCTTGGTGGGTCATCTAACCAATTGCTTCAAAAAGTGCGCTGGCTGTACAAAGCTGCGAAGGCCGGGCATACAGGCGCACTTGATCCACTTGCCAGTGGCATGTTGCCGCTGTGCTTGGGTGAAGCTACGAAGTTTTCTCAGTTTCTTCTGGATGCAGAAAAGACCTACGAGGTAACTGCTCAACTGGGTGTTCGCACCACCACGTCTGACGCCGATGGCGAAGTGGTTGAAGAAAAGCCTGTTGATGTAAGCGAAGAACAAGTACGTGATGCGTGCTTGGCGTTTCTAGGTAAGAGTAAACAAATCCCGTCCATGTTTTCAGCGCTTAAACATCAAGGTAAGCCACTTTATCACTATGCACGTCAAGGTATAGAGATTGAGCGTGAACCTCGTGATATTGAAGTGTATGAATTAGATGTACTGCGTATTGAACTGCCGTTTGTAGAAATGCGCATTAAATGCAGCAAGGGCACTTATATTCGCTCTATCGTAGATGATTTAGGTCAGAACCTTGGCTGTGGCGCCTACGTGACTCGCTTACACCGTACGGAAGTAGCAGACTATCCTACGGATAAAATGGTCTCGCTGGATAAGTTAATTGAAATTCAGGAATCACTGGAAGAAGGTGACTTTAAAGCGCTGGATGACTTATTGATTCCTATGGATTCCGCTGTAAGTCGTTTGCCCTTTGTGACCATTAACGACGCTGAAAGAAACCGTTTTGATAACGGCCAATCTGTAAAAGGGACTTGTAGCGAAGCGCTGGGTGAAGGCGTGTCTTACCGCGTTTACCATGGCGACGATACCAGTGGTATTTTCTTAGGCGTAGGGGAAGGGGTTCTTGACCCGAAAGACCAAGGTATCCCTAAACAAGAAGTGTTTGTTAACCCAAAACGTCGAGTTGTTTATCCATCGTAGCTGCGCCGGTAAATAAAGACGGTTTATGGCTTGCTAAGTCTGTAAACGTCATTATAATACGGCGCTCATTCCGCTTTGCTGAATTAGTGATCGGCGAAGCATTAATATTAGGAGAATGATATGTCACTAACTAAAGCAGAAACCGCAAAAATCATTGCTGAGTACGGCGTTAAAGAAGGCGACACTGGTTCACCAGAAGTTCAAGTTGCTTTGCTTACTCACAACATCAACAAGCTTCAAGGTCACTTTGCTGATCACAAGAAAGATCACCACTCACGTCGTGGTCTTCTACGTATGGTTAGCCAACGTCGTAAGCTTCTAGACTACCTTAAAGGCAAGAACGCAGAGCGTTACCTTGACCTTATCAAGCGTCTAGGTCTACGTCGATAAGACTAGGTTTCAAGAAAAGCGCCCAATGGGCGCTTTTTTTTTTGCAAAAATGTACAGCAAAGTGCAATACGCCCTAGTACATGTATGAAGCCAGCCAATTAACCTTGTGTTTGTACTACGCGTTAGTTCGACGGTATGTTTTGCTTTTTATCTTCAAACATCCGCTCATCTGCAATGTAAATTAACTCTTCTAGCGTCTTGCCTTCTTCTGGATAGCTCGCGTGACCTATGCTGACGCCAACGCTGAACGCGCCTTGTGTGGTAGTAATAGGCTGTGTAAGCTTTTTAGCAAGTCGGGCTTTAAGTGTCTCTACATTGTATTCAGTGCTTAGCTCGGTGATTACTACGATAAACTCATCACCACCAACCCGTGATGCAATATCGTACACGCGACACATGGATTGAAGCCTTTGTGCAAGCTCAACAAGAACTTCGTCACCGATTGTATGGCCGTATTCGTCATTAATGGGCTTAAATCGATTGAGATCCAGATAAAGTAGCGTACACACCTTATTGTTTCTCTCTAATCGAGGAAGCTCATTTCGCATATAGGTAGATAGGGCAAGCCTATTCGCTAAACCTGTTAGCGTATCGCTATTTGCCAGTTTTCTAATTTTCTGTTCTGCTTCGACTTGCTCGGTGATATCAACATTAATTCCAAACATCTTGTTGCCTTCAATGCGACCATAACCGCTAACATGACGGTATTTGTCGCCAGCGGCTTTCACTCTGAAAATTGCGTGAAATCCTGAGCTATCTTTTATTGATTGCTCTATCTTTTGCTTCACATTGGCAATATCGTCATCGTGAACTGTGTATTCCCAGTCACTAAATTGACCACTAAAACCAGCTTTGGAGACATTGTAGATTTTATGCATCCACTCATCCCAAATGAGCTCGTTAGTAGCGATGTCCCACTCCCATACACCTATGTGTGCTGCGTCAGCGGCCATAGACATGCGGCGGTTTAACGTTTTAAGCGTCTGTTGAGCTTCCCGCCATTTTGTTACGTCTTCAGACAGTGCCAATATGTATTGAGGGGTGCCGTAGTTGTCATCAATGACAATCTTTTTGGTCTCAAAAAAGCGCGTCACACCACCTATATTGAGTTTGAATTCGTTCACGATTTGCTTTTCAGAACTTGAAAGTAATTGCTTATCGTCAGATATAAATTTCTTGGCCTCCGCCTCGTCGAATATATCAAAGTCAGATAGCCCCACGAGTGACGCTTTGTCGGTGCCCAATATTTTACTTCCCGCATCATTTACATGGGTAATCGAAAGGCTGTCGGCACGCTTTACAATCAACATATTGGGCAGTGCGTCAAACACCGTTTGTGCAAAAACTTCTTGGTTCTTGACGTCAGACAAATCTTTTACCGTACACACATATGAAATATGGTTTCCTGGCAGCGAATTAATGCGAAGTGTTAAAGGAAAAACCTTTCCGCTTTTCCGAATACCGTCCAAAGTTAAAGGCACGTTGTGCGCTGCGCTATTCTTTGCCGCTTTTTTTAATCCTATCAGGAGTGGCTCATGGGCATGCTCAGAAGGGCTCACAAGCTCGCGTATGTGAATGGTCTGAGGAGAAAAACTGTCGAGACCAAACATGCTTAACGCGACAGGGTTGGCAAATTCAACCATTCCGACACTGTCGAAGGTCAATACGCCTTCTTGTACTGTATTTAACACCGCGTTGTAGCGTTCCAGCAATAACGTACGAGCTCGCAGCTCAATAAAAATAAGAATGGTAAACGCGAAAAGCATCACCATTAGCATGACCAAATAAGCGAGGTTTTTGGTTTCCGGCTCTTGTAGTATTTGCGTGGAGGGCAGTGCATATACGTGCATAGACAGCATACCGGTGTAATGCATACCGGATATAGCACTGCCCATTATAATAGCTGGAACAATTTGTTTAAGTATTCGCAGTTGCGAAGTGGTGACATATTCATGGGTTTTTAAAGCAATACCTGCCAGACCGACGGCAACCACAATAGACAAAGAGAAGTACCAGCCATCGTACGCCATGATGGCATTCATCTGCATTGCCATCATGCCGATGTAGTGCATGCTGCCAATGCCAAGCCCCATATATAAACTTCGAAGCAAAAGCGAGTTAGCTTTATGCGGCAGTTTACTCATCACAACAATACTCGCAAGAATAGCGGGTAACACAGAGAGTAGGGTTATGAAAGGGTCGTACGAAACCTCAAGAGGGAGCTGATAGGCAAGCATCCCAACAAAATGCATCGCCCAAATGCCAAAACCAAGAAAGCACGCTGATGCCAGCGACCAAAATGTTCGCTCATTTTGTAACTCTGTTTGCGACATCTTCGCAGAAAGAACGAAAGAGATAAGGGAAGCAGATATTGCAATAACAACAGAAGCCACCACGAAAAACACATCGTAGTTAGCCAATATTTCAGCACTAGGGGGAAAATCCTTTACCGAAAAAAAATGATAATGTCCGTTTTTCAAAGTCTTAAATTGTCTTATCAATAAACTACTACTAAATGTAGTAGTTTCATTTATTTACGCAACTCAACTTTGCTCGCTGTTTTTGTAGAAGAGCGAACTGCATTTTGCATAATAGTTAGTTCACGGCTTGTTAGGTTACGCCACTGGCCAGGTTTTAGTGAGCCGAGTTCAAGGTGCATGATTCGGGTTCGTTTTAGTTTGGTGACCTCGTACCCTAAAAACTCACACATTCTGCGGATTTGTCGATTAAGACCCTGAGTTAGAATAATGGTAAATGTATTTTTGCCCGTGGGTTTAACCACACAAGGCTTCGTCACCGTCCCTAAAATTGGTACTCCGCGAGACATACGGTTGACGAAGCGCTCACTGATTGGTTGGTTAACCGTAACTTCGTATTCTTTGTCATGAGCATTTTCAGCGCGCAGGATCTTGTTCACGATGTCCCCATCGCTGGTTAAAATGATTAAGCCTTCCGATGGTTTGTCTAACCTTCCTACGGGGAAAATACGTTCCTTGTGACCGATAGCGTCAATAATGTTGCCTTTGACATGACGCTCAGTTGTACAGGTGATACCAATGGGTTTGTTATAGACAATATATACGCGATCTGACTTGTCTGAGGCAACGGCACCTACAACTTTACCGTCTACCTTTACAGTGTCACCAGGCCCCACTTTCGTACCCAGTTCAGGTGGTTGGTTATTAACGGTAACGCGATTTTGCTCAATGAGTTTATCCGCTTCACGGCGAGAACACAGGCCAGTGTCGCTAATATATTTATTTAAACGTTTGGGCGCTTGCTCACTCATTGCGCATTAGGTCCTATATATTTCAAAAGAGGGCAATATTATCACGGCAAAAAGAAAGGGGCGATTCGCCCCTTTCTTTTTTATGCGTTAAACCGTGGTTTTTATTCTCGGTTGTATACTATTACAACAGATTTAATCTGGTTTACTGGTTACCTGCAGCTGAAGGAGCCGAACCACTTCCACCCGTTGAACCACCGCTAGATACTACTTTGGTTGCTATATCGCGAATTTCGTTTTCCAAACTGGTAATGCGGCCAGATAAGGTCGTATTGCGTTGCTCTAACACAGACAATTTGTCGGTTAAATTGCGTACGCTTTGCTGAGCGCTTTGTTTATCGCTTGCTGCTTGCTCAAGTTGAACATTAACAGCGAGCAGTTCATCAGCTAACGAAGCAAGTTGATTCTTAACCGAGCCAATGGCCGCTGCTTGCGATTTTACATTTTCTGAAACTGAGTTGATGTTCTTATTCAAGGCGTTTTGAACGTTACCTACGCGGTCGCCAAGATCAGCAATCTCTTGTTGATTACGACGCCAAGCTGACGCCCACAACTTATCCATTTGTTCCCAAAGCTCGTTTGTCTTGTTGGTTAGCTCAGTAACTTTAACTTGCAGGGCAACAGTAGATTCACCAATTTCTTCACCTGTAGCAGATAACTTGTTTTCTAACTGTAATATGCGCTGCTCCGCTTGCTCAGCAACCACTTTTTGTTGCTCAAGCATGGTGTACAGGTAATAGCAACCAACACAGGCGGCTAAGGCGATGACGGCAACGAATACAACCCAGATTCCATTACCGTTTCCACCACCAGAGGGTTGGCGGTTTGCTGATGGGGCAGATGAAGGTGGAGGCGTTGCTTTTGTTGGCGCCGCCTGACGTTTTGTTTGGTAATCACGACGGTCTTCTTCATCCAATCTAATGGTTGGAAACTCATCGTTTTTCGAATTATTTGCCATAGTAAATTTATAATCTCGTTATGTAGTACTAACTTCATCGCATTTAGATGCTTTAACTCAATAAGAAGACAGCACATTTATATTTGCGCGCTAAAGCATGTTATCGCTAAATTAAAGGAAATTCTACGGCTTATGCTCAATGTCAATTATACATAAGCCATAAAATCCGAGAATTTCCTTAAAGCGTAGCGCTACTGCTTATCGCCGATCCATTCAACGCGATACAAATCTCGTCTTCTATCAAGATAATTCCGCACAGAGCCTTCATTTTGAAGCTTAGTGAGTTTATCCAAATCTAAATCAACGATGAGCGTCATTTCTGTGTTTGGCGTGGTCTCAGAGACAATTGCGTCATGTGGGAACGCGAAATCACTTGGCGAGAAAACCGCGGTTTGCCCATATTGAATATCTACGTTGTCCACTTTGGGTAAGTTACCTACGCTACCTGCAATTGCCACGTAGCATTCGTTTTCAATAGCGCGGGCCTGCGCACAGCGTCGCACGCGCAAATAACCGTTTTTGGTATCTGTCCAGAAGGGGACAAACAAAATTTGCATTTCCTGATCGGCAAGAATACGCGCAAGCTCTGGAAACTCCACGTCATAGCAGATCAAAACGCCGATTTTGCCGAAGTCGGTATCAAATGTCTTAAGGCTGTTTCCGCCTTTCATTATCCAATCTTCTTTTTCGTGAGGTGTTGGATGAAGCTTATACTGGCTTTCAATCGTGCCGTCGCGTTTGCAAATGTAGCTGACGTTATAGAGCTCTTCCTCTTCTACCACAGGCATAGAACCTGCGATAATCGTAATATTGTACGATACGGCCAAATGAGACACGGCAGTTAAAATCTCATCGGTATAGGTCGCTAAATGCCAAATTGCATCAATTGATGAATCTGACGGGCTCAGGCCCATTAATGGCGCGTTGAAAAACTCAGGGAACAGGGCAACGTCGCAAGAATAGTCAGACAAGGCATCGACGAAGTACTCTACTTGTTGTAAAAGCTCTTCTACATTATTGAAGTAACGCATTTGCCATTGAATACATCCGATTCGCGCGCTGGTCTTTCTGCTGGCGATGAGGGAAGGCGTGCCCGGTTCATAATAAATATTGTGCCACTGAAGTAGCGTCGCATAACCCTGTGAGGCTTCATCCTCTGGAAGGTAAGCCGACATGACTTGCTTGACTTCAAATCCATTTGAAAGTTGAAAAGTTAAAATGGGGTCGTAGATGTCTTTGAGCTTTACTTGCTCAATGTATTCATAAGGCGACAGCTCATGCGCATGGTTTTTATAGTTCGGGATTCGACCGCCCGCCATAATGGATTTTAGATTCAAGTTACGACAGAGCTCTTTACGCGCTTCGTAGAGACGACGACCAAGGCGTAGACCTCGATACTCGGGTGAAACAATTACCTCAACACCATAAAGCACATCACCGTTAGGATCGTGTGTGGTCAAATAAGCATCACCCGTAATTTCATCGTAGCTGTGTTTATCCCCAAACTGGTCATAATCTACAATCACTGAAATGGCGAAAGCGACCACTTTGCCTTTATCTTCAATACATATTTGCCCATCGGGAAATGTAGTAACTTGGGCTTTATAGTTAGAGTAAGGCCATGCGCCTCCAACGTTGGCGTATACCTCATCCATTAACGCTTTAACATCGTTGTAGTCGTCCAGTCTCAAATTTCTTAAGTCTAGATGATGTTCCGTTTCTTCTATTTGTGTTTGATCTTGACTCATGGGTTACTCTTTTTGCTAAAAATTTTAATACGTACATTGCGTATATCTTTACTAAACCGCCTTGCCATGCGTTTTTCAACTGTTAATTACAATCCGTATGTGCAGACGTAATGGCAACGGAAACAAGGGCAGAAGAAAAGTCTCTCAATCAACCCTCTTAAAATATACACTTCGGTTTACTTATTGATTTAGTTTACCTTTACCGTCATTTGCTCACTTTAAAATTGATATTAAATAAGCAAGAAGCGTGCGACTTCTTAACGACAAATAATTTTTCTTTTATCGATAAAAAAATAGCGCGGAAAATGCGTGGTGATGCAATTGCTATAGGATTCAACCCCGCGTATAAGTTCGCTAGTTTTTTAACGTACACAACCCGCTCCTAACTACACGATTAGTTAACCGCTCAAAGGTAGAATTGCTCTGATGAATAGAGAACAACTTGCGTCGTATCAGCCTCTTCACGTTTTCGATGAAGCCATATTTGAAAATATCGTCGATGACTTAGTCACGAAAGGCTTTTCTATTCAAGAGCATGGTTTACCTGATTTCATTACACAAGCACTTTTGGCCTGCCAGCGTTCAATCTCTGAAGCTGAATATCAAGCGGCAGGTATTGGTCGCGCAGAGAGTTATCAAAAGGCTGAAAAAGTTAGAGGGGACGAGATTTGCTGGATTACAGGTTCATCTAGTGAAGGCGCTTTGTGGCTTTCATGGTGTGAAGCCTTGCAGCAGTATGTAAATCGTTCGCTTTTTATGGGGCTTTTTTCTTTTGAAAGTCATTTTGCCTGCTATGAGCCGGGTAAATTTTACAAACGCCATGTAGATGCGTTTAAAGGTCAGGGCAATCGCGTGTTGTCTTTAGTCGCCTATTTGAATGACGACTGGACTTCAGAAGATGGGGGAGAACTCGTGCTCTACGCTGATGATAGTGATCTAATTGGAACAAGGGTGCTGCCAACGAAAGGTACTTTCGTTGTTTTTTTGAGCGAACAATTCCCTCATGAAGTATTACCTGCTGCCCGCAGCCGTCACTCGGTTGCAGGTTGGTTTAGGGTTAACGGAAGCGTTAACGACGCGATTGATCCGCCTCGATAAAAGCACTAATCACGTTGTGAAACGCGCGTGTATCTAAAAACTAAGACTTATGTATAATAAGTTTAGGCTGTATGCGCGCTATTATTACAAAACTGGTTTGAATTATGGGCCAGCTCCTCTCGCGCACAGCTCGCGCAACATTGTGCCGTCGCAATAGCAAGTATTCTATTACGACGCTTAGGGAAAAGACGTTAGAAGTGATTGGTAAATGCTGGAAAAAATACCTGCCCCAACCCCAAGAGAAGAATTACATGTGCTGGTTATCGATAACCAGGGGCTTGTACATGATGTAGTGTCATCAGCTTTGCATGAAATTGGAATAAAAAACGTAAGCAGTGCTTTTAATGCCTTTCACGCGAAAAGGTTGTGTGCTGCAAGACAATACGACTTTGTTTTACTGGCGTTTAACGTCAGTCACGACAAGGATGGCTTTCACCTTTTTGAAGAATTAAAACACCTCAATCACATCAACGACACCACCACGGTCATTTTTCTCAGTGCAGAGACATCGCCTGAATTGGTTAATTGTATTGTTGAATTGCAACCGGATGACTTTTGGGTCAAACCTCTTCAGCGCAACAAAATTGAGCTGCGTTTGGAATACCTTATCCAAATAAGGTTAAAGCTACATAAAATGCTTCATTGTATGCAGGTGGGGGACTATTCCACCGCTATGTACTATGCAGAGCGCCAGTTAAAAGATCCTTCGCTATCGGAGTATCACACCAGAATTAAACGCTTAATTGGTGATTGCTTATTGCAGCTTCGCGATTATCAAACTGCGGAAGACTACTTTAGAAGCTTATTGCAGAGCATGGATCATGCGTGGGTTCACATTGGTTTAACCCGGTCGTTGCTTCGACAAGATGAATTAGAAGAAGCCCAGCTACTGGTTGATGACTTATTGCAGCGCCACGACACGCGATTCTTAACCTTTGACTTGCTTGCTCAGTATTTTATTGAGAAAGAGCAGTTCGATATTGCCTACGAACAAATGAAAGAGGCGAGTAGGCTAGCACCTCGCAATATTGAGCGTAACAAACGGTTATGGGATCTTGCTCGATTGAACCACGATAAGGCAGGGCAACTTTCAGCCGTTCAAAATATGGCAAAATTTGCTAAAAATTCTATCCATGACTCACCTCAGCTAACGCTCAATGTTATTCGTTCAACCATTGATTTAGCCACAAGTCTTGGCAGTACAGAAGGCGAACGCTATATGAAACGCGCAGAATCTGAACTGGAAGAATTGAAACAACAAAAGGGCATGCAGTCTCAGCTTGGCGAGCAGATTGACGTCGTAAAAGCGCGTGTCTTGTGCTTGCGAGACGACAAAAAAGGGGCTGAAAAGTTGATGAAGGATCGTTCGGCATCTACCGACGGACTCTCGATGGAAGATAGCCTCGATAAAATGAAAGCATTTCACGAGTTAGGAATGCGTGAACACTGTGTGAGTATTTTAGATAAGCTTAGAAAGCAAATTGAAGGGGACACGTTTACTTCTCAAGTGGTAAATGAATACCTGAATCAAGAGTCGATTGAACGTACTGAAATTCAATTTACCACAAAAGAGCTTAAGCAAATGGCTGCGGTTAACTACAAAGAGAATCGGTTGTCGCCAGCTTTCAACAATTTACGCCAGGCACTAACACTGTCGCCGAAAGACAAACAAGTTGCACTGAGCTTGTTAAAAGTTATTACTCAAATCCACTTAGGGGATAATTTAACAGACGAGCAGATGGAAGCGGCCCATAAAGCGGCGAAGCTTCTTTTAAGTAGTGACTTGTCGCCAACCCAGGCTGAAAAGCGCGATCAGTATATAAGCCGAATCGGCATTGAGGTGGATGACAGTAACGCTGCTGACTTAGTCGGTGTGGTAGCCGTTAAAGCATAACGGTTACTGCACAGACTGTTATTGAAAAGAGTACCAACAAAAAAGCTGCCTCCATTGAGGCAGCTTTTTTTATGTGAATGAAGCACACCCGTTAAGCGTGGACTTCATTCTTTCACTTTTTATTTCTTAGCAGTAGTCGAACGACGACGAAAGCCAACCGCTGCAGCTAGCAGGGCAAGAATTCCTCCCATTGCTCCACCTGAGCTATCATTGCTTTCTTCTTCTTCCTCTTCAACTACGTCTGCTTGTAGGTCAAAGGTTGCGATGAATGGGTCGTGATCTGAGCTTCTAAATGGACCAACATCAGTAAAGGCGTAACCGTCTTCATCTGGGTAATAACGAAGCGCTTGATCGTACTGCAACTGGTAAGCTTCAACTGAGTTGATGTTCCAGTGAGCACCGTCAATGGCGTCTGCAAGCATGGCATCACTTGCTAGTACGTGATCTAAACTACCTACCTGTTCAGTTCCGTAGAACCAATATGAGAAGCCTTCTGCATCAAACTCTTCAGCCAAGTTGTGATAGCCGAAGCTAGACTCTACGTCCACTGACGAGCCTTCATCCATACCTGTATTGACCGCAGTCGTAATAGTGTATCCACGAGACTCAGGTGTGTAATCGGTAAGTACAGCTACTGGATCTTCAGCGCTATAAGCGTTTAAGTCGCCTAAGATTACCTTGCGCTCAGGCAGGCTCTCATCACTTAATGCGTTGCCTAATGTGATAGCTGCCGATACTCGAAGTGCGTTACAGCTACCCTGAATCGAGGTGATTTCAGAAGGCGCTTCTGCCACATCTTCTGCACACTGTGAACCTTTTGATTTAAAGTGATTCACGGCAACAAGGAACGATTTGCTGCTTTCAGTGTGTACAAACGATTGAAGAAGGCTTGGGCGCATGCGTGCCAGGCTATCTTCATCAATTTGTTGCTCTGGCATAGCAACTACCATGGCATCATTTTCTGGCGTCACTACTGTAGCTTTGTATAACAAGCCTACAGTAATCGCATCCGTACCAATTTCACTGCCATCACTGGTTGCGATGAATGAGTATTGCTCGGTTTCACCAAGTTCGGCGTTAATAGCATTAACTAGAGATTGGATAGCGCTATTTTCACCAAAACCATCGTTTTCGATTTCCATCAAACCGACAACGTCTGCGTTAAGGTTAACGATAGCTTCAACGATACGACCCTGTTGCAATTCAAACGCCACTTCATCGTCTGCGCCGCGGTTTTCGTCATAATCGAAAGTTACGTCGCCATTTGCATCTACTTCACCATTAAAGTAGTTAAGCACGTTGAACGTAGCAATAGATAGGTTGCCTTCTGTAACCACTGGGTTTGCTTCGCGAGAAGACGTTACTCCGATAACGTCGCTTGGATTAATTCTGTAAGTGCCAAAACTGTAGTTTAGTGGGCCAGCAGCAGAAACCGAATCACCAATGCGAATGGCATTAACGTAGCTGAAAGTAGGGAAGTAATTAAGAGCATCTGGGTACTGCGAGCTGCTGTTATCTTCGATTGTAAGAAGGCTTGTCTCGCTCGCTTCTTCTGCCGCAGTATAAGCTTCTGACAGAGGCGCAGCTACGTCGCTTGGTTGGCGTTTAACTGTGTCGCTAACAACGATTTCACCAAAACGCCACAGGTTGTTTGTACTTGTCACTGTTGCATCAGTCACGCTAACAACCATACCTTCAACGGTTTCAAGGTCAAGTTCGTACGGCATAGAAAGTTCTACCGCTGCTACAGCATCCGCTGTACCACAATCAAGTGCAGCCACATCACTATCCATAGCAAGTGTGGTCATACCGTAGTTTTCTTCTACTTCACCGTAAAGGCGAACCAGGTTACCTGTTTCAACGTCAACAGAACCTTCTACAAATAAGCCTTCAGACGTGGCGTCGTCAGCGTCGTAATCAGACGCTTCTTCTTGGACAAAGAAGCCGCCAGCACGTGTGCCAGTTACAATAGCTTCAATTATAACGTTATTGCCAACTTCAGCAGAGCTGCTTTCACTGCCCTGTATAGCACTAATAAGTGTCGCGTCTGCACCGCAAATACCTAGCTCAACAGCAGGCTCTTCTGGAACTTCTACAACGTCACCGCCACCTTCAGTGGTAAATGTACCCGCTGGAAACGGCGTTGCAGCGTCAGTGTTAGTGGTCGAGCCATCAAGCGCGTCAACACCACTGTAAGTCCAGTTAGATGCTTCGAAACTGCCGCCATTTGCTGTTTGACCTGACGTCCGGTATGCCCAACCGTCTAGGTACTCCCACGCGGTGCCACTACCGTCGGTGTTGATATCGCCAAACGTGTCAATAACGCTGCCATCTTTAAAAAGCTCAATAGCGTCGTCACCATTAATACCCATTGATGAAGTATCGTAGTCTGGTGCAGAACCGAAAAACGCAGTAAATCCATCAATTTCTGATGCTACGTAGATATAAGTACCAGCGCTTGCAGACGCACCAGCTGGAAACGTAAACTCTTCGCCATCAGTACCGCCGCCGTTGTTTGCAGTTCCAAGGGCATAGGTAGACAAATCTGCTATGTCATTGACTACGAAAAGTTCAACTGCTTTTGGAACACCACCGCTTAACGGTCCATCAATAACACCGCTAATGACTAAATCGTTAGCTTGGATGGCGGTTGAAGAAAGTGCAGAAATGATTCCTGCAGATAGTAAAGTTAATGATGTTTTCACGTCATTTTCCCTTTGTAGTTTTCATTATTTTTAATTCACATAATTACTGTTTCTGCTTTTGCCGAAATAGAAAAAACAGAGTGATATGTGAAGCGCAATTTTCTTATTGCTTGAACTACACTAAGGGCATTTGTAAAGGATAGGAATGACTTAACCTTATTCAAGCTGTTTTTAAAATATTGCTTAAATATCAAGTTCTTATCATCTACAGGTAAGTTTACTCATACCTTTAACTCTTAACCAAAAGCTAATATAGGTGTTAAGTAATGCTAACGACACGACTATGACAACAGTTCGCCTGGTAAAAAATACGCTTTTTATTGATATCTTTATTTCAGCGCACGAGTGAACAGCGCATGATCATCAACTACTTGTTCTGTATAAAGATTTGCTATTTTTACGAGCAGGCTTTTTACTTGAGAAAAAGATGTTGATGCTGACGACGCGAATCGTGTACTTCTTCTATCGCCTCGGCAGTGAGCTAGCGCAAGGCTATACCCGCACAATTCGGCAAAATACTCAAAGCCACCATTTATCGCTTTATTTCCCATTGCAATATCTTGTGGGTCGATTCCCACTTTAGCGTGATGTCGGGAGCGAATCAGGTAATGCGCATTTTCAAACTTAACTTCATCAAGCACTAAGTCGGGTTTTCTTTGCATTCTTCGTTGGCATCGAGCTGTAAGGTGTGCAGCATTTAGGCGATTAACCGGGTTAAAATCTGGAAAGTAATAAATAGGCGCCGCAACACGTTGTTGCTTAACCTCGACAATATGACAATGCGCAAAGCTTGCTGAATTATGTGGTTTTGCTGGTCCTACTAAAAAGTAGTAGCGCGCCATATTTACCGACCCGGTACCCGCGTCCAGGCGTTTCACTATATCGACTACCGCATCGTCCATGTAGGGAGCAAAAGCTTCTAGTAGCGTGGCGTATTCTTGTGGGCTTAGGGTAGAAAATTTCTCACTGTTGGCCTTAAACCCCAAGGTCTTGCCATCAAAATGAACGGCTTTAGCCAGCGCACTTTTAACCGTGAAGTCTTCTCCTCCTGCGCTGCGGGCTTTGGCTTTTTTATATAGTTTGGTCAGCTTGCTTGGCACGGCATCTGGGCAGTAGTCTACGGCTTCGTTAATCACCATGGCGTTTTCTACTACTTGGCTACAGGTTTCTACATAAC
The DNA here is from genome assembly GCF_037029575.1 of Alteromonas sp. CH_MED4-4. Taxonomy (NCBI): domain Bacteria; kingdom Pseudomonadati; phylum Pseudomonadota; class Gammaproteobacteria; order Alteromonadales; family Alteromonadaceae; genus Alteromonas; species Alteromonas sp. CH_MED4-4. The sequence goes on along the minus strand of NZ_JAYMEU010000004.1, from coordinate 146,134 downwards.
GCTCAATAAATGCGTATTGCGCATTAATAACCTGCTGGTGGCTGACAACAGGTTTAGTGATGTCGATGTTATCGCACGCATACTTTCCATCAACGGTGCCTAGGCAATGTATCTGGGCAAGGTGCAATGAAGTGAGATAACGAAGCACATCCCAATGTGCTCTGCCGACACACGCATCATCAAAGTCGTTGGGTGAGAAGATCACTGTATCTCCGTGAGACCCTTCTTCTGTGAGAAAGCCAAAATTGGAAGTATGACAGTCTCCCATCACGCTGGTGAGGGGAACTGTCTCGCATTCTTTAGGAAAATTGATAAGGCCAGCTTTTATATCAGCGTAAAACAGCTGCGCACTGCCTCTGTAGAAAACAAAGGGGCTGACCTCCATTTTTGCATGCTTTGCCAAAGTGCGAGATGGCGCGTGTCCATCGATTAGCATTATTTCGTGGGAGATGCGCTGTAGTCGGGAATGGGTCATAGTTTTCTCATTCAGCAGAGTTTAGCCGGTGAAACCGTATTGCAAAACAATCAATCTATTTTGGCTCAATTTTCATCGTTCAATTCAATAACCTGATTAAGCGATTCATTTTTACCAATTAGTTTTTTGTGATTGTGCGCGCTATTCTTATCACCAGTTTCGAGAGACATGAATTTTGCGTTACGTGATTATCTTCACAAAACTGCAAAACCATGTCGACACAATAAACGTAAAGTTTGTATTCGTATGTGTTTAACGTGCGAAAATAATTTAAACCAAATGGAGAATTAAACATGGCATTGATTAATACTGCTATCAAACCTTTCAAAGCAACTGCATTTAAAGACGGCGAATTCGTAGACGTAAGCAGCGAAGACATCAAAGGTAAATGGGCAGTTTTCGTATTTTACCCAGCTGACTTCACATTTGTTTGTCCAACTGAGCTTGGCGACATCGCTGACAAGTACGAAGAACTTCAGTCACGTGGCGTAGAAGTATTTTCAGTATCTACTGACACTCACTTCACTCACAAAGCATGGCACGATTCTTCTGACACGATCAACAAGATCAAATTTGCAATGATTGGCGACCCAACAGGCGAAATCACTCGTAACTTCGATTGTATGCGTGAAACTATGGGTCTTGCTGACCGCGCTACATTTGTTGTTGACCCAGAAGGCATCATCCAAGCGATGGAAATCACTTCTGAAGGTATCGGCCGTGACGCAGATGACCTAGTACGCAAAGTTAAAGCCGCTCAGTACGTTGCAAACAACCCAGGTGAAGTTTGCCCAGCTAAGTGGAAAGAAGGCGAAGCAACTCTAGCACCTTCACTTGACCTAGTAGGCAAAATCTAAGCAGCACGCTTAGCGCTTAATATATGAAAGCTCAGCGCTTCGTGCATTGCACAGTATTAAGCAAATAATTTGTAGGGAGTGGGTCTCCACTCCCTGATATTAATTTCCAATTTCCGCTTATGTTGTTGACCCTTCAAAAGGTTGGCGGGGATCGGCGTGTCGAAAATAAGGCAGAATAACCGTGTTAACTAAAGAAATTTTACAAGCATTGAAATCATATGCAGAGTCAATGCAGAAAAACGTAACCTTTGTCGTACAGACCGGTGAACATAGCAAGCGTGAAGAGCTTGTAACGTTTCTGTCCGACATTGCTTCAGTAAGCGAAAAATTAAACGTAGAAGAGCGTGACACAAATGGTGAGTTGCGCAGTGCAATCAGCTTTTTACTGGAAGCTGACGGCGAAGATACGGGAATTCGTTTTTCTGGTATCCCTGGCGGTCACGAGTTTAACTCGCTTGTACTTGCCATGCTGCACGCAGCGGGCACTGAACTTAAGCTAGACGATAGCGTTAAGTCGATGGTGAAAGCGGTGAATGAACCTCTTAATTTTGAAGTTTTCATTAGCTTAAGCTGTCACAACTGCCCTGAAGTCGTACAGGCACTTAATCAATTTGCTTTGATTAATCCTAATATCAAGACCGAAATGATCGACGGCGGGTTGTATCAAAATTTAATTCAAGAGCGCGACATCCAAGGTGTTCCTAGCGTATACCTTAATGGCGAGCTATTCGCGAATGGTAAAGTTGATGCCTCTGTACTTATCAACAAGTTAATTGAACGCGACCCTAGCCTTAAAGAAGCAAACAAAGGCGATGCGTTACCACTTCAAGACGTAACGGTTATCGGTGGTGGCCCAGCAGGTGTTGCATCGGCGATTTACAGTGCCCGTAAAGGCCTTAAAGTTGCCATCGTTGCTGAAACTTTTGGCGGCCAAGTTAAAGATACCATGGGTATCGAGAATCTTATCTCAGTACCTAAAACAACGGGCCCTGAGCTTGTTGGTAACTTGATGGAGCACGTACGCGATTACGACATTACGCTCAAAGAGCACGTACGCGTTGATAGCATTGAGAAAGGCAATATTAAAACCATTACGCTTTCTTCTGGCGAACAGATCCGCACTCGCACGGTTATTGTTGCGACAGGCGCACGCTGGAGAGAACTTGGTGTTCCGGGCGAAAAAGAGAACATCGGTAATGGTGTTGCGTACTGCCCACACTGCGACGGCCCTTTCTTCAAAGGTAAAGACGTAGCGGTCATTGGCGGTGGTAACTCAGGTATTGAAGCGGCACTTGACCTTGCTGGCATTGTAAAATCGGTGACGGTATTTGAATTTATGCCAGAACTAAAAGCGGATAAGGTACTTATCGATCAAGCTCAAAAACGCGATAATATTACCATTATCAAGAACGCGGCAACGCGCCAAATTACTGCTGAAAATGGCAAAGTGAACGCAATTGAATACCAAGATCGCTCAACTAACGAAGTGCACACCCGTGAACTTGCAGGTGTATTTGTTCAAATTGGACTAGTACCAAACAGTCAGTTTATGAAGGGCACGGTAGACATGACACAGTATGGCGAAATTATTGTTGATACTAAGTGTCATACATCTGAGCCGGGTATATTTGCAGCCGGTGACGTAACAACAGTACCGTATAAGCAAATTGTTATTTCGATGGGTGAAGGCGCGAAAGCATCGCTTGCTGCATTTGAATACTTGTTAAGCCATGAAGTGGTTGAGTCTGAACAGGAAAGTGAAGCGGCATAGTCATTAGCCTTTCACTTCTCATGAGAGTTAAAGCCGAGCTAACGCTGTTAGTTCGGCTTTTTTGTATACGCGTATCTTTATGTTATTTAACAACCTCGGTTAGCGCGTTTTCTGTTACTTATTGATGTTAATGTGAATGATACTGGTTATCATTTGTGTAAATTTTTGCTAAATTAGACGAAAGTACTAATGCAGCCTTCATTTCACTTCATTCTTGTAATAGGCGAATTGATGGGTTTTAAAAATAAATAACAGAAAACACTCAACATGAATAAAAAATTACTCAGCTTGGCGGTAACGGCTATATTAATGTCGCACGCACAGGCCCAGGAAGATGAAAGTGGCGGTGGCATAGCTATAGAGCATCAAGCGGCAGCAACGGAAAAAGCAGAAAAGAATGCCGTTGAAAAAATTGAAGTAGTGGGCATGCGCTCTCCGTTTGGCGCAACAAAAACAAATACACCGATTGTTGAGCTCGCCCGTACAATTTCCATTGAAACCGCATTAGATTTAAAGCAAAAGGGTGTATTAAACCTTTCTCAGTCCGCCACTTATATGGCGGGTGTGACGGGGGAGTCTTACGGATACGCCACCAGAGTCGATTCAATTTCTTCCAGAGGATTAAGTATTCCGCGCTATCGCGACTCAATTCAAGAGTTGTTTGGCAGCTATAATTCTACGCGAGCTGAAATCTACACAATGGAACAGGTTGAGCTGCTTAAGGGGCCAGCCTCAGTACTTTATGGTCAGGGTTCTCCTGGCGGCATAATGAATTATGTGTCCAAAACACCTACGTTGGGTAAAGGAAGTGAAGTCGTCTTGTCTTACGGAAGCTTTGACCGCGCGCAAGTTGGATTAGACGTAAACGGCAGTCTATCTGAGAATGATAAGTGGATGGGGCGTCTTGTTGGTATTTATCGCAATGCTGACTCTCAGGTTGATTACGTTAGCGACGACACCCAAGTATTAATGCCGTCACTGTCCTTTATGCCTTCTGACAATACAACGCTAACTCTGATTGGATTATTTCAAGATACCGATAGCGATACAGCTGCGCAATTTATTCCTGTAGAAGGTACGTTACTGCCTTTGGCTGACGGCACTTACTTACCCGATCAGGATGTTTACGCAGGCGAGCCAGGGTTTAATAAATTCGATACTAAGTCGAACCAAGTTACCTTACTTGGCGAGCACTTGATTAACGATACAACGTCACTTTCATTTACTGCCTTATGGCGAGATGGTGAGGCAGACTACCACCAAGCATGGGCTACGTTTACTGGCGGTACGAGATATCTAAATGCTTATGTTGGCGCTCCGGTTGCACCTACCGACACATTTGTTCCAAGAACGTTTTATCAGGCAGACAATACCTTCAGCCAACACGCCTTTGATGTTCGCGTAAACAAGGGCTTTGTAACAGGTTCTTTCGAACACGAGTTACTAGCGGGTGTCCAATATCAAAATGTAAAAACTGACGCCAACTCTGCATACTACGCAGGTGGCGGGGTATTACAGGGTGACTTTAGGTACATTCTGGACTTGGCAAATCCCGAGTACACCGGCGCACCAGAACAAGCCATTTTCGATGCAATTTATAACGACGCGCCTGAGCAGACGGTTACGGACACGGGGTTATATCTATCAGACCAAATTTCCTTTGAAAACTGGCGGGTAACGCTAGGTCTACGTCACGACCGCGTTGACAATGATACTGGCGTAACGGAGCAGGATGACACGCAAACATCTTACTCAGCTGGAATTTTGTATCGCTTTGACAACGGTATTTCCCCCTACCTTAGTTACGCTGAGTCATTCGAGACGGTGGTGGGATTAGATAACAATAACAACCAGCTTAAGCCAGAAGAAGGCCGTCAATACGAGGCAGGGATTAAGTATGAATTATCGTCAATTCCTGGTTTTATCACGCTGGCGTATTACGATATTGAAGTTTCAAATCTTCCTAATCCCAACGGATTACCAGACGAAGCGGCACAACAGCAAGGCGTAACGACCATAGAAGGGTTTGAGCTAGAAGGGCGCGTAGACTTTGGCCAAATTACAGCGCAATTTGCGGCTTCTGTCATGGACGCTGAAGATCCTAACGGTTTCTCGTTGTCAGCACAGCCAGATAGCAATGCATCCCTATGGATAAATTACTCTCCACTAGAGCTTGAAGCGCTGACCGTAGGAGCAGGTATTCGCTACGTAGGAGAGTCGGTTTCTGAAAACGGGGTTATTAGATACGACACACCTAGCTACACCCTTGGTGACCTGATGGTGTCGTATGTGATTTCAGATAATTTGGATTTGCAGCTGAATGTAAGAAATGTGACCGATAAAAAATATCTCACGTCTTGCTTATTCAGAGGTGACTGTTTCCCTGGTGTACGCAGAACAGTGAACGCGTCGCTAACCTATTCGTTTTAAGGATTTATCATGCTTTCAGTTGCAGCGGGTGGTTTAACACTTGCAGCCTTAGGTGTTATTTATAAAAGTTGGCGCTCTCAAGCGTCAACGTATCTTTATTTGGGTCTTGTCGTATGGCTAGTTGCAGCAGTGTGCTGGTCTTATGCTCAGGGGTGGGAGTTTGGCGTGCTGTATGCGCTGTGTATCCCTTCCATTTTAGTGTGGCCTTTTATTGCGTTTAACCAAACGCATTTGCCTCAGCCAAAAAATGTACCTCAGCCGAGGAGCTTTGATTTCTCGCGACGTACAGTTCTAGGGAACATCGCAAACTACATCGTGGTGCTGGTTGTTTTATTGGTTGTGAGCGTGTTATTGACGCTAGGACTATGTGCGCTACTTCCATTCTCAATAGCAGGGAAGTTGGCTACAGGTATCGTGCTGTTGCCAATTTTTTGGGGTCTTATTGTTTATCACTACCTTGCTACCGCCCACAAAATTAAAGTTGTTGTTGCTTACGCAGTTTTGGCTGCGCTTTGCCTACCAATACTTATTTTCTTCCCCATGTAGGTGAATATCGATGGATAAAATAACAAAACAAAATGCATTAAATGCACATACTTGGGTAGGCGTTTTTCTAAGTGTACTTCTCTTTTTGGTGTGCTTATCTGGGACCGTTGCGGTTTTTCACTTAGAGTTTGAAAGGTGGGAACAGCCGCATATTGAAGAAATGGAGAATGTTTCTCCTGATGTTGTTGAAAAGGCGATGGACACCTTTTTGGCTCAGAATACGCAAGAGTCTCACCATCTTTATGTGGTTTTCCCTACATCAGATATCCCTCGGTTGGTGGTAGAAAACGATCATGCTGCTTACTTTGCCGACAGTGAAGGTAACTTATTAGAGCAAGAAAGCGTGTCTTTTACCGAAATGCTTGTGAACTTGCACTTGTATCTCAATTTGCCACAAAGTTGGGGAATGATTTTGGTCAGCGCTTTGGGCGCTATCATCTGTACCCTTGTCGTCACTGGAATTATTGCTCACAAACGAATAGCAAAAGATGCTTTTAAACTTCGACGGGGGGGCAACGGTCAGCAAGCACAAATTGATTTGCACAACCGTTTTGGACTATGGGCAGCGCCTTTTCATTTAGTTATAGGTATAACAGGCGCATATTTTGGTATGGCAGGGATCATTTTGGTGGTTGTTGCCTCACTAAACTACGAAGGCGATCGCGACGCGGTTATCCAGAAAATCTTTACGCCAGACCCTGTATTAGCGCCACAGGAAGGTAAACCGGCTATTGGTAGGGCGTTTGCACAAATGGAAACGCTAGCGCCAGAAAAGTCGCCAATATTTTTAACGGTACACGAAGTCGGTGAACCAGAGCAGTTCATCGAAATATATGCCAAGGCACCCAATAGAATGATCTACGCAGAAGGCTATCGATTCGATACGGCGGGTAACTTTATCGGTGTGGCCGGCTATGAATTCGGTGAATGGGGTAAGCAGTTGGTATGGGCGATGTACCGTTTGCACTTCGGTGACTTCGCCGGCCTTACCAGCAAATGGCTGTACTTTGTTCTTGGTGTAATGCTGACCATGCTTTGCGTGTCGGGTATGGAGATTTGGCTGTCTAAGAAGGCGCATCCGCCGTTAGCAAGCAGGCTTTGGTACAGCACGGTGTGGGGTAGTGTGAGTGCACTCGCATTAACTGCTGTAGCAGATATGTTTTTTACAGGCTCGCTCATCGCCGTTTTTTGGTGCCTTATGCTACTTAATACCGGTATTACAGTGGGAGTTAAATCACTCACGAAGCCGATATGGTTGCTTATATCAGGCCTAAGCGTAATGGTGTTACTCATAGCCTATGCGGCTGTGCACCAAAGCGCGACGCTATCGGTTGCGTCACTTCAGCTTAATATACCTATGGTTGTGTACGTGGTGTGGAGTGTTTATCGTGCTAATACGCTGATTAAGCGAGCTAAAAATGCAGAAACACAGATTGAAACCGACGCGAGTAACAGCGCGCCTCAATCAGCGCAAGAAAAAAGAGTGAATGCGTAAATCTTATCGTAACTATTAGGGGCTCACAGGAAGCCCCTTAGTTACGCTTCTTTCTTTTCCACGTACCGCCATACATATAGCCATTGCTGGCCTTTGCTCGTTCTTGACAAGCTTTGCATACTATACGCCATGTGTCTTCATCACCACATCGAATACGAAACTGTGTGTCGGCATTGATACCGCAGTTGTCACAGGGTTTTGGTAGCCGAACTCTGTCCTTTTTTCCCACTCTAAAAGCGTCTCTTTTTTTCAATTAATAAATTCTCTGATGCCTATTTTTTATCACAGGTCACTGCGCATAAGCTCGAAAACTTAAATCACTTTTGCGATTGCAACGGCAATAGAAGAGCCTTTTTCAACGGCTGCGCCCCATAATTTCATTAATAACGACGGCCTTTTCGTCATTAGGAGCAGCGCTTCATCTCTGTGATGTTGTTCATCTGCTTGGCATTGTCTAAACCGATTTATAACGTTTGAAGGGGGGATGGCTAACGCAGAAATGCGCTTGCATTGTTCTTCGTAATGCGAATCTACGAACTGCTCTACTCGGTAAATGGTGTAGTAAAAGCAATTAATACCGCAAAGTCTTGGAATAAAACCTGTGATAAACCCAGAAGCTATCCATATAGGTAAAATAAAACTTCCCCTAAAAAGCGGCATTTCGTTTTCAAAGACGGCGAGGTGTCGTCTTTCCGTTTTAAGGTGCTCATGTATGAAGGGTTGTGCCTCGCTTTTTGTGCCAGAAAGATTAACCAGTTTTAAAACACATTCGGCGAATAGAGCACCACGGTATATCCAAACGGCTCCCGTCTCTCCCGCGTGGCTCGCACGTAGTTCTTTGTCTACTTGCTTAGCGTGATTATCTCCGAGTGTTTTTGCATAAAATGGCATGACGTACCTCTGTAGCATTTTATAAACAAACGATCTGAAGGGGGAATGGATGCTACCTAACGAATTTGTAATGCTTATTTGAACATGCGCTATTTAGAAAGCTCTGGATGATAGTGTTCTATTTATAAACGAAAGCAGAGTATCGGAGGGTTGCTTGCTATGCTTGATAGATACACAACATGCGTTGCTTGCAGGAGAGCATAAATGAAGGTATTCGGTGGCGTTGTCATTCTTGTCTTAGGGTATTTACTATTGTGGCCAGTCCCCATTGCGCCAATAAGCTGGCAAGCACCGAGCAGTAGCGGATTTTCGGGGGAGTTTATTGAAAACAACCGTTTGGCGGGCCTTTCGTTTATTGAATTAGGCGAAGATAAAGGGCCGGAGGATTTTGCGATAAACGCTGCGGGAACTATTGCAACCGCCACTCATTCTGGTGCGGTATTACTCAGGAAAAAAGGTGAGGCAACATTTACTCCGTGGATTAACACTGGTGGACGTCCGCTCGGTATCGAGTTTGATACCAACGGCAACTTATTAATCGCCGATGCTCATCGCGGATTGCTAATTGCAGACCCTGAAGGTGAGCTAACGGTATTGGTTAACCAAGTAGAAAACACTAACGTTGTATATGCGGACGATGTGGATATTGCCGACAACGGCAATATTTACTTCACTGACGCAACTACCAAGTTCTCTGCCAAAGAGTATGGGGGAACGCTGCAAGCGAGCCTGCTAGAAATTTTGGAACATAGAGGCAATGGCAGGCTTATAGAGTACGACCCAGTACGTAGAACGAGTAATGTACTGATGGATGGTTTGGTTTTTGCGAATGGTGTCGCAATAAGCCATGATCAAAATTCAGTGTTGGTCAACGAAACCGGTAAATATCGCGTGTTGCGCTATTGGCTAGTAGGGCCAAAACAGGGCCAAGTGGAGGTCGTGATTGATAATTTGCCGGGATTCCCAGACAACATCAGCCAGGCAACTAGCGGCGCGTACTTTCTGGGTCTTGCTTCGCCTCGCTCCGCTCCCGTTGACGCTCTATCTAACAAGCCTTTCATTCGTAAAATTGTACAGCGTCTGCCACAGTTCATGCGCCCGCAAGGTCAAGCATACGGGCATCTTGTTAAAATAAGTGAAAGCGGAGAGGTTTTACAAAGTTACCAAGACCCTAGCGGTGCATTTCCCTTTGTTACAGGCGCAATACAGACCGATGAAGGTGTATATGTGAGTAGCTTAACTGCACGAGCAGTAGGTGTGTTGCAGTTAAACTAGAGACGATAATAAGCATATTGTTACGGCAGAATAAGTAGTTTTCTTTTCTACCGCGATAGAGCGATACGCGTCACGAATGAAACTTACTCATCAACTCTGCAACACGTTTTCTTACATTTCGAAACATTTTAAACTTTTGTTATGTAGTTACGCTTAGAAGGATATGTCACTATCGGCTATGCTAATAAAAGTTGTTTTTAGCACAAGTTTAATAGTTTTGGGCTAGCCGTTTTAAAAGGATATTTTCTAAATCATGAAAGCGTATACGTATTCTTCTGTTGCACTTGCAGTCACGATTTCTCTTCTAGCTGGATGTGGAGGCGGCTCAGGCTCGTCTAATACCCCTCCTGTGGTGACAACGCCTACTACGCCAACGACACCTGTAACAACAGAGCCAGAGTGGGAAGCGGGGGTGTATGAACCGCAATCTCAATATCTAGCGAAATGTGAAACTCCTAGAAGTGGTATTGATCCTTTTACTAATAGGGCTTACCCAGATACACAAGGTACCGCTATGGATGAAAAGCTGTGGCTACGTACTTGGACTAATGACACTTACTTGTGGTACGACGAAGTAGATGACAATGACCCTGCAAATTTCTCAGTGTTGGGATATTTTGATCAGCTTAAAACCAATGAACTAACGCCAAGCGGTACGCCAAAAGATAACTTCCACTTTTCACAGGACACTGCCGAATATAACGAACTGTCTCAATCGGGGATTTCATCGGGCTATGGTTTTGATTGGGAATTTGGTTCAACAACCGTGCCGAGAGAACTAACAGTGCGATTCACTAAGCCGGGTTCACCTGCAGCTACTGCTGGCGTGCCTCGCGGTGCGACCCTTTCGCGTATAAACGGCGTCGACTTTGTCTATGACAACACGCAGCAGGGCGTCAACGCGATTAATGCTGCGCTGTTTCCGGAAGACGCAGGTACGGTTACAAGCTTTGAGTTTGTGCAGGTTGATGGTTCAACTCTCTCAGTAGACATCACCTCCGGCGATATCAGCGTAACGCCGGTTCAAAACGCAAAGGTACTCGATACCGAAAACGGCAAAACGGGCTACTTCCAATTCAATACCTTTATCGTTACCGCGCAAGAAGGATTAATTGATGCGTTCGATATGTTTGTTGAAGAAAATGTGACCGAGCTCGTTATTGATCTTCGCTACAACGGCGGAGGACGTTTGGCGCTAGCTTCACAGCTTTCCTATATGATAGCGGGTCCGAACCAAACCAATAACGCAACCTTTGAAACATTGCGTTTTAACGATAAAAACCCAAACACCAACCCTGTCACCGGAGAGACTATTCGTCCAACACCGTTTTACCGCAATGTTATTGACTATAACGCAGGGCAACTTACCGACACGCTTCTGCCTAGCCTTTCGCTGACGAAGGTTTACGTTTTAGCCACGGGTGCAACATGTTCAGCAAGTGAAGCGGTAATGAATGCACTTCGTGGTATTGATGTAGAAGTAGTGCAAATTGGCTCTACTACTTGTGGTAAGCCTTATGGGTTCTACCCAACAGACAATTGCGGTGAGACCTACTTTACTATCCAGTTCCAAGGGGTGAATAACAAAGGGTTTGGTGATTATGCTGATGGTTTCATGCCTACCACCACGCCTAATTTCGATTTTGAGTTGCCGGGGTGTGAAGTTGAAGATGACTTTACCGCAAGCTTGGGTGATCCAAATGAAGGGATGCTGTCAGCTGCATTGGAATATGCTGCTACAGGCTCATGTCCCGAAGTTGTCACGTCAAACGGCGTGGCGGATGTCAAAGCACTGCGCAGTAACCAAAGTGCGTTAGGGGGCGAAAAGCTCATTCCTATCGACAAGCCTGAACAACGCAAAGAGAACTTTATTTTACACAACAAAATAAATCAGCCTGTTATTCAGGAGCGCAAGTAATGTCGCTTCCTAATAAAAAAGGAAAATTGCTAAAAGGAAGATTGCTAGCTGCACCTCTCGCCATACTTTTGCTCTCGGCGAGCGGATGCGCGACAACGCAGGAGGCTGAGTTACACGAGGCAGTAACCAAATCCATCAGTGTGAGTCAAAAGCAAGCTATTGAAAGTAAGATCAGCAACTGGTTTGGTGGTCTAAACATAACGATAGCCGAGGATGCATTCAGTCAAACCGCTAGCATTACGATTGAGCGTAAAGCAAAGGTTGATAGTAGGGGATTACCTATTGACGGAAGGCACGACAACCCTGTTTATGGTTTTACGTTGCTAAGTGATGGTGAACAGTGCGTGTTGCGTAACGACCAAAGTGGGGAACTTACCAAGCTTGAAAATGTGACCTGTTATATAGTGGACGAGGCATAAGTCGAGGCAAATCGACGAAAGCGCAATGTCATCGTTGACAATAGGCCTTAAAAAAACGCCCAGAGTTTACAAGCTCCGGGCGTTTTTGTTTCTATCGTTTGTGCTGCTATCGTTTGTGCATACTTGGCTGCTTTTGCGTACGGCCGCGGCTGTTGCCACTACTATTATTTCCTTTCGAAGCGTTGCCTCTATTCTTATTCCCGCCGGTGTCGTTGCGCTGCTGTGCTGTGTTTCCATGACCTTGTTTGTTAGCGTTGGAATTACGTCGGCTCTTATTTACGCCGTTACCGCCTTTGCTGCTCTTGCCCTGAAAGGTAGGAGGAAGCCCAGTATGTTTGGTCAGTGCGCGTTCACCACGACGGCCTTTTTGCGCTTTTTGGCGTTTTTCATCTGCTGTTTCTGGCGGAACAAGGTGCTGAGGACCACGGCCTATCAAATCTTCGCGCCCCATACGTTTAAGTGCTTCACGAATTTGCGCAAAGTTTTTCGGGTCGTGATAACGCAGCATCGCCTTGTGTAATCGACGGTGAATTTCACCTTTTGCAGAAGGCACCTCTTCACTGTCTTTAGTGACTTTGCGAAGGGAATTTACCTCGGTATGGTACATGGTGGTAGCCGTTGCCATAGGCGACGGGTAGAAGTTTTGTACCTGATCGAGCTTAAATTTGTTTTCTTTTAGCCAGATCGCAAGGCTTAGCATGTCTTCGTCGGAGGTACCCGGGTGTGAAGCAATAAAATACGGAATAAGGTACTGCTTTTTACCCGCTTCTTGTGAGTATTTATCGAATAGCTCTTTAAAGCGGTAATAGCTTCCCATGCCAGGCTTCATCATTTTTGACAGCGGGCCGTCTTCGGTGTGCTCTGGCGCTATTTTCAGATAGCCGCCTACGTGATGAAGGGCTAACTCTTTTACGTATTCTGGATCTTCTACCGCTAGGTCGTAACGTACGCCTGAAGCAATTAAAATCTTTTTAATTCCAGGCAATTCGCGAGCACGGCGGTATAAGTCGATTGTTGGCTTATGGTCGGTGTCCATATGTGCACATATGCTTGGGTACACACAAGAAGGGCGACGACAGGTGGCTTCCGCTTTCGGGCTCTTACAACGCAGGCGATACATGTTCGCCGTCGGGCCGCCTAAGTCTGAAATAACACCAGTGAAGCCCGGTACCGTATCGCGTATTTGCTCAATTTCTCGAATAATAGAGTCTTCAGAACGGCTTTGAATAATACGCCCTTCGTGTTCAGTAATAGAGCAGAAGGTACAGCCGCCGTAGCATCCGCGCATAATATTAATACTGAAGCGGATCATATCGTATGCGGGGATTTTAGCATCGCCATAGACAGGGTGAGGCACACGCTGATAGGGTAAATCAAATACCGCGTCCATCTCTTCGGTTTCAAGCGGCATGGCCGGTGGGTTAATCCAAATGTGTCTGTCGCCGTGGCGCTGCATTAGCGCACGCGCACAACCAGGATTGGTTTCTTGGTGCAAAATACGCGACGTATGTGCGTATAACACCTTGTTGTCTTTCACCGTCTCGTACGCAGGTAGCTTAACGTACACGTTTTCCCAAGGCTTACGCTTTTCTTTCTCTTTTTGCGCAGGCTGAATCACAATGGGGGCGGCTTCTGGCGCTTCACTGCTTTTGGCGTCTTTATCCTGCGAATCGCACTCGGGCTCCATCTGGTAGGGGCTTGGAATGGCGTCTATCTTGCCCGGCCTGTCTAGAGAGGTCGAGTCAACACCTTGCCACTCTGGTAAGGCTTCTTTAACGATAATCGCAGTACCGCGAATGTCTCGCAAATCGGCAATATCTTCACCTGCCGCTAAGCGATGAGTGACTTCAACAAGAGGACGTTCGGCGTTACCGAAAAAGAGCATGTCCGCTTTGGAATCGAACAGTACAGAGCGGCGTACTTTTTCACTCCAATAGTCGTAGTGCGCAATGCGACGTAAGCTGGCTTCTATGCCACCAACAATAACAGGCACACCTTTAAACGCTTCACGGCAGCGCTGTGAATACACGGTAACCGCACGATCAGGGCGCTTGCCACCTACATTGCCTGGCGTGTAAGCGTCATCGTGACGAAGCTTTTTGTCAGACGTGTAACGGTTGATCATAGAGTCCATATTGCCGGCTGTTACGCCGAAATACAGGTTGGGTTTACCCAACTTCATGAAATCGTCTTTGCTGGTCCAGTCTGGCTGAGAAATAATACCCACGCGAAAACCATGCGCTTCAAGTACTCGGCCAATCACCGCCATACCAAAACTAGGGTGATCTACATACGCATCGCCCGTTACCAAAATAACGTCACAGCTGTCCCAGCCAAGGGCATCCATTTCTTCCTTCGACATGGGGAGAAACGGCGCAGTACCCAGGCAGTGTGGCCAATATTTAGGGTAAGAAAACAGACCGCGATCGGCCTTAATGGTGGCTTGCATAGTAATCACATCTAGATAAATCAGAGAGTTGCTGAGCTTAAATAAGGCTTTAGCTCAGAATAAGTGCGTAATTATAGCAGTGTTGGCCAAGCTAAGGTATAGCACTGTCATTAAATTAAAGAGCTTTGTATACTCACTTAAAGCAACAAGCTGCAAAGCTAGCCATGAGCGCAGGTTTTTATAAGCGCTTCAAATGCCCGCATTTAGCGAATGACAGGCTTGTCTATTTACAACGAAGAGAATTAACGACGACTATGGCGTATTGGCTATTTAAAACAGAACCTGATGCATTTTCAATCGATGACTTGGCAAACCGCCCAGAACAAACGGAACCGTGGGACGGCGTAAGAAATTACCAAGCGCGTAACTTTTTACGAGACGGCGTTAAAAGGGGTGACAAAGTATTTATCTATCATTCAAGTTGCAAGCTGGTGGGCATTGCAGGTGTTGCTGAAGTGGTAAGAGACGGCTACCCAGACACCACGCAGTTTAACCCTGAATCAAAATACTACGATCCTAAATCAAGTCAGGATAACCCCCGCTGGTATCGCGTTGACGTGAAATTTGTAGAGAAATTTTCAAGCGTTCTGCCGCTTTCAGTGATTAAAACGATGGACGGTATTAATGAACTGCCATTGGTCAAAAAAGGTGGAAGACTGTCAATCATGCCTGTAGAAGAGGCTGAATGGCAGCAACTGTATGCTGCTGCCAAACAGTAAGTTAAATGCTAAAAAGCGTAGCCGTCATATCTTGTTAGCTTGATAAAGATATATATAAGGGATATCGCTATGCGCTAACTTTCTAGCGTGCTGTGTATCTAGCGTGTTTAGCTAACGAATAGCTGCTACTTGCCAAAGGCAAATTTAGTATCGGCATCGCGCAATAGGAAAAGTGCAAAGCACGCGCCCCACATTGGCCATGCAGCAAAAAACAGCAGGTGATTAAAGGCATCTAGATACTGCGGGAATGAAGACAGGGTAGACCCACCGTGAAGGATAAAAATAAGACCGTAGGTGTATTTTTTCGCAAGTCCCGCTAAGAAAGCCAAAACCAGCGCAAGCTGCAGTGCGCCCATAACGTAAACGGCCATTTCAGGCACGCCGCCGATACCATAGAACTTTTCAAAAATGGCCATGCCGTGGGCTGGGTTAACAAACTTATCGAGTGTCCATACGAACATAACGATAAATATTGTTACGCGAAGAGAGAGTAGCGACCATTGTAGTCGGTTTTGAATATCGGTGTTGTTTTGCATACATGCTCCAAAAGTATAATAGTGCAAGCATACTAGAACGACCGTTCAAAATAAAAATTTCAATTAATTTTGTGTTTTTTAATATTTTTTTGAAAATTAAATGTACTGAAATTTTTTGTGACGCGTATCGGTCTTGTCGAACAAGAATTAAAAATACGGATCTGTTAATGAAAAAAGTAATCGGCCTAGCCGTTAGCACACTCGCACTTGCCATCAGTCAATCGCTCTATGCCCAACAAGCGGCAGATATTGAAGTGGTTGAGGTAACCGGAAACCAGCAGAGTTTAGATACGCTAAATCCTGGTGATAACACACTTAAAGGCATTTTCGGTAGCGGTTTAAGTGCAGCTGAGACACCTAGAGCGGTGACGTCACTGTCGGCACAAGCGATAGAGGCACTTAACATTAACGATTTACACGACATCGTAAAAGCGGCGCCCAACGCGTACGCCTCTAGCGGCTTTGGCACGCCAAGCCTGCCCAGTATAC
Source organism: Alteromonas sp. CH_MED4-4 (assembly GCF_037029575.1). Lineage (NCBI taxonomy): Bacteria > Pseudomonadati > Pseudomonadota > Gammaproteobacteria > Alteromonadales > Alteromonadaceae > Alteromonas > Alteromonas sp. CH_MED4-4. The sequence continues at coordinate 129,864 of NZ_JAYMEU010000004.1, read as the reverse complement.
GCGGCCAATTAGGTGAGCTTTTTCAAGATGGTATAAGACGTCAAGCAGGCAACAATGGCTTTGGTTTGCCTTTGTCGTTCAATAGCGTTGAGCAAATTGACGTGGTGAAAGGGCCGTCGCCAGTGTTGTTTGGTAGCACGCAGCGCAACGGTGGCTTTGTAAACCTTCAAACAAAGGTTGCGCCGACCACAGAAAGCAAGGGGAAAGTCACCCTTCGCGCCGGGCGCTGGGATCAGTATTCAGCGCAAGTGGATTACGGCACAGCTATAGAAGAAGGTAAAAGTGGTATTCGCTTTAGTGCAGAGTACTTAGACCATGGCAGTTTCTACGATTTTGCCGAGCGCGATAGCACGAACCTGTTTGTAGCCTATCGCTATACGCCAAGCGATGTACTGACGTGGGATATCAGCGCGGAGTATTATGACACAGACTATCCAGACAACGCAGGTATCAACCGCCCAACGCAAGACCTTATCGATAACGGTATTTATATTACTGGGCAAGGCACTCAGCCGAATGGCAGTACAGTACCGGGGGCAGGTGCTATCATTTCTCCTACCGGAGAAGTGGTTATTCCTCGCAACCGCGTATTCACAAATCCTGACGACATTAACGGTGCTGAAACTACGGTTATTCGAAGCAGTGTCGAATACAAAATGACTGATAACGTGGCGCTTCGCAACATTACTTATTATCAATATCTTGAACGTGAAGAAATAGCGCAAAATAGCTTTGTTGAGATCATTGACGGGGCTGACACGTTCGAAAACCGTACTGAGCTAGATTATAAGTGGAACGACAGCCAAATTACGACTGTAGGGTTAGCGCTACGCTACAACGACGTGTTGGGCTATAGCCAGTTTACCACTGAGGCCGATAATCCGATTGATTTAACCGGGCCTATCTCAAACCGCGTTATTCCGCTTACCGATGCCCAAAAAGCCCGATTAGTTGAGTTGCGTCCTGGCGTATATGTTTCACCGGGGGCGCAATACGACGTAGACGGTGATGGTAACGGCGATTTTAACTTGTCAGACACCACCGACTCTACCGCATGGCAAACAGGCCTGGCGCTTCAGCAGCGCTCTATTTGGACCGACAAATTTTCAACGATTGCTGGCTTACGTGTTGATTACTATGACGTAGACGCGCGTGACCCACTAGCGCCGATTGGTGTTGAAGCAGCTTCAGATTCGTACAGTGATACATTAACCAGCTACCAGTTAAGTGCAGTGTACAAATTAACGGGTGATGTAAATGTTTACGCGGCGTTTTCAGAAAACGACGCAACATCGAACAGCATGGCGGGTGGTACGGTGTTAGGCGGTAATAACGAGATTAACCCGCTTAACTTTGCTACTGAAAATACGCTGTACGAAGTGGGTGTAAAATATGCGCCAAACAGCAGCTGGTATGCAGAGGCCGCTGTGTTTGACCAAACCCGAAGCCTACGTAACCGTGATGGCAGTAACAGTGGTGTGAAAACGCAAGGTTTCGAACTACAAATGTTCTATCAAGCAGACGATGTTTGGATCAATGCCGCGTATAGCTATTTAGACGCGCGTTTTGATGATTCAGCGGCGTTTCAAGGTACGGCGCAGGTTATTGATGCGTTTGATAATAGTCGTCCTGATATTATTGAAGGTACAGGAGTAGGATCACCTTCTTTTGCCGCGTTCCCTGCATCAGACAGTCGCGTTCAGGGGATCCCGCCACAAATTGCTTCTATTAACGCTGGCTGGCAAATTACGGATGACCTGCAAGTGGGGGCAAGTGCGCTCTATACCAAGTCATTCCCACTAGACTTTCTGCAAACGGTGCATATTCGCGACCAATATACGGTTGATGTAAATGCAGACTATCAAGTAACAGATGACCTTCGATTGCGTTTAGATATCATTAATGTGACCGATGAAGAAAACTGGCAGCCGCTGTTTGAAGGTGGGTATTTCGGTGCGACACTTGTCTTGCCAAACGTACCTCGTCACGCTCAAGTTACCATGCAATACGCGTTTTAAGCGCTAAGGATATTTATGTTTAAGAAAATAGCGCTTTTAGGGGTTATTGTTGCCGCCATATTTAGCTTTTTTTATTTTGATTTAAATAGCTATCTAACCCTTCAAGGTATGAAGGATTCACTCGATACGTTTCAATCGCAGATTGCTCAAAACCCGGTATTAAGTATAGGTGTGTTCTTTGCCATTTATGTTGCCGTAACTGCACTTTCTTTGCCGGGAGCAGCTATTTTGACCCTGGCAGCAGGGGCTTTGTTTGGCCTGGTTCAAGGCTTAGTTATTGTATCGTTTGCCTCTAGCGTAGGGGCGACGTTGGCGTTCTTAGTTTCTCGCTTTATTTTGCGCGACACCGTGCGAAACAAGTTTAAAGAAAAGCTTAAAAAGATTGATGAGGGCGTGGAAAAGCAAGGTGCATTTTACTTATTTACCCTGCGCCTAGTGCCAGTATTCCCGTTTTTCCTTATCAACCTGTTGATGGGGCTAACGTCGCTTAAAACCTGGACATTCTACTGGGTAAGCCAAGTGGGCATGCTTGCGGGCACCGCGGTATATGTAAATGCGGGTACTCAACTTGCCCAAATAGACAGTTTGTCTGGCATTGTCTCACCTGGGCTTATCTTTTCATTTGTACTTTTAGGCATATTCCCTTGGATAGCTAAAGCTATCGTAGCAGTGGTCAATCGCCGTCGCGTGTACAAAGGCTACAGCAAGCCAAAGAAGTTTGATCGCAACTTAGTGGTTATTGGAGCGGGTGCAGGTGGTTTGGTTACCAGCTATATTGCTGCTGCGGTGAAAGCAAAAGTCACGCTGGTAGAAGCTGGCGAAATGGGCGGCGACTGTCTTAACTACGGCTGCGTACCGAGCAAAGCCATTATAAAAACGGCAAAAGTGGCCAATCAAATGCGTCATGCTGATAACTATGGTTTAGAGCCGGTAACACCCGCTATGTCGTTTAAAAGGGTGATGGCACGTGTGCACGAAGTGATTGCGGCAATCGCGCCTAATGACAGTGTAGAGCGTTACACTAGCTTGGGCGTTGATGTTGTAAAAGGCTATGCGAAGATCATCGACCCATGGACAGTCGAAATTAAAAAGAACGATGGCGGTACCCAAACATTAACCACAAAAAATATTGTGGTTGCTACAGGTGCAGCACCATTTATTCCCGAATTACCAGGCATTGAGCAAAGCGGCTATGTCACCTCTGATACCTTGTGGACCAAGTTTGCTGAACTTGAAGACGCGCCAAAACGTTTAATCGTATTAGGTGGCGGACCTATTGGTTGTGAGCTCGCCCAAGCCTTTTCACGCCTTGGCAGTGACGTAACGCAAGTTGAGCGTGCCCCGCGTTTAATGGGCCGAGAAGATGCGGATGTGGCGGGGTATGCTGAGTCTGTGCTTAGAGAGAGCGGCGTAAACGTATTGACGTCCCATGATGCGCTTCGCTTTGAACAACAAGACGGTGAAAAAGTACTTGTTGTAGCGAAAGAGGGTGTTGAATCTACTATCGCCTACGACGAAGTCATTGTGGCTGTGGGACGAAAAGCCCGTTTACATGGTTTTGGTCTGGAAGACTTAGGTATTCAATTTGATAGAACAATTGAAACAGACGAATACTTGCAAACCCTGATGCCTAATATCTTTGCCGCTGGCGATGTAGTAGGGCCTTATCAATTTACCCACGTGGCCGCCCACCAGGCATGGTACGCTGCAGTCAACGCACTTTTCGGCACGTTTAAAAAATTCAAAGTTGATTATCGCGTTATCCCATGGACAACCTTCATCGATCCGGAAGTAGCGCGCGTGGGCATTAACGAGCGTGACGCTGCCGAGCAAGACATTGACGTTGAAGTAACGCGATACGAGTTTGCAGAGTTAGATCGTGCTGTTGCGGAAAGTGCCAGAAAAGGGTTTATTAAAGTACTCACGCCACCGGGTAAAGACAAGATACTGGGCGTTACTATCGTCTCGGAACACGCAGGAGACTTACTGGCTGAGTTTGTTATTGCGATGAAGCACGATCTAGGGTTAAACAAGATCCTTGGCACTATCCACGCTTACCCAACATGGGCCGAAGGCGCAAAGTATGCAGCAGGGAATTGGAAGCGCGCAAACGCGCCTGAAAAATTGCTCAGCTATGTAGAGAAATTCCACACGTGGCGCAGAGGGTAGTTAATGTGAAAAAAGCATTAGCGGTGACAAAAGGCTTAGCGGTGAAAAACGCATTGGTGATGGCGAGAGAACAAGTAATGACAAGAGTAATCGCGATGTCCAGACGAATCACTATTAGAAAATTTGGTCGATTGGCAGTAAGCAGCGTCATGCTGCTTACTGCAAGCGTAAGCTTTTCTGCGCTCTCTGATGAAGCGGTGCCAAAGCAATTGAACAGGCTACACGAACCGTTTAGTGCGTTACTAAGCGAGCATGTGAAAACCATTGACAATGGTGCCAGCACGCAAGTTGATTACTATGGGTTTAAACAAGATAGGGAACGTTTAACTCAGTATTTAAATAGCTTAGCTAAGGTAGAAAAAAGTACCTTTGACGGCTGGAGCAAGGCTGACCAACTGGCATTTCTCATAAATGCTTACAATGCCTACACCGTTGACCTTATTCTTAACGAATACCCTAAGATTGAGTCTATTCGCGATTTAGGCAGCTTTTTCTCGTCGCCATGGAAAAAGGAAATTGCGCCGCTACTTGGTAAAACCCGTACGCTGGATGAAATAGAGCACGAACTTATTCGCGGACAAAATAAAACCACGGAAGGATATAACGAACCTCGAATTCATTTCGCCGTAAACTGTGCCAGTATTGGTTGTCCTGCGCTGCGAGAAGAAGCGTATGTTGGCGCAAGGCTAGATAGCCAGCTTGACGCACAAACCAAGCGTTTTTTAGCCGATACGTCTCGCAACAGAATGGACGGTAACACCTTGAAGCTTTCAAAAATATTCGACTGGTACAGCGAAGATTTTGAAAAAAACACCAATCGGAAAAGTGAAAGTTGGCAAGGCATTAAAAACGTAAACACGGAAAATCTCAGCCAATTTTTGCTGTTATACAAGGATGCATTAAACCTATCGAGTCAGCAGATTTCAGTGCTTGAGCAAGATAACGCAGAGTTAGAATTCTTAGATTACGACTGGGCACTCAATGCCACGCAATAGCGCTTTAGTTAGCACGAAAGCGGCTTGTTTACGCCGCTTTGGCAAGTTTAGTCGCCTCATTAAGGGGCTGGCACTGGCGTCAGCTGTTTTCAGTTCTCAGCTAATCACGGCTTCTCATTCATTTGCGCTACCGTTTGATATTCCCAGTGTTGATGTTTCTGGCAATGAAATACAGAGCCAGCATCAATCGCCTAAAGATGACACACAAAGCAAACCTCTGGTACGTTTTCATGCATGGGGGGGAAGCGCTCAAGTGAATGGTTATTTGCAATGGGTAGCGGCGCAAGTTAGCCAGCGTTTTAACATTGAACTGCAGCACGTTAAGCTTGCTGATACCAGTGACGCCGTGTCACGCGTATTAGCAGAAAAAGCGGCCGGTAATCACGATAACGGCAGCGTAGATTTAATATGGATAAATGGCGAAAACTTTGCGGCAATGAAAAAGCATAACTTGCTCGCTAAAGACTGGGTTAAAGAACTTGATCATTTCGCGCTAACCCGCCCGGAAAAGAACTCTGCCATGGTAACCGATTTTGGCGAACCCACGCTTGGTATGGAAGCGCCGTGGGGTAAGGCGTCGATGGTGTTTTATTATCGTAACGCGCACATGAAAGCGTTAGGCACTGCGCCTGGGCAAACCATTAATGAACTGCTTCGGTTCTCTCAAAAAGCGCCAGGACGCTTCACTTATCCAGTGCCGAGCGATTATTTAGGCATTAGCTTTATAAAATACGCAGCAATTGCTCTTAACGGCGATAAGCAGTCTTTGTTTTACCAACCCGTTACTGAATCGTCTCTTCAGGCTGTATTGCCCGCGCTTTGGGCTTATTTGGACCAATTGCATCCCACTATGTGGCAGCAAGGGAAGTATATGCTTCGCCAAGCCTCACAACTTCAACGCTTGGTTGGCACAGGTGAGCTAACACTCGCGTTTTCATTTACCGCCGCTGAAATTCCATCAGCGGTAAATCGTTTTGATTTACCCGATGATGTTCGCACCTATGCCATGCAAGACGGTAGCCTTGCTAATGTCCATTTTGTGGGGCTGACCTACAATTCGAAAAACAAAACAGCAGCAAAGACAGTAGTAAATTTTTTGCTTTCGCCAGAAGCACAGGCCGAGAAGCAAAAGCTGGAAGTGTGGGGTGACGATACGGTTCTTGATATGGCATCGCTGACACAAGCACAAGCTATGCTGTTTAAAGACGAGGCTGTGCACAAATCTGCCCTCGACAAATCTCAGTCAGCGGTGCTGTTAGCCGAACCCCATGCAAGCTGGACTGATAAATTGCGCGAAGCCTGGTATGAACGTTACGGGGCTCGCTACTAATGTTTACTCACATTACACTTGTTGCACGCTGGTGCTTGCTACTTTTACTTTGTATTCCCGTATTGGCAGGGCTGGTAGGGGTAATATTTCCTGCGTTAGGTTATTTCCCAGCTATCGGCGCAAACACCTTTTCAACGCAAGTGTTTGCTACGCTATTCGGTCTTCCAGACATTTGGCAAATGATGTGGTTGTCGCTTTTTACGGGCATAGGCTCAACCCTTTTAGCCGTAATAGCAGCGTTTTGTATTCTCGCCACGTTTTACCAATCTTCCCTGCTAGGCAAAATCCAGGGTGTGTTAAGCCCGTTTCTGGTGTTTCCCCACGCGGCTGCAGCCATTTCCCTCGTATTTGTAGTTAGCCCTTCTGGTATCTTTGCAGCAGTCACCACGCGCTTGAATGCGTATTTTAGTCATGCTTTCACAACCCCCTTTGTTAATGAAGTCAGCGAAATGGCATTGCCCGCTGCGAATGATGGAACGCTACTTTATGACAGTCTAGGACTAAGTATACTTATCGCGCTTAGCCTGAAAGAGCTGCCGTTTATTTTGTTAATGACGCTAAGCGTTATGTCTCAGCCGCTGGTGAAAAAGAAACTCACTGGGTATGTAAAGGTGGGGACAGCGTTAGGTTATTCGCCTACTGCGAGCTTTTTTAAACTGGTGCTGCCGACAATTTTTTCCCAGATAAAGTTACCGCTTTTAGCAGTACTAGTTTTCGCCACTTCAAATGTAGAAATTCCACTTATTCTAGGCCCAAATAACCCGAGCACTTTGGCTGTCGCCATTATGCACTGGTTTAATCATATTGATTTGTCCATGCGACTGCTTGCAAGTAGCGCTGCTGTGGTTCAGGTGGCAGTATTAGCGGTGGCGGTAGTATTGTTTTTGGGAATAGAGCGATTAGTGGCATACACCGGTAAGCGCAGCCTTTCAGGTGGTAATCGATATTTTGCCGATGCAGTGTTACGCGCGTGTGGTTTTGTCATCATGGCGTTTTACATTATCTTGATTTGCACAGTGGTATACACGGTTGTTGTGTACTCCTTTGCTAAGCAATGGCATTTCCCGCTGTTATTGCCAGAGGGGCTAACACTGTTGCACTGGAGTACGGCAACAAGTGCGCTGACAACACCGCTTATTAATACCTTATTGCTTGGCGCGCTGGTGAGTACAACTTCATTGGTACTTGTTTTATTTACCCTGGAAAGCGAACAGTTAAAGCCAGCGCGTGCTGTTGCTTCGAATGCATTTTCTGTCTCTCTATTTTTGCCACTATTGGTACCTGGCGTAGCTTTCCTATACGGTCTGGTCTGGTTCCAGCAGCTTGTTTTTCAAAACGCCGTATGGTTTCACACCTATGTAGCGCACATGGTTTATGTTGTGCCTTACGTGTTTTTATCGATGGCGGTGGCGTATAGGAAGTTCGACAACCGATACGCCATGGTGGCGCAGAGCTTGGGCAAAACGCCGTGGCAGGTGTTTTATCATGTTAAGCTGCCTTCGTTGTTCAGCGCCATTATGGTGGCATGGGCGTTGGGGCTGGCGATTAGTTTTAGCCAGTATTTACCTACCTTGCTGGCGTCTGGCGGGACGCTCCCTACTGTTACTACCGAGGCTGTAGCGTCGGTATCGGGGAGCAGTACGCGACTTACTGCGGTGTATGTCATTATTCAAGCGGTAATGCCGTTAATTGGCTTTATGATCGCTTGGTGCATGCCTGCAATTGCAATGAGAAGACGAAGTAGGCAAATGCTGGTATCAGATACTCACAGCAATCGTTCTGCAGACCCGGTGCAGTAAAAGCGCATGGCTAACATAAAAACAAGAACAAAAACTACAAGGGCGTAATTTATAGTGCTTAGTTTAGAAAACATCGTTATTTATCGCGATGACAAGCCGCTGCTTCAGTTAAGTGCTGAGGTAGCAAAGGGAGAAGTGCTGACCGTTATGGGACCTAGCGGCGCAGGTAAGTCTACTTTACTTCAAGCCATCGCCGGACAGCTTCAGGCCCCCTTTAGCGTTACTGGACAAATTAAAATTAACCACGTGGTGATAAACGAAATCGATGCGCACCTTCGCAAAGTGGGTATTATGTTTCAAGATGCGCTTTTATTTGAACACATGACCGTGGGCGAAAACATTGCGTTCGCTATGCCTGATAAGGCATATAAAAACAAGCAATTGAAACACGACGCCATAAACGCGTTATTAGTGGCCGTCGAACTTGACGGCATCGCTGACCGGACTGTGAATACGCTCTCTGGTGGTCAGCAGGCCAGAGTAAGCCTTATCAGAACGTTAGCTTCTGAGCCTGATGTGGTATTGCTTGACGAGCCGTTCAGCAAACTAGACGTAGCCCTTCGAAGTCAAATTCGCAGCTGGACGTTTTCGCAGCTAAAAGCACGTAATATTCCCGCAGTATTAGTGACACACGATAAAGATGATGCGCTAGCCGCAGGCGGTAACGTCATAGAAATTTTATAGCGGTATTACATAGGTACTGCCGAAGGTAGTACTGAAATAGTAAAAAAATACTGCAGAGCGAGTAAAGAGACATGTCATGTTAGATGCCAAAGTTACCCCTTTTATAAAGCCACTTTTAAAACCGTTGATAAAAGCGCTAGACAGCAAGGGCGTTACCCCAAATCAGGTTACGCTTGCCGGGTTTGTCATCGGTGTTCTTGCGCTTCCCTTTATTATTCTTAACTGGTGGAATATGGCGCTAGCCTGCATCATATTGAATCGTGTTTTTGATGGAATTGACGGTGAATTGGCGCGCTATCAGCAAAGTAGCAGTAGTGCGGGTGGTTTTTTAGATATTTGCTTAGATTTTCTATTCTACGCTTCTATTCCTTTGGCGTTTGGCATTGCTAACCCTCAAGAGTGGGGTATACCAGCAATGGTGCTGTTAGCTACCTTTATTGGCACTGGCAGCAGTTTTTTAGCCTTTGCCATTGCAGCAGAGAAGTTTCAAATAGATAGGCCCCAGTTTGCTAACAAAAGCTTTTATTATATGCAGGGGTTAACCGAAGGCACTGAAACCATTTTGGTGTTTTTGGCGTTCTGTATTTGGCCGCAGTATTTTGCAACGCTTGCCTATGTGTTCGCTGCAGCCTGTGCCGTAACAGTCATTACTCGCATAGTAGGGGGCTTTTCTACGCTTCATAGGGTAGAGCGCGACGCTGCTAAGTCAGAACGTACAGTGCCTTCTTCAGATTATGAATGATGGTGAAAGTTCTCGTAGCAGTAAAAGTAATCTGAATTTTGAAAGTAATTAACGTGATAAAGGTAATTTGCTTTGGATAATACCGCGGTTATTCGCTTAAGCGTATTTCTTGGCGTTTTTGTGCTTATGGCAGTACTTGAAGCACTGTTGCCAGCGCGTGAAGCCGTGCTTAGTAGGAAAACACGCTGGTTGGGTAACTTGTCCATGGTGGTAATGGGGGCGCTGGTATCGCGTATTTTGCTTCCGGCCACACTCGTTGGTGTGTCTTTATGGGCGCAGCAGAAAGGCATAGGTGTGTTCAACGTTTTACTGGATGCCGTGCCGGCTGACGCTTCAAGCTCCAATCAACTGCTAAACAGTGGTGAGCCTCTCAATAATTCATCAACGTATCTTGTTCATATAGCCATCGTAACGTTAAGTGTTTTACTACTTGATATGCTTATCTATTGGCAGCACCGACTTTTTCATACCGTACCTATGTTGTGGCGCTTTCATAAAATGCATCATGCCGATAGTCATGTCGACACCACTACAGGTCTTCGCTTTCATCCAGTTGAAATTGCTATGAGTTTAGGTATTAAAGCCGCGGCGGTGGTGATGCTGGGCGTGCCTGCTATTGCTATTGTTATCTTTGAAGTGGCGCTAAATGGCTTTGCCCTTTTTAATCATGCCAATATTAGGTTGCCACAAAAGTGGGATGATAGAATTGGGCTTGTGCTAATCACACAGCGCTTACATCGCATTCACCATAGCCAGGCTAAAAATGAATCTAATTCGAACTACGGGTTTAGCGTATCGTGGTGGGATAGGCTGTTTAATAGTTTTACGCCTCGCGCTGCGTTTAGCGACGAAACATTGCCCATTGGTCAAAAAGACGTGCCAGCCACTAAGAAGAACGCAAGTATCATTGCGCTTTTACAGCAGCCATTTAAAAAGAGGTAGGCATCCCTGCCTTTTTAGATGCGTTATTAACAGCCGAGCGCAGCGGTTAAGCCTCCTAATCCCCCTTCAACAGCATTTTCTTTATAGCTTGGTAGTGACGGCATAATGTTTAGACCTGTTCTGGATTCAACTTCATTAACCGTTACCTCAGTTGCGCAAAAGTTATCACTGCGAGCTGCGTTTTGCTCTAGGATGAAAGCAGAGGCTTCCACCCAGCCGTTAACATCGGTAATGACGACTTTAAAATATCCACTAGGAATGCTGTGCGACTCATCTGCCTCTGGCAGAGTAGCGAAATACCACTCATATAACGGCCCAGAAACCACATAAACGTCTTGCCCAGTTCTCACTACATCACGCACCGCATTTTCTAGATCCACCCAAGGACCTTGGTTTAGGTCTGAATCTTGAGGTGTAATGTTTGATAAATAATTTAACATTTGCCAATCGGCTGTGTTGCTGAACGAAGCAAGAGGAACTTGATGGCCGCGGTCAGTGCCAATTGTAGCCCATGCTCCGCTGTAATCGTTCGGCTCTAAAGTATTCGCAGAGTTAATTGAAGGGTCAGCTTTCCAATTACGACTTCTTGATGGGCCGTCAATAGTGCTTGGGGTTACATGATAGGCCACCCAGTTGGCGAACTTTGTTTGTGCATTATTGTTTAGGGTGTAAATGGAACGGGTAATGGTTTGTCCAGATTGACCAGTGGGGCAGTTGTAAACACAGTTATCAGCAAACGCATTAAATGCGCAAATTGTTAGTGTGAACGCGATGAGCTTTTTCATTATATTTCCTTTTGTTTTTAGACGCCTGCGTTTTACAGGCTGTACCAAAGTACAGGTCTAAAATGTCAGGAAATAGTACCTAATGTTACAAAGAGTACAAAAACAAATACCTATGTTTGAAAACGCGATTAGCAGTGGCTTTTCTTATAATGCCCTGGCTTGTTGAACGAGCCGACGAAGCACGTTATCGCGCAAGATATGCTGGCAGAAAATTATGCTCAGTTGTGTAAGAATTAGTATTAAGAGCTTCGCCAAGCATTTACTCGGCGAAGCTCATAGGAGCGCCCGTCGTTAAAGAGCTTTGGTTTACGTTCTCTCGGGCATATCGACGTTATTTGGGCTGTAACGTCAATACCATCTTACCAATGTGTTTTTTCTGCTCAAATTCTTGCTGCGCTTGGTGTATTTCACTTAGTGGGAATGTGCTCGATACAAGTGGTTTAATATTGCCTGCTTCGATGTGTTTTACTAAGTTGGCAAATACATCATGTCCTAAAATAGTGCAGCCTAATAGAGTTAAATCTTTCAAATACAGAGTCCGTACATCCAAAGAGACGTCGTGACCAGCAATTGCGCCCGACGTCGCGTAGCGACCAAACGGTTTTAGGATCTCAAGTAGCTCAGGCCATCGTGGGCCAGCAACAAGGTCGATAACAACGTCGAACGGCTCGCTTTCTGCCATGTGTTGCCAATCTTCATCACGCAAAACGGTCTTGTCGGCGCCTAATGCTTGTATGGCTGATTGCTTTTGTTCGCTGGTTACTGCAACAACATAGGCGCCACGTGCTTTAGCGAGTTGTACGGCAGCTGAGCCTACGCCGCCCGAGGCACCGGTTATAAATACTCGCTCACCTGTTTTTACGTTTGCTCTGTGCAGCATGTTTTCGGCTGTAGAGTAAGAGCAGGGGAACGAGGCTAGTTCCACATCTGTCATCGTTGAATTTACTGCATGGGCGTGGCGCGATGCGACTTTAGTAAACTGTGCGAAACCTCCATTGCATTCCGAGCCGAAATACCAAGGGGTACTTAGCGGTTTACTGTCAACTTCTACCAAACAAGGCTCAATGATGACGCGTTCACCAATACGTTCTTTGCTCACGTTATTACCCACAGCGGTAATATAGCCACATACGTCGGCGCCTTGAATTAGAGGTAGGTTTAACGCATTGCCGGCCCATCCAGCATCTTCTGCATTGTTGTCGCCTTTGGAATACCAACCTTTTCGCGTATTTAAGTCGGTGTTGTTTACCCCCGCAGCGCGTACTTCAATAAGTACATCGTTGTCGCTGAGTGTAGGCAAAGGTATGTTTTCGTTAAATGTAAGCGCGTCGAGATCGCCATGTTTGGTTAACTGCACGCCGTACATTTCATTTGGCAATGATTTCATATTGTCCTCCAGAATTTTTGCTTTAGACGAGAAAGGTAATGGTTGATGCAAGTGCTAAGAAGGGCTAATCAAGTAGCACTGTTAGTGCGCCTTTCGCTGCGGTTAACGCTTTATCACCAATCGTTGGCCATGCTGATGACATGCCCTCATGTAGCAGGAACACGCTGTTTGAAAGGGCTGGGTCTTCGAGCTTTTCATTCAGCCACGTTAGCACCGCGTGTTTGTGGTTGTTCACAGCGGTTTCAATTTGAAGATTATTGGGGTAACTCGCCAAAGCCTGCAATGACATGCAACCTCTGGGAGCGAATGTCGTTAGCCACACCGACAAGCGTTCAAATATGTGGTTAATTGCTTCGTTACGCGTCGAGGGACAGTTTTCTTCCAGAAACGCGATGTAGCGGCTGTGACGATAGTCGAGCGCGCCAATAATCATGTCTTCTTTTGAAGGGAAGTATTTGTACAAGGTTTTTAGTGTGGTGCCAGTGTAGTCCTTGAGTTTAGCCACATTAGGCTCTGCGAATCCGTAAAGGGCAAAAGCTTGCTCTAGTTTCGAAGCTAACTCAGATTGTTTGGGCGCGGTCATACCGGGTCTCCTCGAAAACATTTGTTATTTTCGTCTGCTTGGCACATCGCTTGTTAACCAATTAAACAGATGTTAAGTAGAATGAATATTCTACTCTAGGGTAGAATAAGTATTCTACTTAATCAACAGCCGCTATACGTTCTTTGTTATATTTAGCTTTCCGTTACGCAATTTAGTCACATGTGACTTTGTGATTAATAATAATCACATTTTGCTGTGTGATTGTTTTTGAATTTGAGATGGTAGCGTGTCATAGTGGACCCCTGAACGGGAAAAAAGTGTCTATTGAAAGTAGAAAAGACAACGCGGCGCATAGTGAAATGACAAGAAAGAGTGCTTTAACAAGCAATACAAAAAAGCGCGCTGGTGTGATTACCGGTGACGTCTCCAACTCTCAGTCTTATTCTGATGCTGAATTCAGAGAGATAATTGCTACGCTGAGAGAGCGTTTAACATACTACGCCGAGTACTACGGTGGAGACTTTGATATTTATCGAGGAGACGCATTCCAGCTAGTTGTTGCACAACCACAGCATAGCATTGCAGCCGCAGTTGGGTTGCGGCTAGCACTTAAGGCGCACGCTTCAGGCGTGGACGTGCGAATGAGTGTTGCTGTGGGAGAAGCGCAATTTCGCCCTTCAGAAGTAAAAACTGGCACTGGAGACGCATTTGTGTTGTCAGGACGAGGGTTAGATAACATAAAGCCGCACCATCTTACTTTTTGTAGCGGTGAACAAACACTCGACGACAAAACGCAGCTCTTAACACGTTTTGCCGACGCGCATATCAATGGACTGACACAAACCCAGTCGCAAACCTTACTCGCGTATCTTGAAGCCACGGATAAGAGCCATGAAAGTGTAGCGGCCATACTAGATAAAAATCGCAGTAATGTAAGTCGAATTCTCAATGCCAGTAACTATAAACTGATAGCAGAATATCTCGACTATATGGAGAGAGCGCTCACGTTATGGGTTCAAGGTGGAACCTCATTAAAAACGGAACAATTGACCAAGGAAGACTAACGTGATGACGGGTTATGCAAAAAACATAATGCTTGTGACAGGAGAACCAAATGCTTGCTGAACCTCAACTGCTGGTGGCACTTGTGTTAGCGCATCTATTAGCAGACTTTTATTTTCAACCGTTTACCTGGGTACAGCAAAGAAACGAACGACACGCACTGGCTTTGCCCTTATACCTACACGCAATCATACACGGTATACTCGCGGCAGCAGCAATGTTCTTGTTTTCATCAACGATAAGTATCGCAAGTATAGGTATTGGGGCAATTGTAGTCGCCGTTTCTCACTTCAAAATTGACGTGATTAAATCGTATTGTAAGCAAAACACCACGTCTTTTGTTATCGATCAAATAGCGCACATTGTCGTGATCTTAGGCGTATTTTTGTATGCCACTAATCAGTGGCGCGAGGCAGTGGGACTACTTCAGCAGATAGGTACATCGCATCTATTAGTGGTCTTGGCCTATTTGGCGGTACTCAAGCCCAGTTCAGTTATTATTAAACAGCTGCTGTCGCCTTGGAGCGATGAAGTATTAGCTAACAAAATGCCGTCTTCTCACCCCAATGATCCGCCCACAATAAGTACAGAGGCACAGCAAACTTTATCACTGGCAGGTCAACGAATTGGCTATTTAGAACGTGTACTCATGTTAACGTTTGTGTTGTTAAATCAGTTTTCTGCCATAGGTTTTCTTATTGCGGCGAAATCTATATTTCGCTTCGGTGATCTTACTAAACACCAAGACAGAAAATTAACTGAATATGTACTTTTGGGCACCTTCACCAGTGTGGCGATGACGTTTGCCATTGGCTTGGCATGCGCAGCGGCATTAGGGCAATTACCCATAAAGTCTTAGCAAGGGCTTTATTGAGTAGGTAATGTCCAAAATAGTTTATTCTACGCGCTGTATTGTTTAATGAATTGGCTTGGGGTAATGCCTTCGTGATTTTTGAAAACACGACTGAAGTGAGATTGGTCATTGAATCCCAGTAATAACGCGATGTCGCTCATGGAATGAGTATACGCGAGTAAGTATTTTTTACTTTGCTCAACACGGTATTGGGTAATAAATTGGTACGGTGTTTCCCCAACACTCTTTTTAAACTCTCTTAAAAAGTGGAACTTGCTGCAAAAAACGAGTTCGGCCAGCGCATCTACGCTAATGGTACTGCCTATATTTTCTTTAATGTATTGCTCAATCTTATCTATCTGTGACTTGCCTATTTTGACACTCTTTGCTGAGGAATCTTGAAGGTCGCGGTAATTTGAATAATTTTGGATATAATGAGCAGAAAGTGCAGACAATAAGTTACTTAAATAGGCTTTCCCATTACGACCCTTTGCTTGTGTCTCTAATAACAGAAGCTCAATTAGCCCCTTTATGGTCTCGTCTTCCACATTGTAGTTGTTCAGAAACTGCAGCTGTTCTTGTTCTACCTTAAACGGACATGCGTCTAAAAATACACGCTCTTCAACCGCTAAAATAACAAAATAACAAGGCTCGGATATGTCGTGTGTAAACGGCGTTTTAGGTGGATTAATCCAAATGTTTCCCGGACTGGTTTTTAAAGAAACCATACTTCCATTCGCTTCTATGTTCCAATTCAGGTCGCTTTCAAGAGCGAGTGCGAAATAGAAATAAGGGGTATACACATTTTGAGGGTAAAAGTGAGGCGACTTTCCTTTCTCTAAAATGATGCCTTTCCAATCGAGACCGTCGTTTGAAAAAGCAATATCTAGTACGTCTTTGCACGATGAAGGTTGATGTGTCGCATGATCAAAAAAGGCTAAACGTGACTTCAAGCTTTATGTTTCCTTTAGCAATAACCTACAAATAATTAGCATTAATGTGCAATAACTAAGGCGCACTATTTCATATCCTGTGCTCATTGATTACCCACTTAAAGAGCACAGCCAAATGCTTAAAACTACCATAACAGTAATTGCACAGTCACTTTTGATATCGCCACTGGTCATATTACAACCGGGCATATCACACGCTCAACAACCATCGCAAACAGACGCGCTAAACCAAGCCCGAACAAGCATTGAACAACTAAGCGCTAATCATGCGCAGTTAAGCAGTGAAAACAAAAATAGTCATCGTCAATACAACCAGCAAGGATTTCAAATGGAAAATATCACGTTAAACACAGAAGTGGGCAACTTGGCTGCAAATTTATACCTTCCAAAAGGTATTGCTAATCCACCAGTGGTCGTTGTTACAGGTGCATGGACATCAGTAAAAGAGCAAATGCCAGCTGTTTATGCAAAGGCACTAGCCGAGCGAGGCTACGCTGCTGTTACATTTGATTTTAGAGGTTGGGGAGCGTCAAGAGATACCGATGACAACCAAACCGCGTACCTTGAAGATCCTGTTCGTAAAACGCAAGATATACAGGCTGTTATCAAAGCGCTATCAAACGTCGCGCAGGTGGACAACAGCCGTATTGCTGGCTTGGCCATTTGTGCCTCAGCGGGCTATATGCTTGATGCTGCGGTTCAAAATACTCAATCAAGCCAAAATACTCGGTTAGGTGCGGTGGCAGTAGTGGCCCCCTGGTTACACGATGAAGCAATGGCAACAGCTATTTATGGCGGTGAAGAAAATCGCAATCAATTACTTGCGTTAGCAGCGGCAGAGAAAGACAAATCCGAGCCATTAGTTATTGAAGCGGCAAGTTTAACCAATGAAAACGCCTTGATGTACAACGCACCTTACTACACTGAGCAATCACGAGGTTTGTTGCCTGCCTACGACAACAAATTCAACGTGACGTCATGGAGCGGTTGGCTTAATTATAATGCGCAGTTAAGTGCATCAAAACAGACTATACCGGTTTTAATGGTTGCATCAGAAGCGATGGCGCTGCCACAAGGTGCACATCAGTATTTGGAAACCGCGACTGATTCGGTAAATGCAATTTGGCTAGATAACATCAATCAATTTGACTTCTACGACCAACCTGAAGCCGTTGAAAAAGCCGTTAACGCCGTAGTTTCCCACTTCGACAGCGCATTGTAAGACGAGTATTTACCTATTAAAGGCTCAGAAATGAAATTTAAAGCCATAATTTGTGTCATGTTAGTTGGAGTTTTTACTATGGGCCATGCCGCCACATCCCATTCGAACCGTGATAAAGACATTGCAAGTATTCACAGCAACCTTAATAGCTTTTCAGCATTAGCTGACAACAATGCTTATGAATACTTAACCTTACTGTTTGCGCCACATGTAACAACAGACTACACCAGTTTGTTTGGGGGCGAAGCGGTAACCCAAAAACGTGAGGTCTTGATGCAAAACTGGGCGGCTTTTTTGCCTGGTTTTGATAAAACATTTCACTACTTGGGGAACCCCAGTATTAATCGAAAAGAAGATATAGCGTTTGCTAACGTGCCCTTTACTGCCAGTCATTGGCTAGGGCATGATGGTTTTTGGCAAGTTTCGGGCATCTACCACTTCACTTTTAGAAAGATAGAAGGGCAATGGCTGATTACTTCAGTGACATTAGAAAAAAGAGAGGAGGTGGGCAGTCGCGATATTTTAGCGATTGCGCCAGAAAATGCGAAAGACCGCTTGGCGGATCTGCAGCAGCTTAAAAACGATACGCTAGTGCACTGAAAGCAAACAAGTTACAACACCTGTTGAGATTTGATGCACAGTAAAGAACAACAGGCTAGTGTCAAACGGCGTGTTTTTCTTCAAGAAAGTCGATTAAGGCCCTAATTCTTTGGGCCTTTTGACTATGTTGCTGAAAATACATAAACAGCCCTGAATAAGGAAACCAGTTCTCTTTAAGTACGGGAACAAGCTCGCCAGTTTCAAATAATTCATCCACCATAGGTTCAACAATTCTTCCTATACCTAACCCTTTTTTGGCAGCATCAATCATCAAATCTGTATCGTTGACTACCATAGCAATCGGCATTGAAACACTCACAGCTTGCTGGTTTTGCCACAGATGAAGTGGCGCAAGTTTGTTAGAGGTAATAAAACGATATTGAATGAGCTTGTGTTGCTGAAGGCTATCAATAGACGAGGGAAGGCCATACTTTTTAGCGTAGTGAGGTGAGCAGAACAAACATTCTTTAGTGGCATTAGTTAATCGCTTTGCCACCATGCCTTCTTCTATCCTATCACCAAAGCGAATACCCACATCCATCCCATCGGTAATCAAATTTACGGCTGCATCGTTTATCGATACCTCAAGCTTTAAGTCTGGATAGCGCTCGCAAAACTCTTGGTAATAAGGCGCCAAAAGCTGTTGGAAGGCGAAGCGAGGAGTGGTAATACGAACCGTGCCCCTAGGGGTATAGCTAAGGGCGTTGACCTCTTCAAATGCAATATCTAACGTGTCGATAGCATGATGAGTTTGCTGCTTAAGTAACTTTCCCGCATCGGTTAATTCAACTCTACGCGTGGTTCGATTGAACAAAGGAACGCCCACACTTGCTTCTAGAGATTTAAGCGCGTGGCTTACAGACGGCGGTGCCATTTCTAACTGGCGAGCTGCGCCACTAATACTGCCTTCATCGGCAATAGCATGAAAAACAATAAGTTGTTGAAATGTGGTGCCGTTCACTTATAGCGCCTCTTGAAAGTCTAAGTGACAAATTGGTCGAAGGGTTTCAAGCCCCAAATTATATCTAGAATTTAATTGTTAGTTTTAAACTAATAATCTTTGAGTTAATCATCATCTAAAACTAAAGGTCATTCAAGCATAAAATTCTATCTGTTCACTTTGAACCAACCATAAAATTATCACGCAAAGGTAGAAGTAATGAGTAAAGTATTAGTTATCTCCGGCCATCCTAATTTAGACCAGTCCAATGCTAATAGCGCTATTTTGCAAAGCCTGACTAAGCGCATAGACGACATTGAAGTTAGACGTTTGGACACCCTTTATTCTAACAACCCAATTGATGTAGAGGCAGAGCAAAAAGCCTTGCTTGAAGCTGAGGTAATTGTGCTGCAGTTTCCTTTCTACTGGTATTCTGTACCAGCTTTACTTAAGCGCTGGATTGACCAAGTATTTACTTATAATTTTGCGTTTGGCCCTGAAGGAGACAAGCTGGCGAATAAGCACTTTTTACTGTCCATTTCGGTAGGTGGCCCAAAAGAGTCTTATAGACCGCTAGGCTATAACCATTTCAGTGTGGAAGAATTCTTACGCCCGCTAGAACAGCTCGCTTACCTTGCAAAAATGCAGTACCACAAGCCAATTTACAGCCATCGCATGGTGTACATTGAAGGTGTTTACAACACGCTTTCAGACGTTCAGGCCCGTGGTGATCAACATGGTAAGCGGGTAGCCGATGCTATTGATGTTTTGATGAACTCTCCAGAATTGCGTATCAAACAGTTTGTAACGACGTGGTTTGGGCAGTTCGATCAATTACCGGCGTCAAGTGAAGCGTTTCTACCGAATCTCAGCGAGGAGGTTGTCTGGCAAGCGCCAGAGGGACGATTTCAAGGCCATGCTGGATTCAACGACTGGTACGCGTGGGCACGCAAGACGTTTAAACCTAACTGTGAGCACCGCGTAGATCAAATTGATATCAAACCCGATGCTGATTCAGCGAAGCCCAATGGGTTTATAGTAGACCTTCGAATTAACCTTCGCGCTGACACATTTGAATCGTCTGACTTTAAAGGGGAATCGGTTGAGGTACAGGTAAAAGAGCGCTGGCATGTGCATATTGATACCGAAGGTAAAGTAACCATCGACAGTTACGTTGTTAGTCCTTTGTAGGGATTAACAACGTGCTAAAAACTCAAAACCAGAATTTAAAACCAAGGCAAAAAGCATTTAAAAAGTTAGGCGAGACAATGAATAAACCTATCCCGTTTACAAGAAAAGCGTGTCAGTCTCTGGCGTTAATTATGCTCTCTGGCATGGGCATTACCACCTCGTTTAGCGAAGCCGTGGCAAACGAAGCAATAGGGGCGCTCTATTCAAGTAAGTTTGAAAGCAACATAAATCAGAACCTAACACCGCTGCACAAAGCAGTGTGGGATAACGATATACAGCGTGTTAAGGCCCTTATAGATAGCGGCGCAGATGTTAACGCACTCGATAGATTAATGGGGGTAGCACCGCTTCATCTGGCTGTTCAAGGAAGGAATTTAGACCTTGTTAAACTGCTTGTGAAGGAGGGGGCATTCGTAAACTTGCAGTCAGTACGCCTGGGCGGAACGCCACTGCTATTGGCCGTGTGGCACAGAAATATTCCCGCGGTGGAATATTTATTAAGTTTGCCCGACATCGATACCACCGTTATTTCAGCGGCAGGCGCTACAGCCCTTGGGTTTAATCGAAGCGGTGCAAAAGCAAACGATAAAGCGTTAAATGAAGATGTTGCCACTATTAACGCGCTATTTGCGGCTCATAAAGAGAAAACGCTGCAGCAAGCGCAAGAAAAAGCAGCCATTTATATGATCGTTGCCAACCAAGCGCTGTCTGAAGAAGAAATGGTAGCTGAAATAAAAGTGCTGCTAGAAAAAGGGTATGACGTTAATGCGGTTGCGCCCGTATTGAAACAAGGCAGTGATTTTCATAGCGCGCTGCTGCTTGCAGCGATGAAAGGCTACCTGAAAGTAGCAAAGCTGTTGCTAGATAACGGCGCAGATCAAACGCTTACCGGCGCCTACATGGCCGCAATTGCTTTACACAAAGCCGCATATTTTGGGCGTGCAGACATGCTGACGTTACTTAGTCAATATCCTGGCTTTCAGGATGTGCTTAACGCGCAAGGTCCTAACAACGGGTATACACCGCTTCATGACGCAGTGTGGCATGGGCATTTAGAGGCAGCGAAAGTATTGGTGGAAGCAGGAGCTAGGTTAGATTTGAAAGGTTACGATGGCAATACACCAGAGCAGCTTGCAAGGCAAAACGGTTATTCTATGATTGCTGAATACCTAGAAAATACGCGAAGCAAGCGTGGAAATGCCCCGCGTAAGTGAGCTGAAAAAAGCGTACTAATCTGCAACGCTAAATTTTGACGACGTTCTTACGTATACAATGGTTTCGCTCTGGTTTGCGTTTTCAACAGAATGGTGTGCGGCAGTTGATGATTCAATATAACTTCCTGCGTTTAATTCAATCTGTCTGGAGGTATTGTTTTGGGTATAATTGAGACTACCCTTGATAACCACTGCCTTGAATTCATCACCATTAGATTTTATTGAACCTTTAAATCCTTTTGGAAGCTTGATAAGGGTGCCGTATACACTACTTGTGTCGCCCCACAAATAGGCAATAGAAACACCGTCGGCCGCTATATTTACAAGGTCGCTTTTTTGCAGCCACACCATATTGTCTGCGTGAACGTTGATTGGCCTTTCACCGTTGTCAAAATGTTCTCTTGATGGCTTTACAAGGTATGGGCCTTCATCAATTTCCAGGTAAATCAGGTTGGTTTTGTCGTTTGCTGCAGTCGTGTGATCTTCACCTGCAGGTTGAGTCCAAAACGAACCTGTTGGCATCCACATCTTTGCTGCGTTTGGATCGTCATTGTGCATTTCACCTTCAATCACAATACCTCTATAGGTTATGTTGTGAATGTGCGGTGGCGATTCAAAGCCTTTGTTAAATCGCACTAACATCCCCGTTGCCGTGTCTTTTGTTCTGTCTCCCCACAAGTCTGCTGCCCCGGGGCTTTTGTCGCCACGGGCTGGGTTCAAGTAACCCCACTCTACATCCTTGGCTGCAATAACTTTGCCTTGTGCTTGTGCGCCGGGTACAAGAAGAAAACAGGTGCTCAATAATAGCGATGCTATTGTAAGTTTGTTTCGTTTCGTTGGTTTCATTCAAACCTCCTAATTGTTGGTCGTAGGTTTTATTTAACAGACAGGCACAGTCTATTATTTCGAATAAGTCTCATAAACGACCAAAATCAATAAAGACTTTCCTGAAAATGTGGATAATAGAGGTGCTCCATTTTGCTTTGTCTTTTTTGCCTTGAAATCAAAAGAGTGAAATAAACGTTGAGGGAAGTATGAAAACCGAAGACCTGTCTGTGTTCGTAAAGGTGGCTGAAGTGAGCTCGATAACCACTGCTGCGATAAAACTTGATATTAGCTCATCTGCTGCAAGTATGGCGGTTAAACGTTTAGAAGAGCAGCTTGGCGTAGCCCTATTTGTGCGAAGTACACGCAAAATTCGATTGTCACCTGAAGGAGAGCAGTATTTGCCTATGGCAAAGCAAGCACTCGACACCTTACAGCAGGGCCTTGCATTAGTAACAGAGCAGAAGCAGAGCATTCATGGTGAGCTTCGCATGGCGATGTCTTCGGAAATGGGTCGCAACTTAATGCGTGAACTGCTAAATAAAGTGCAACGCGAAAATCCAGAACTTTCATTGCGATTACATGTGAGCGACAGTCGGGTGGACTTCTACCGCGATGGTGTAGATGTAGCACTTAGAGCCATGACAAAAGAAGCGGTTAAAGAATCGCAGATGTATGGTTTTAAAGTGTGCAATATTCCGCATGTGATTTGCGCGTCTCCCGATTATTTAGAAAGAAACGGTGAGCCTACAACTTTGACTGATTTAGCGCAGCACAACGCACTTCTTTATAAGCTCTACGACCAAACCCATAATACGTGGGAACTTATCAACGAGGGCGAGAGAGTTAAAGTGAAAGTGAACAGTAATCGCGCTGTGAATGACGGTGATATTGTTCGGCGCTGGTGCGTAGATGGAGAGGGGATCGCTAAAAAGTCATGTATAGACGTTGCGGGGGATTTACTGAGCGGAAAGCTGCAGCGTATTTTGACTGGTTACCACGTACCGCTAACTGAAATGTGGCTCATGCTGCCTAGCCGGCATCTTATTACGCCAGCGGTAAGATTAATTAGAGATGAATTAAAACAGGTTATTGAAAATAAGCGTCAACGTCTTATCAATACATATATTTTGACGGAGCGAGAGTGGCCTGTCTCCAATGAAATTTGAGCTCGTTTTTAGATACTCATTTTTTTATGCTAAGTGAATAAAAAATAAACTAAAAACAGAATCTTATAATTGAAAAAAAGACTGGAATATCCTTTAATAGTGCTCGCAAGGGATTGCGACATTTCAATAGTACACTCAACTATGCAGGACGGCATGGTGAAGTCTCGTCATGTGCAATCCTTTGTTTTCATAAAAAAGCTTCAGTTCTAAATATTTTAGCTAAAGCGAAAAACAGAGAAAACACATGAATGCAAAACTATTAGTTCCATCTTTATTAGCAGTTTCACTTCTTACTGCGTGTGGTAGTACACCACCCTCGCCAGAAGAGCAGGCAATGGCGAACCAAATGAAGCAAGCGTTTCTTGCGAAAATTCAAGGCATGTCCTTACCTGTTGCTGCCCAACAGCAACAGCAAGCTGCACCCCAGCCAGAAATCGTTATCAGTGCGACTGAACTTACAGCACAAAAACAGAAAATTGACGAAACCGGCGGAGCAGCGATTTTTTATCGTAAGAAAGATGGCATCATGATAGATGGGGAGATGTTTCATGACTTCGAAGGACAAGTTGCCAACTTCGGAGGTAATAGGTTTACTGGTGAGTTTACCTATGCGGTAGAAAATTTCGATGGCTCATTTACACTCAAATATCACAAAGCCAAATCAACTGAAGCACCTATAAAAATTGCAACGGTGTGGAAGCGTGGTGACCGGTATGAAGTAAAAACAGTTACCGGAAAAACTGCAACAGGTAGCAGTGTAATTCCTACTTCAGACGGTTTTATTATTGGCCGTCCGGGGTCTGCTTTTCGCTATATTATAGACAATGATAACGTAAAAAATATAACACTCTTAGATAACTACCACATCGCTAAACATCAGAAGGGCGATGCTGCATCTACAGGTTTTATTTTGTTAGAGAAAGATCCTCGAGACAAAGGCGACAGTGTGGGCGGATTGCTAGACTCCTTTAAAGAAATAGGTAATACGTTTGGACTTAACAAGTTTGATGACTATGTTTTAGTTAGTCTAGACGGAAAGACCATCGTTCCAATGGATGTTGGATTAGGAGGTAAGGATGTTGCAGAATACTCAAACTGCGAACGTCAAAATGCTGTGATGAACAAGTGCGAAAACGTGGATTTCAAAGAGTCGCTGTACACAAAACTTGGCTTACCTAATTACAGTCACTATTTCTGGTCAATCAATTGGGTACAAACGCAGTCAGGCCCACTGGCTATATATAGAACATCGACGAAAATTAAAATTGTCGATATCAACAATAATCAGGTTCACACTGCATTTTCGCGCACCTTAGGTGTAAACGAGTTTGATATCATTGAAAACGCTGACGGAACTACTGGTATAGAAGCAAGACTCGGATTTTCTAAAGAGAAAATTAACGATATAGAGTCATTTATCAAGAATAATACGTCTGACATCGAGCCGATTCAGACTTTACAAAACTCTTAATTTACACAAAAATTAAACATTCAAAAGTCGTAGTAAGGAAGCGGTAATAAGTCCCGCTTCCTTTTACGTTAAATTCTAGACCTTAAAAGCGATAGGCGGCGGTAAGCCTAAAGCGTTGAGGCGCGCCAGGTTCAACCCACACATCTGCGAAAGAGTTAGTATAAAACTCTTCATCAAACAGGTTATCTACTGCAACTTTAACTGACAAGTTTTCTACAGGTTCTATTTCAGCAAACGCACGAACCGTGGTGTAGCTTGGTAAGTAGAAGTCGGTAGCGGTTTGACCTAAACGCTCATCAACATACAACAGTCCTGAACCGATACGTACTGGCATATCAGCAAATATAAGTCCCTTGCTCAACTGAATGCTTAATTGGTTTTCTGGAACGTTAATTAAAGGATCGCCAGATTCAATGGCTGCAACAAAGTTAGCATCCGCCGCATCGTTTGTACTTTCAGCATCTACGAAGGTGTACGACACCCAAAGCGAAATATCATTTTCAAATTCAGCGTTAATGTCTAACTCAACACCACGGCTACGCGCTTCGCCAGCGGGGGTTAAGAAGAAGCCGTCAGACGCCTCAGGGCTATCATCATAAACAAGGATGTTACTTTGCTCGATATTAAACACGGCGAAGGTGATATCACCCCGTATATTATTAAACATCGATGTAAGATCAGCTTTAACGCCAATTTCCGCAGATTTAGATTCGTTAGGTTCAAACGGATTTCCGGCGAAATCCGACCCCGTCAGCTGACGGAAACCTTCACCGTAGGTTGCGTACACACTTGTGGTGTCATCAAACAAGTAAACAGCGCCCACTTGTGGCGAAAAGCGTGTGTCGTCTTGTGATGTGGTACTTACAGGTGACGCTAAGCGATTATCAATTTCCTGTTCGAACTTATCGAAGCGACCCCCCAGCCTAACTTGGAAATTATTAGTGATGTTGATTTGGTCTTGGAAATAGATCCCCCACGCTTCCTGAACTTCAAAACGGTCCAAGTTGTCAGACAATTCCACATCTGGAAGTGGTGAGTAATCCGGATTAAAAATATCGACCACTAAGTACTGTTCTAAGTCCAAGTCGTTAATGTCAGTATCGCTTGAAAAGAATGGCGGGCGATAGCGCAGAATAATCTGGTCATTTTCAAACTTATCGTAGTCAGCACCAATAATCACGCGATGTGATAGCGACCCAGTATCGAATTGTCCCGCGATTTCGCCGCGTAAAACGTAGTAATCGGTTTGGAAATTACGGTAGCGCTTAAAACGAGACAACAAAGCTTGATTAGGATCGATAAACAATGTTTGGCGACCATCAAAGTTGTTTTCTAATGCATTACCCTCGAAAGTGGTATCGCGTAAGCCAGCACCCAAAAGCAGGTTCCATTCGTCAGCAAGTTTATGAGAAATCTCAATTTGATGACCAACCACTTCCGTATCGATGGTGTCGCCATTAGGATCGCCAGTAAAGGTTTCAATTGGCTGATGGCCCAACTTACCATCGATGGCCACTACGCCACGGTCGAAAGGAATTTTTTGCTCGGTGTATTCGAGTTCGTACGTAACCGTGGTGTCTGCTGATGCTTCCCACGTAACCGATGGATAAAAGCCAAAACGCTCTGTTTCTACTGTATCGCGGAAACTTTCAGCATCTTCATAAAAGCCTACTAAGCGTACACCTACATTTTCAGTACTGCCTGCAACCGATTGTACATCAGCCTCAATGCGCTTCTGCGACCAGCTTCCGTAAGTTGCTTTAATTTCACCACCTTGACGAAACTGGGGGCGCTTTGTAACAAGGTTTACCGCTCCACCTGGTTCACCGCGACCAAACAGCGCAGCTTTAGGACCTTTTAAGACTTCAACATGATCAATGCCAGAGAGATCACGAGGTCCGCCAAATCCGCGTCCTGCGTTAAAACCGTTTACCAGAAACCCGCTAGGTAAGTTTTCGTCACCTGAAAAACCACGAATAGCAAAGCTGTTCCAAAGGCCACCAAAGTTATTTTGCCTTGCTACCGAAGCGGACAGGTCTAAAGCGTCGTTAAGGTTTATAGCGCCTGCATCATTGATGAGACCAAGGTCGATATCCTGCGCTGCTGCCGGCACTTCTTTATATTCAAATGCCCCTTGATACGCACGGTGCATACCATGCACCGTAATTTTCTCTACATCCGCTTCCGATTGAATATCAGTATTTTGCGCATTTGCAGGCGCATTCAAAAGCGTTGCGATAGAAAGGGCGAGGGTAGATTTTACCCAACTAGTCTTCATTAGTGTTTTCCTGTGTCTTTCTTATTTTTGGTGAAAATTGAGGTAGCTGTTTAAAACTGGCCGATGAAAACTCCGGGGCTTCAAACAAGTGATGATAGTAGAATTTGCGCAACGACGCATGAAACTCGCGAACATTATTTTCGTAGTTAACCATGGCTTTAACATCGGTATCAGCCGCACTCGTTAATAAGCGTTGCGTTAACAAAGACGGGGATAGCAGAGCAACATAGCTTGCAATTTTATCTTTGCGTAAGGTGGCGGCTTGATAAGCCTCTGAAAGTTCCTTTGCCGTTTGGTCGCCAACTTGTTGAAATGCGTAATACCACTTCCAATTAAATGAACTGTCTCGTTGTGGATCAAAGTCGGTTTTATCCGCCCACTGTGGGTGAGTTTCAATAAACGCATCCCATGTTTGTTCAACAGGTTTGTCCCATGCACTGTTAACGGCTTCTCGCTGCGTGAGCACAATGTCGCCGCCCTCAGGTGTATCGACCGACGCATTAATTATGGTGTGCCCGGTAACTGGCACAATAACCGTTGTGACAAGCCATACGCCTAACATGATTGAAGCTAGGTGCGTGGCGCTGAAATTGGCAAAACGCTTAGCAGCACCTATAGCAAGCACAATAGCGCTCCAAACAATTATGCTGCCAATGACGATGGTACAAACCGTTACTGTTTGAAACACAGACGCGCCATTCACTACACTAAAGGCAATAAACGGAATAAGTGTAACTAGTGCCAAGGGCACCAGGGTTACCAATACGCGTGATGACCAAATAGCATGCGAATTGCGTGCGGTTACATTAAGTAAGTCAAAACGGCGGGCTTCGCGTTCCTTCGCTTTTAAGTCGTAAAGGAGCAAAATGATAAACAGAGGCAACAGCACACTGGTAACGAAAGCAAAGTCAAAACGCCCTAAGAAAGCAAGCTCCGGATTGTCTGTATCGCTTTCATAAATCTGACCTTCTAGCGCTAGCATTCTAATACGGTGCTTCCACGGAAACACATCGCGCTCTCCTACGGCAGCAAACGCCAACGGCGAGGGCGGGGCATAGGTCAAATGAAAGGCGTAATAGGCTACCATGCCATAATTAGATTGGTGAGCAAGGACAGCGTTACGTTCTGTTTCATCTTTCTCTAACAAGCGCTCTATAGTGGCTTGCTGCTCTTGCATTTCCGAATAGCCAGACCACAACGACACCGAGCTTAAAAGAAAGACGACCAAAAGCGTTAGTTTTATCTGACGATGGCCAAATACGAAACCCGCTTCTCGTTTAATATCGCTATAACGCATCATGGATTTAAATTCCTAACTGCAGCTTGAAGAAGTAGTGCGGTAAGTCCCATCCAAAGCAACAGCTGAATAAAATAAATCAACGCGTTACTAATGCGTGTGCTTCCTGCTTCTGGTTTAAAATCAAACTCTGCTAAGATCGCCCAGTTATCTGCGCCAACCACAGCTTTGTCTGCTGCTTCTTCACTGGCGTTGCGGTTCATATCTAACTTGTAATCGAGTTTTTCAGCGTGAACCTTGTTCAAAGCCTGAACAAACTCAAGTCTTAGCGTTTCCGCTTCCCTTAAAAAGCGGTGGTGTGTCTCGAGGCTAGTTCCCGCAAGGATCGTAGAAATAGAGCGCACCGCAACCGTAGGCGAAAGCCAGCCAAACTGCCGTGCTATTTGGGCTTGTTCCAACTCTTCGGACATTCGCGTTTCAGCAAACTCATTAAGCACTTTGGCTTGTCGACCTTCGGAGTACTGGGCAACAATGCCCCTGAAATTAACGGGTAAGTCGTCAACTGAATCTACATTGTATTTAGCGAGCAAATCTTCTTTTAGCTTTTTGAATGCAGGATCGTTAACGTCATGACCGTCACCTAAACTTCTAAGTTTTTTTTCCACTTTGAAATCGGCTTCAAGTTTTCCCATTGAAGGGGCAACGTTTGTGGCAACGCTGCTCCCTAAACGAGGAAGTAACACACAAGCGCTCATCCAAATGACAACAAGTACAGTGAAGCTAACGCTGCTTTTCTCAAATATTGCCGAGCACGCAGTAACTACCGTGGCCCACAGTAAAAAGTAAACCACATAACTAAAGCAAAAGAGTATTACAACAAGTGCACTTTCGTTTGAAAACGCGACATAAAGACAGGCAAGCAGTAGCGGGAGTAAAAATAGGCTGCTAGCGGTTATAAGCGCCAGAAGCTTCCCTAAGAGCAATTGCCAACGGGTGGTGCCTTGAGAAAGCAGTAGGGTTAGCGTGCCGGCTTCGCGTTCACGTGACACGCTGCCGTAGCCAATTAGAATAATAAATAAAGGTGCAAGAACCAAAGCTAAAAAGCTGGGTGTTAAACTACTAAAGCGTGTAAGTCCTGCGGATTGGCGCTGCTCGGCGAACATCGCACTATTTTGGCGGTGCCCTTCTAAAAATATAGCGTTCCCCGTGTAGGTATCGACACCCGGTTCAATTACGCTCAGTGGAGTGGGGGCACGAAATACATAATGACCATAATGCACCATGCGATGAGGGTGCTTATCAGGCTGTGCCTCAAAGCGTTGTTCAGCTTCTGTTTGAAGGTGGTCTCTGGTGTGGGCAGCCTCATCGACGTGAAAGGCGTTAACTACCAGTGCAGCTATGGTAAGCATAGCGCCTAGCAATAAAACGGTCGCTGCTACTTTTGTTCGCATCCAATAGCGCCACTGTTCTGCACAAATGATTTTAGCAACATTCAGTATCATACATTACGCCCTGCAAATGCTGCGTGAACGGCTTCAGTATCTATTGGCGTATCGCCAGCGCGCTCGAAGGAACCGGTTAATTTGCCATTACTTAAAAGCACAATTCGATGGGCAACTTGGCAGGCACCATAAACGTCGTGGGTAACCATAAAAATAGTAGCGCCACCCGCTGCCAGCTCTGACACTAGCGCATTAAATTCGTCGATGGCTGCTGGATCTAGCCCAGATGTAGGTTCATCTAAAAAAAGAACAGGCGCATTGCGCAGTAGCGCCAGGGCAATTGCGGTCTTCTGACGCATGCCTTTTGAATAATTAGATAGCGCCTTATTCCACGAATCTTCTTGAAGTGCGACCTTGCGAAGTGCGGCGAACATATCGTCGTCAGACTTATCGACTCCAGCCACTGACAAGAAATAACGAATGTTTTCTACGCCAGAAAGATGGCCATATAAGGTGACAGATTCGGGTAAGTAGGCAACAGACTTTTGAACTTGGTTTGGCTGGGTAGAGGCATTATGCCCTAATACAGTGGCGCTACCGCTACTTGCCTTCATAAGCCCTAAAAAAGTTTTAAGGGTGGTGGATTTACCTGCGCCATTTCCACCTAAAAGTGCAAATACTTCGCCTTTTCCTACATTAAAATTGAGATTGTCTAGAAGCGTGCGATCGTCAACACACACGGTAAGCGCATCCGCGCATATCACTGAATTTGTTTGCATTGTTTGGAGAAGCTATACATTAGAATCGTGCTGCAATGTTATAATATAACCATCTAGATGGGAATAGCTTTTATTTAGGTAGTGTGTGTTTTGTTTTAATTAGAAACAATTTACAAATTTCGGAAGCTGAAACGAAAAAGGCCTGCCGAGTGGCAAGCCTTTGAAAGTGGTGGAGCTGGCGGGATTTGAACCCGCGTCCAGAAAATGTCTACCTTTGGTACTACATGCTTAGTTTGTCATTTATTTAACTGCTTGGAACTCCGACAAACAGGATTTCCTTGCAGCTGGCCTAATACTGTTTCGCGGTTCACCCTTAGACAAGGTTCCCTCGCTATCCTACTTGGATGACCTTCCGAATCCCCGCTAGCAGGAAAAGACTAGGGTGGAAGGGCCTATGCCGGTTATTAAGCGGCTAGTGCGTATGTTTCGTCGTTTGCGACTATTTAAATGCGGCTTTTTAAGAGGCAAACCGCTCCTCTGCATGCACCTCCGGCTTCCTAGATCCTGTCGAATCCTAATCAGCCCCGAGTGTGATTTTCAATAATAGCACAATTGTTACATGGTGAAATACATTCTTTTGAAAATTACTATAAATTTTAAGGGTTTGGCTATAAATCAACCAAAAATAACATCTAGTTTTTCAAAAGCTTACCTGTGTGGCTTTCAT
This sequence comes from Alteromonas sp. CH_MED4-4, assembly GCF_037029575.1. Classification (NCBI taxonomy): domain Bacteria; kingdom Pseudomonadati; phylum Pseudomonadota; class Gammaproteobacteria; order Alteromonadales; family Alteromonadaceae; genus Alteromonas; species Alteromonas sp. CH_MED4-4. The sequence goes on along the minus strand of NZ_JAYMEU010000004.1, from coordinate 98,566 downwards.
TTGAAGCTTTGCTTAAACAGCAACACACAAACATTGAGTATTATTGAACTACCATAGATATGTGGATGCTTGAGTAAAATTCAAGTGCCGAGCGCACAAGGGCTGTACAAGAAACGCAATTTATAAACTAAAATAGCGCTTTTTATTTGATTACTTTAGCGAATTTTTAAGGAAATAGTGCTGATGTAATGATGCAATTAGTAGCAAGAACCATTAAAGTACGTGAGCATAATTAAAAGGCTTGTAGTGTAAATGTCTTCAGATTCCATATTGTATTCTCCGTATACCTTGCCATGTGGCGTAACAGCGCGAAACCGTCTTGTTAAAGCTGCTATGGAAGAAAATATGTCGAGTATGGGAAATATTCCCGGAGAGTCTTTGTACTCACTCTATCGATATTGGGCCCACGGCAATTTAGGCATGGTGATCACAGGCAACGTTATGGTCGATAAAGGCGCCATGACAGGGCCAGGTGGCGTTGCACTCGAAAAAGATACCGACATCGCACCGTTTCAAAAGTGGGCAAAAATCATTAAGTCTAATGGCGCTTTAGCCATAATGCAGATTAATCACCCTGGACGACAGGTATTTAAAGCGATGAAAGGCAAAGCTATTGCGCCTTCTGCTGTACCGCTTGATATGGGTAAACACTCCAAGCTGTTTGCTCAACCACGAGAAATGACCTGCCAAGACATTCACGATGTGTGCAAACGTTTCGTTCAAACTGCTAAGCAAGCTGAAAAAGCCGGGTTTGATGGCGTTGAAATTCACGCCGCTCACGGTTACTTGCTTACGCAGTTTTTGTCTCCGCTTACTAATCAGCGTCAAGACGAGTGGGGCGGTTCTATTATTAATCGCGCCCGCTTGCTGATAAACATAGTCAGTCAGGTTCGAGCGGTTTGCGCTAAAGACTTTATTGTTATGGTAAAGCTTAACTCTGCAGATTTTCAGAAAAATGGTTTTTCTTTTGATGATGCCTGTGAGGTGGTAAATCGCTTGGAAGCCTTGGGTGTTGATGTTGTAGAGTTGTCTGGCGGCAGTTATGAAGCGCCTGCCATGCAAGGGCAAACCCGTGACGACACCACACTGGCCAGAGAAGCGTACTTTTTGGAATTTGCGCAGGCACTGGTGAGTAAAACTGATATTCCGCTTATGACAACAGGCGGTATAAAAAGGGCCGAGGTAGCAGAGGAAGTGATTGAGCAGGGCTGTGCTCTTGTTGGATTAGCCAGCGCCCTTGCTATTACGCCCGACTTAGCTAAAAAGTGGCAACAAGAATGGGCGTATTCGGGCATAATTCCACACTGCTCTTGGAAAGATAAATCGCTTGCAAGCCTTGCGAATATGGCCATGGTGCGAAGACAACTTAGACGCCTTGGGAACAACCTAACCACTTTAAGAAACCCGTCACCGCTGTGGAGTCTGATTCTTGATATGCTACATCGCAAGAAAATGACGAAACGAGACGTAGGTTAAACCTATTACACTTCTTTTTTGGCAGCCCAAATAAAAACACAGCGTTAAACGCTGTGTTTCATCATTCGTTCTTTTTGACGTTGCCAATCTTTGTCTTTAATGGTGTCACGCTTGTCATGGGCGTGCTTACCTTTTGCTAGGTGAATTTCTAGTTTCACCCAACACTTTTTCCAATACATAGACGTGGCAACGATTGAATAACCTTGGCGGTCTCGTGCACCCATTAAGCGGTCAATTTCTCGTTTGTTCAGCAACAATTTGCGAGCACGCTCTGGAGCAGCGATAACGTGGGTAGAGGCTTGATTCAGCGGACTAATTCTACACCCTACCAAATACGCTTCGGCATTCTGGATAATAATGTACGCATCGGTAATGTTCACTTTACCGGCACGAATACTTTTAATTTCCCACCCTTGAAGCTCAAGTCCGGCTTCGAACTTGTCTTCTAGGAAATAGTCGTGACGCGCTTTTTTATTCTGCGCGATATTTCCTGTGGTGTTTTTGTTGGCTTTATTCTTTTTCATGCTGGCTATTATACTGATTGTTCAAAGGAATGTCTTTAGTTGTCATTGTTATCTTATATTGGGGCATTTGGTTCAAAACCGAATACGAGCGAACCAAATTTTCTGTGATACAATGCGGCCAAGAGTTTTAATTGTAGTGGAATCAATGCCAAGTATTCATAGAAGCGCGCTGGTAGCTCATAGCGCAGAAGCCATGTTTAACTTAGTCAACGATGTAGCTTCCTACCCAGAGTTTTTGCCAGGCTGTACCGATAGCAAGATCCTCGACACGTCAGCGCAAAGCATGAAAGCGTCATTGTTAGTGGCAAAAGCTGGTATCAAGCAATGGTTTACAACGCACAACGTGTTAGAGCCAGGTAAAAGTATTCAAATGCAACTGGTCGACGGTCCGTTTCGCTCGCTTACCGGTGGCTGGACATTTTCAGCGTTATCAGAAGAAGCCTGTAAAATTGAATTAAACCTAGAGTTTGAATTCAGCAATAAGCTAGCTGAAATGGCTTTTGGTAAAGTGTTTAACAGTTTAGCCAGCAGTATGGTTGCAGCGTTTACAGACCGAGCGCGGAGCGTGTACGCATGAGTAAGAAGCTCATCAATATTGAGGTTGCCTACGCGTTACCCACCAAGCAAACTATCATTGATGTTGCTATTCATGAAAATGCGACGGTAGAAGAAGGGATAAACGCGTCTAACGTGCTTGAGCAGTTTCCCGAGATTGATTTGAAAGCAACGAAAGTGGGTATTTGGAGCCGCGTGGTTAAGCTTCGCGACACGCTTACCGATGGCGACCGTATTGAAATTTACCGCCCGCTTATTGCTGACCCTAAAGAAATCCGCAAGCGCCGTGCTGAGAGAGCGAAAGAGGAAGGGCGCGCTGACAAAATCACAGGTGGAAAGGTAAATCCACTTAAGGCGAAGTCATAGCAGTCAGCTGAGCGCTTCTACGCCAGCGTCAAAGATAGATACAAAAATGGCCTTCAAGTGAAGGCCATTTTTTTTAAAGACAAAGGCTATTAGCTTTTTTCTGAAATACTGCCTAACTCCAGGAAAGGGGAGGCATCAATATCTTCAGCATCCATCATGCTAGCAATTCGCTGAACGGTAGCGACCATTTGGCTTTGCTCCCACTCTTTAAGCTGTGAAAAACGCTCGACAAAGTGTTCTTGAAGAGGGCGAGGTGCGTCAACCACTGCCTCTTTACCGCGTTCGGTTAAGAATACGCCCACTTTTCGTTTATCTTGCGTACTTCTTATGCGCGTAGCTAAGTCTCGTGATTCTAGTCTATCTAGAATATTCGTGATGGTTGCAGGGCTTAAGTTAATATTCTCTGCAATTTCGCGCACCATTATACCCGGGCGCTCTTCAATATTTTGCATCACCAATAGCTGTGGGCCTGTTAAACCCACGTGTTTACTTAGCTGCTTGCTGCGTAGGTCTACAGCGCGTATTACGCGCCGTAGTGCCACTAATAGTTCTTCTTCTTTTCGCATGTTACTTCCAACAAATGCGTAACCCAACGGTTACTTAAGCAAATGAATAAAATGTTGGTGCTTATGATAGTGATCGATGACGTCATTAATGACCGAAATCTTCGACCAGCCCATAATATCATAGTTCTGACCACCTTCACTAAGGTGCACTTCGGCGCGATAGTACGTGGCCTTTTTGTTTTCGTCCAGTACTGGTGTGTCACTTGGACCAAATTCAGGCTGTTCTGTCGATACAGGGTGCACAGCATAAATAAACTCAGGGTCATTGCCCATATCAACGGTTAATATGAGTGCTTCGTCGGTATCTTCAATTTTAATTTCAAATTGCTGTGCTTTAAACTCCTCGCTTACTTCTATTAGCGCAGGCTTCACCACTTTGTTGATATAACGACGAACGGCAGTTTCATCTGGAAAGGTCACAATATTTTCAAGGCGCTCTTTCCAGTTTTTATCAGAGTCATTATGCTGCGGTGTACCCGTTAGTACTTGTAAACTTTCACGTTTGTACGCTTCAATACGAAGGGCTTTCAATAGTCCCGCTATGGCGATAAGCAGCACAATAGCAAATGGGAGTGCGGCAGCAATCGTCATAGTTTGCAGCGCGCCAAGACCACCAGCGTAAAGCAGCACTGAACTCACCACACCAACGCCAACGGCCCAGTATACTCGTTGCCACAACGGCGTATTGTTTTCACCGTGTGAACACAGCATATCGACAACCATGGCACCCGAATCACATGAGGTTACAAAGAACACAATGACCATCAATACTGCTATAAGGCTTAGTACTGAAGCGAAAGGGAACTGTTCTAAAAATACAAACAGTGCCACTGAGCTATCTTCATTTACCATTTGTGCAAGTACGTCTTTACCTTGCACTAACACCTGATCAATAGCGGCGTTGCCGAATACGGTCATCCAAAATAGTGTAAATGCTGATGGTATAAGCAGTACGCCCATTACAAATTCACGAATGGTTCTACCGTAAGAGATACGCGCGATAAACAGGCCAACAAACGGTGCCCATGCTAACCACCAACCCCAGTAGAAGATAGTCCAGCCGCCAATCCAGTCTGTTTTCTCATAGGCGAACAGGTTAAATGTGTTGCGCACCAAATCAGACAGATAAGCCCCAGTGTTCTGCATGAACGCTTGTAGTAAAAATACGGTTGGGCCTAAAACAAGAACAATTAAAAGTAGCAGTAAGGCTAAAACCATATTGGTTTCTGACAGACGGCGTATGCCTTTTTCCAGGCCAGTAGTTACAGAAATAACGGCTAAACCAACAACGCCTGCCATTATAGCTATTTGAACACCAGTATTTGACGGTAGACCAAATAGATAGTTAAAACCCGCATTTACTTGCGAAGCGCCAAAGCCTAGCGACGTCGATACACCAAACACTGTTGATGTAACCGCGAATATATCAACCACGTGCCCAGGCCAGCCATAAATCCGGTCACCAATTAATGGATATAAAGCAGAACGCAGTGTAAGAGGTAAGTTTTGACGGTACGCAAAATAGCCCAAAATCAGCGCCACTACCGCATAAATTGCCCAAGCATGAACACCCCAATGGAAAAATGTGGTTTTCATTGCTTCGCGAACAGCATCAATACTTTCAGCCTGTGCAGTGGGGGGCGCTAAAAAGTGCATTAAGGGCTCGGCAACGCCAAAGAACATAAGCCCAATTCCCATTCCTGCTGCAAACAACATACTAAGCCAAGTCCCAAAGCTGAATTCGGGGCTTGCGTGATCTGGACCTAACTTTATTTCGCCGTAGCGTGACATGCCGAGGAAAACAACAAACACCACAATTACTGCGACAGTAAATACATAAAACCAACTACCGTTGGTCACAATTGCGCTCTGAAGCTTTTGGAAAAGCGCGTCTGCTGTTTCAGGAGCACCAGCAGCGAAGATAAGTAAACATAGGATTAAAGCTGACGATGTAAAAAACACCGGCTTGTTGAGTGGAGATTTATTTTCGTTCTCAATCACGCAGTAAATTCCTTTCACCTTTTATAAATTTCGGTTTATACGCAGAAATATACCGCATGGAGCATTTTTTATAAACATCAGATGAAATTATTTGATTTGTATGTATTTGGTCAATGAGTCAAAGTGCAGTCTTTTTTTTGTAGTTGTTTTTACGATAAAAATTAGACTTTCTGCTAGGTTTTAGGTGTTTTTGGTTAATTATTAATCGTTAGAGTAGAAATAATTAATAGATTGTGTATCGTAATATATGATCTTTTTGATATGTGTTTTAAGTAAACACTGTCCGAAGAATAAAAAACAATTGAAGGAAACACACACAAATGCGAAAAACTCAGCTTAGCTGTGCAATCATCGCTGCACTGGCATCCACCTCTCTGGCTGCGCAAGAAACTAAAGCGCCCGCTAAACTTGAAACCATAGAAGTTACCGCCACGAAAAGAAGTGAATCAATCCAAGATGTCCCTGTCGCAGTCTCTGCGTTAGATGGAAAAGCATTAGAAAACCTCGGTATTGATAACTTCCAAGACTACGTAGAGTTTTTACCGAATGTGGTATTCCAAGGTACAGGTCCAGGGCAAAACGAAATATACATTCGTGGTGCGGCGACCACGCAATCAAGCATTACCCTGTCATCTGTTCAAGCACTTCAGCCCTCAGTGGCTTTCTATCTTGATGAAATGCCTGTTTCTATGGCTGGCCGAAACTTAGATATTTTTGCTACCGACGTTGAGCGTGTAGAGGTTCTACCTGGGCCGCAAGGTACGTTATTTGGTGCGAGTTCTCAGGCAGGTACAGTTCGCCTAATCACAAACAAGCCAGATCATTCTGGATTTGCTGCAGGCTTCGATACCAGTATCTCTACCACAAAAGGCGGAGATATGAGTAACACGGTGGAGGCGTATTTCAACGTTACTCCAACTGACAATCTTGCGCTGCGTGTGGCTGCCTACAATGAAAGTCAGGGCGGTTGGATTGATAACATTGAAAATGAGCCAGGAAATGGTGGTTACATTGGAAGTGCAGTAGTTATTGATCGTATTTCTGGAAATGCATTGCAGAAACAGGGCATCGATCCGGCTGCGATGGATGCACGTCGTGAAATTAATGGTTTTACTCGCAGTGAAGCCGCTGTTGTGTCGCCAAGAAACAGCGAACATGTTGAAGATAACTTTAATGACGCGGTCTACTCAGGGGCGCGATTCGGGTTGTCTTACATTATCAACGAAGATTGGGATGTTCTGGTTCAACACACTCAACAAACACTTGATACTGAAGGTGTGTTTGCCTACGACCCAACAGTGGAAGGCGAAAGCTCGGCAATACGCTTTCAAAGCGATGAAAACTCTGACGAATTTGGCTTAACCACATGGACCCTAAATGGTCGTTTGGAAAAACTAGATGTGGTGTATACCGGTGGTTACCTTGATCGTGAAATAGACACGCTTACCGATTACACCGGCTACACCAACGGCGGCTTATTTTCCGCGTACTATGTGTGTACGCACTATGAAACGCCAGATAATCCAGATGACGCGCGCTGCCTCGATCCAAGTAAATACTACAAAGAAGACACTACTAGCACTCGCTTAACCCACGAACTACGTTTCAGCACAACGATGGATACACCATGGCAGCTGACGGCGGGTGTGTTTTATGACGAACAGGAAGTAGGCTCGGTAGGCCAGTTTAAAATCGCAAGCCCTGAAATCTTTGAGAACCTTGCAAGTTCATGGAATGCGCTGGCGGGTGACCGTGGAATTAACAGCGATGGTGGCCCTTTCTCTCCTGAAATTAGCTTTGTAAACGACGTTACGCATACTATCGAGCAGATCGCAGTATTTGGTCAGCTAGGCTATGAAATTACTGATACGCTTACTGCTACCATTGGTGCGCGCTGGTATCAAATTGACGATATTTATCGCGGCGCTACATCAACACGCGACGTAACAGGTCGATTAGAAGCCTATGGTCAAGGCGTGCTAGATCCCGCCGTTTATGATGGTTTGGGTCTTGACGGCCAAGGTGTTGTCAATGCTATCCAAGATGGTTCATTGGAAATTGGCTTACTAGACGGTGACGGAGTACTCACGGTTGACGATACCATCTTCAAATTTGGCCTCGACTGGAAAGTAAATGAAAACGTATTGCTTTTCGCGAACTATTCAGAAGGCTTCCGTCCACCAGTAACAAACAGACTAGGCGGTGACGCAGCGGCAAATGACACTGGGGCGTTTGCGGATTTCCGTGTTCCGGTTTACTCAACAACAGATACGCTGGATAACTACGAAATTGGCCTGAAAGGTGACTTCTTAGACGGTATTTTGCGTGTTAATGCCACTGGTTACTATTCAGAAATCAGCGACTTGCAAACGTCGCGTTTCGATCCTGCGAATATTAGTTTCTTAGTCTTTACCGATAATGTTGGTGATGCAGAAGTTAAAGGGATTGATGCAGACATTACGTGGTTAGCGACAGATAACCTAGTCATTAACGCAGCATTTAGCGTACTGGATACTGAACTGGTTAGTATTAACCCTGAACTAGAAGGTATTGCGGCTGGCGTAGGCAGTGAGCTTCCGTACTCTGCTGATTTCTCAGGTAACATTAGCGCACGTTATTTCTTTGAGTTAGATGGCGGTAAAGAAGGGTATGTTAATGCATCACTTACCTACACCGGCGACCGTCTTGCTGGCATGGTGATGAACGCCTATGCCATGGAAGATGCAACTCGATTGATTTATGGCACGGGCTCGGGTCTGAAAATTAAAGATGAGGGTGACGAGTTTAAAGGTGCAACGTACCCAGGTGCAGATGGTGAAACAATTCGCGGTGGCCGCTACATTCAGGAAAGTTACGTGATTGGTAATGTATCTGTGGGGATGACGTATCAAAACTGGAAAGTTGAAGCATTCGTTGACAACGTTTTCGACAAATCAGCAATCTTGAACATTGATACACAGCAGTATACGCCTAAGGTTGTGACTAATCGCCCTCGTACTATAGGTCTTCGCTTCTCTTACGACTATTATTAATAGTTATCAGTGGTTGATGTAACGTTAACCACGCAATAGCGTTATCAAACGGCAGACATAAGTCTGCCGTTCTCATTACTAAAGCTAAAAATTTCGGTAGTATCTGTATTTAGTAACTAACGCGTATACTAAAATAGCAGCTGTGCTGAAACGCTCGTATTTATGTATTTAATTAGGCTCATAAAAGCGCGCTATATTTCGCAAATAGAATAATAAAGTAGGCTATGACACCAGAAGAATTTCAACAACAAGTACGCGCTGTAAAGCAGGCACTGCAGCGTGGACAGTTCTCAATTGCAATGGAAAGCATGCAAACGCTTTTTTCTGCATCGTTGAGCGATCAACAGAAGGCGGAAACACACTATTTAACAGCGGTTATTCAAAGGCTGTCTAAACAATATAACGAAGCGTTTAAACATATTGATGCGCTACTTGGTCTTAAGCCAGATTATGGTAGAGGATATCAAGAGTTAGCTTATTGCCATGAAGCCACCGGCAACCATCAAGCAGCGGCTAACGCATTTTTTAAAGCTACGCATTTTAACCCCGCGCTAATTAGCAGTTGGAAAAAGCTCCTTACCATTTATAAAAGCCATGACGACGTACCTGCAGTATCAATGGCGACCCAGCAAATCGAACATTTGCAGTCACTTCCTGCACCGGTACTCGGTGCTTACGATTTAATGTATGAAAAGCAGTTTTCAGCAGCAGAGCAAGTATGCCGACAGTTTTTAACTAAGCAAAAACATCATCCAGAAGCAATGATGTTACTTGCTGAAATAGGCATGCAGCTTAAGGTATATAGCGATGCTGAATTTCTTTTAGAAAGCTGCGTTGAGCTTTATCCTGACAATGAGCGTGCCGCATTAGCCTATCAAAATGTTTTATCTAAACTAGGCAAATTCCCAGATGCGGTGAAGGTAGCGAAGGCGCGATTAGCGCTGAACCCAGAAAGCTTTGCTATTAAAACCAGCTTGGCCCATGCACTTGTTGGCGTCGGTCAGTTAGATGAAGCAATAAGCCTATACAAAGAAGTGTTGTCACAAAATGCTGATAGACCTAAAGTGTGGGTTGCATTGGGCCATGCGTTAAAAGCAAAAGGCGATACTACGGATGCCGTTAACGCCTATGAAAAAGCGGTTGAATACGCGAATGATTACGGCGACGCTTATTGGAGTTTAGCGAATACAAAAACCTACAAATTTAGCGACAACATGCTGTCGCAAATGTGCAAGCAAGTTGAAGCTAGCTCGATAAAGTTAGACGATAAAATTCACATTTGTTTTGCGTTAGGTAAAGGGTTTGAAGACAAAGGCCAGGCAGATAAAGCGTTTGCCTACTATGACCAAGGCAATAAACTTAAACACAGTACGCTTCAATTTGATATTAGTAGAACAGAGAAGGCCTTAGACGCTCAGCAGCAGGCTTTCACGGCGGATTCTTTCAGTTCAAAACAGGGCTGCCAAGCTCCCGATCCTATTTTTATTGTGGGCTTGCCTCGCGCTGGTTCGACATTATTAGAGCAAATCCTCGCGTCACATTCGCAGGTAGACGGCACCATGGAGCTACACGATATATTAGGTATTGCTTCATCATTAAGTCATCAAAAAACACCTTATCCGTTTAACGTGAGCGAACTAGATAGTGCAACCCTCGAAAAGCTTGGTGCCCGTTATATTGAGCAGACTAAAGCTTACCGACAAGGCGCGGCATTTTTCATTGATAAAATGCCCAATAACTTCATTCACATAGGCTTAATTAAAAAGATACTGCCTAACGCCAAAATTATTGATGCACGCAGAAACCCAATGGACTGCTGTTTTAGTGGCTTTAAACAGTTATTCGGTGAGGGGCAAGAGTTCAGCTATTCGCTTGACGATATTGGCCGTTACTATAATGCTTATGAACAGCTTATGGATCATTGGCATAGTGTGTTGCCTGGGGAAATTCTTACTGTACAGCACGAAGATGTTCTGGATGATTTGGAAGGGCAAGTTAAACGCATTCTAGATTTTTGTGGGTTAGATTTTGAAGAAGCATGCTTAGCGTTTCACCAAACCAAACGGGTGATAAAGACGCCAAGCTCTGAACAGGTTCGCCAACCTATATACAAAACAGGGATGGGGCAGTGGAAGCCTTTCGAAAACTATTTAGCTGAGCTTAAACAAGCACTAGGCAGAGACACCTCAAAGCCAGATAATTAATGGATAGTCAAAAATGAAGAGTCATGGCTGTCTTTAAGTCATGACTCTTTTTTAATTAGTTAAAACGTATCAACTACCTTTTAAGGCTGATACGGAAGCGAAGATTGATGAAGGATAATGCGAATTTTTCCGTCTTCACATTGTTTGAAAACAAAGCTCTTGTTTACAAAAATATGGCTGTCGTCTTCGCCGATAAAGTGTACGTTACACTGAACAATGGCAAGCTCACCGTTTAAGATAAAGTCTTCTTTGCTATACCAAACCTTCACCCATGGCTTTAATTTAAAGCCATTGTCGTTTGGATAGTCGCTATTACCGCCTACGAAATAAGATAAAGCGCCTTCTTTTGTTGGGCGAAATGTTTGAGAGCCAAAAGTAAGCGTAGGTTTAAAGAGTACTTTTCCATTATCGTAGTCGTAGTTATCTGACAGCACTTGTGAAGCGAATGCTTTTACATCGCCACCTTCAGCGTGCACTTTACCTACCGCTACTACATTGTCGCACCAAGTTTGTAGTGCGGTATGAACCATTTCTTCTGTGAACATGTTATTTCTCCCAAGATAATGTGCAATGTTATATTGTATCATTATGATTTGTTTACAATATCGATAAATTAATGAATTGTAACTGTTTATCCGTGATAGTCATTTTCTATCAGCAAGCGCTAAGACCTGTCGATTGCATAACTTCAATTTTTTCAATAAGAAAACCTGTTACCTATTAGACATTAAAAAATGTTAATCATTCTTAATCTAATCTTCTGTTTTCAACGTTACAACGTTATCTGATGTCGAGTTTACAAGCTATTACATCTGTAATGCTTAGACTTAATGTAGAAGGTTTAGTCATGAATGACGTTACACAGCTAATATTGATGTATTTCATCATACCGCTGTGGTTCACAGCAGGGATAGTCGACTGGTTTTGCCACCGCAGCAGTAATATTGCTGCTACCGCGGGGCCGAAGGAGTCCTTAATTCATCTACTGATGTTTATAGAGGTAGGAATTCCTCTTTTTATGGTTCTCCTCTTTGAGGTGAATAGTTTAATTATTGCTGCAGGTATTCTGTTTTTCTTCTTACATGAATTAACAGCACTGTGGGACGTTAGCTATGCGGTATCGAAAAGAAGAGTGGGGCCTATTGAGCAGCATGTGCACAGCTTTTTGGAAATGATACCGCTGCTCGCATTAATTTTGGTAATTGCCAGACATTGGTCTCATTTTATAGCGTTATTCGGACTGGGCGAAAGTCCTGCTGATTTTGGTCTGCGGTTTAAGCAAGAGCCCCTTCCAACATGGTATTTACTATCAGTTATCGCCGTTGCTACCGTGCTAGAATTTTTACCTTATGTAGAGGAGTTGATTAGAGGTATGAAAGCAAAAGAAAAAAGTTCACAAGAAAAAACGACGTTGTCTTCAGATGAAGAAAAACAATCCAATAGTAAAGCGGACGTTTCACATCAGGATGCAGAAGCTGCGAGCCCTTATGCATCATCTGTTGCAGGTGAAGAAGACCCAGGTGTAGCGCTTGAAGAATTGGTAGAAAGCAACAAGAAGTGACGCTTCAATAGTAAATAATAAAAGGGCAAGCGAGACCGCAAATACTAGAGCTACTATCGCCTAGTTAGCCTAAACTTGACCAGAATCTAGGTAATGTGGTGCCTTGTCGCTTTACATAGTTAAAGGCACCACCGCGACATAAAAAGTGTTGTATAAAATACAGCGGGTAAATATGGCAGCTTCGTACAAAGTTACTGAATACTTAAAAGCCCGCTTAGTACTTACGACGTTTGAGCCCCGTCTCTGCCAATATTTTTGCTGAGATCTCTTCAATCGAGTACTTAGTGCTATTTAAAAACGGGATTTTTTCCTTTCTATACAAGTTTTCTACTTCACGCAGTTCCATTCGACATTGTGGCAGCGATGCATATTTGCTGTTTGCACGGCGCTCTGAACGTATTTGATGGAGTCTATCCGCTGCAATCGTTAGCCCAAAAAGCTTATGTTTGAACCTGCGTAGGGCAGGGGGAAGCTTAAGCATGTCGCCCATGTCTTCTTCTGTAAAAGGGTAGTTCGCTGCTTTTATTCCGTATTGAAGGGCTAAGTAAAGACTTGTTGGCGTTTTACCCGAACGTGAAACACCAGTAAGAATGATGTCTGCTTCATCGTAATCTTTTAGATTAGAGCCATCGTCATTAGCCAGTGCGTAGTTTACGGCCTCAATTCTAATATCGTAGGTGGTTTCGTGGATACTGTGTGTACGATGTTTTTCTGGTTTTGAAGGAACACCCAATACTTTTTCCAGTGGCGCTACGAATTGATCGAGAAAATTATAGTTAATGCCCACAGATTTCGAGATTATTTTGCGAATATCTACATTCACAATTGTATAAAAAACGAGCGGCCTTTCTCCGGTGTCTTGAAAACTTTCAGAAATTTGCTGTAAAACTTTGTGAGCTTGTTCCTCAGTTTCAACGAAAGGAATGGTGTTGTGATTGAAAGAAACGGGAAACAGGGAAAGCAGGGCGTGGCCGAAGACCTCTGCAGTGATGGCTGTACCATCTGAAATATAAAAAGCTGTGCGCACAACATATCCTTAACATTGGTGTAATTTTATTACAAAAGTAATAAAGGGTTTACATTCTGAATTTCCCCATTCTAAGATGATTTCGTCGAAAAGCTACACGGTTCTTGTGAATGATGGCAAATATCAATAGGTTTGCTGTCAAACGTAATGGACAGCGTTAACAGTGGTTTTCACCACATATCGACTACAATTTGATGAGTTTCAGGTGACAAAAAGCACAAACCTGAAATTAACCTCATACCCTACACATAAAAAAGCTGGAGGCTTGGGCTGTGCAAGAATACGTACTTTGGTATCAAGAACTGGGCATGCATGATGTGGGTCGCGTAGGCGGCAAAAATGCATCATTAGGCGAGATGATTTCAAACCTGGCGAACGCCGGTGTGCAGGTGCCGGGAGGTTTTGCTACCACCGCCGAGGCATTTAATGAGTTTCTAGAGCAAAGTGGCCTAGAAGCGCGTATCCACGAAGTCTTAGACTCGTTAGACGTAGATGACGTAAACGCACTGACCGAAGCGGGTAAGAATATCCGCCAGTGGATCATCGACACACCTTTCCAAGGAAAGTTAGAAGAAGAAATCAAAACTGCGTTTGTCACATTACAGGGTGATGCAGGTGAAGAAGCGTCATTTGCAGTGCGTTCATCAGCCACGGCTGAAGATATGCCTGATGCGTCTTTCGCAGGTCAACAAGAGACTTTCCTAAACGTTAAAGGCTATGAAGCCGTGCTTGTGGCAATTAAGCACGTGTTCGCATCGCTATTTAACGACCGCGCTATTTCATATCGCGTTCACCAAGGGTACGACCACAAAGGCGTGGCGCTATCTGCAGGCATTCAACGCATGGTGCGTAGTGATATCGCATCATCGGGCGTTATGTTTACTATCGATACAGAGTCTGGCTTTGAAGACGTTGTATTTATTACCAGCTCATTTGGTTTAGGTGAAATGGTGGTGCAGGGTGCGGTTAACCCTGATGAATTCTATGTTCACAAACCAACACTTGATAAAGGCTTGCCTGCTATCGTTCGTCGTAACCTTGGTAGTAAGCTGACTAAAATGGTGTACTCAGATGATGAAGCACACGGTAAGCAAGTGTCTATTGTCGATATTGATGCAGCTGACAGCAAAACCTTCTCGTTAACTGATGACGAAGTAATGGAGCTTGCTAAACAGGCGCAGATCATTGAAAACCACTACAAGCGTCCTATGGACATCGAGTGGGCAAAAGATGGCGCAGACGGTAAACTATACATTGTTCAGGCTCGCCCTGAAACGGTACGCAGCCGTGAAGACTCACAGAGCATCGAGCGATTCCAGTTGAAAGGTCAAAGCAACATTGTTTGTGAAGGCCGTGCAATTGGTCACAAAATCGGTGCTGGTGTAGCGAAAGTGCTTGATTCAATTGAAGAGATGGACAAAATCCAGGCTGGTGATGTTCTGGTAACTGACATGACAGACCCTGACTGGGAACCTATCATGAAGAAGGCTTCTGCTATTGTTACCAACCGCGGTGGCCGTACGTGTCACGCGGCAATCATCGCGCGTGAGTTGGGCATTCCAGCTGTGGTTGGTTGTGGTAACGCGACTGACAGTATCAAGAATGGCGACAAAATTACTGTGTCTTGTGCTGAAGGTGACACCGGTTTTATCTACGGTGACGAACTAGAGTTCGATGTAGTGACGTCACGCATTGACGCAATGCCTGACCTACCGCTGAAAGTCATGATGAACGTGGGTAACCCCGACCGCGCATTTGATTTTGCTCGCTTGCCAAACGCAGGTGTTGGTCTTGCGCGTCTTGAGTTTATTATCAACCGCATGATTGGTGTGCACCCTAAAGCACTACTTAATTTCGACAGCCAGCCTGAAGAGTTGAAAGAAGAAATTAGCGATATGATTGCAGGCTACGAGTCGCCTACGGAATACTACATCGAGAAATTGGTGGAAGGTATTTCAACCATTGGCGCTGCATTCTCGCCAGAGAAAGTTATTGTTCGTATGTCAGATTTCAAATCGAACGAATACTTCAACTTAGTGGGCGGTTATCAATACGAGCCAGACGAAGAAAACCCAATGTTGGGTTTCCGTGGTGCAAGCCGCTACATCTCTGAAGATTTCCGCGATTGTTTTGCCCTTGAATGTGAAGCCATAAAGCGCGTTCGCAACAAAATGGGCTTGACCAATGTTGAGATCATGATCCCGTTTGTTCGTACATTAGAAGAAGGTCGTCAAGTTATCGAGCTTCTTGAAGAGCAGGGACTTAAGAAAGGTGAAAATGGCCTTCGCGTTATCATGATGTGTGAACTGCCATCAAACGCTTTGCTTGCTGATAAGTTCCTAGACATTTTCGACGGTTTCTCTATTGGGTCTAACGACTTAACGCAGTTAACCCTAGGTCTAGATCGCGACAGTGGTCTTATCGCGCACTTGTTTGATGAACGTGATGAAGCGGTCAAAGCACTGTTGTCAATGGCAATTCAGGCAGCGAAGAAGCGTGGAAAATACGTGGGCATTTGTGGTCAAGGTCCATCAGATCACGAAGACTTCGCCGCGTGGCTGGTACAAGAAGGGATTGATTCGGTATCACTTAACCCTGATACCGTGGTTGAAACCTGGCTTTACCTGGCTGAAAAGCACGGCTAATTACGTAGCTCGGATGTGAAGGCGAGATAGGGTCAGAATTATCTAGTTTTCCATCTAACGTCGTGTTATTTCACGACGTTATCGCTTTGATATTATTGAAAAAGAGACCATAAGGTCTCTTTTTTTGTTAGGCAACTTAAAGTGATGGCCACTCATCTAGAAGCAAATCTTTGCTCGTGTTTCATTCCTTAAAAAAACTGTGGTTATTTAGCAAAACTATGCATTTTTGCGTGTTGAAAACATGACTTTGTGTAATTAAAAATGTAATATTACAAAGTGACTTTCACTTTGAATCTTTGATTAATAATTAACTTGGTTGAATTCTCATGGCACATAATGACAGCGCAGTTTCAGTAAATACTTCCGAAGAAAACGTTATGCAATCACGCTCTGTGGTAGAGCAGTTGGCGGAAGCGCAAAAAGAAATTAACGAGCTTAAAATGCAGTTAATGTGGATGGAACGCAACTACGAGTAAGAATAACCTGTTAGAATAAGGCGGGAATTAACCGTCAAACACTGAAAGTGTTTTCCTTCTAATTGTAAGGTTACAGGTTGATTTACAGTTTGAATGAAAGGAGGTCATGTTGGCCTCCTTTTTTGTCTCTAATGGTTGTTTGCTGCTCTTAAGCAATGGCTTAGTTAGTTGGAAATGGCGAATATGCTAATGACTAGGTTTTTTCGCCTTTTTGATGTGCAACAAAACTCAAGACCTTCTTATATTACTTGGTTAAATTATGTCCGGTTGGATTAGTGTGCTATTGTAAATAACGTTTGGCTAACAGTATGCATGAGGCAGGGAGGGAAACTAAGATGGCTTATAAATTTAAGTTTTTTGCACAACCTGTAATCAGTAACATCAGAACGTTCTGTGAAGCTGCGCTGGTTGAATTCACTATTGGTCTGATATGTGCAGTTTTCGCCTATGCAAGTTATGGTGTTTTTATTCACCTTTTTGTTGCTTGCGTTGTTATCTCGATAGCGTGTTTTTGCCTAAGTATCTATAACTTATATAGTCTTTTCTATTATTCATAAAGCAATTCGTTTTTTCGCTACTATTGAGACACACTCGAATACAGCATACATCCATAAAAAAGGGTTAACACAGTGTGTGTTAACCCTTTTTGATATGATTGCTTGTCTTAAATAGCGTTAGTATTTATTCATCAAACCAGCGATTAAGCCGAATCTATAGAATGCTTACGCTTTAAGCTGGTTACCAATAGGTAGCTGGCGAATACGCTTACCGCATGCAGCAAAAATGGCATTGCACAGCGCTGGCGCATACACGGGGGTTGCAGGTTCACCTACACCTGCTGGCGGCGCATCGCTTTCAATTACTTCAACTTCTACCTCTAGTGGTGAATCGCTCATGCGCGGTACACGGTAGTTGTGGAAGTTACTCTGCTGTACACGCCCTTTATCAAACGTTATACCGTCACTGATTGCTGTTGTGGTACCGTAAACCGAGCCGCCTTGGGTTTGGTTTTTAACCGTATCGGTGTTAACTACAGTACCTGCATCAATCGCTACCCATGATTTAATCACGCTAAGATCGCCAGCGTCAGACACCTCAACTTCAACCACAGTAGCAACGTAAGTTAAAAAGCTACGGTGCGCAGCAATACCCAGTCCGCGGCCTTTAGGCATGTTGCGGCCCCAGCCTGCCATGTCAGATACTTTCTCAATTACATTGCGAAGACGACCTGTATCCAAAGGATAAACCGACTTATCACCCCAATAGTTTTGATATTCGGCTTTTTGATCCGTCACATCAATAATTCTATCAGGACCAATTACTTCCAATAGGTAATCTTTAGCGTCTTTGCCTGCTTTGTGGGCTGCTTCATTAATAAACGACTGTACAGCAAACGCGTGAAAGATGTTCGATACTGAACGCATCCATCCAATACGGGCTTTGGCTGGCGCTTCACCGCGCTCTAACTTCATGTTGGGCGTAAGAATAGGGTTATCCGTAAAGCCCAAATCTAACTCAAAGCTAAAGGGTGCGTTCGCGCCCTCTTGGAACGTAGAGGCAATAGGTGAAAACGCGGTTCTGTGAAGATAAGCGTCAATTTTACCGTTTTCATCAAGTGCAGCTTCAACATGTTGAGCGGAAACCGCGTGATAGAAACCGTGCTGAATATCATCTTCACGTGTCCATTGAACGCGAATTGGTTTGCCCGTTTTCATTGATAGGAATGCTGCTTCCGCTGAAAAGTCAGGCTTAGACTTACGCCCGAAAGCACCACCTAGCATGGTAACGTGAACATTGATTTTTTCTTTGTCCATGCCAACCATAGCGCCCACGGTTTCCATATCAGCCTGCGGATTTTGTGTTGCTGCCCATACGTCAACGCGATCTTTATAGTACATGGCAGTAGCACATGGTGGCTCCATTGGGGCTTGTGCTAAATGCGGCACGTAATAGTCAGCAACCAGTTTGTCGCTGGCTTTTTCTAAAACGCTCAACGCATCGCCTTTTTCTCTAACAAGCGCTTGAGGTGCATTTACTGTGTTAAGCAACTGCTCTTTAAAGTTCGCTGAGTTATAGTCGCCATTTGCGCCATCGTCCCAGGTGACGTCTAATGCTTTGCGGCCTTGCCATGCTGCCCATGTGTTGTTAGCTATAATGGCTAGCCCACCTTTTGGTTGGAACTGAGGCGCACCTTTTGGCGCTGGAATTTCAATTACATCAACAACGCCATTAACCGCTTTTGCTTTATCTGCATTGAAGCTTTTCATCTTACCGCCCACTACAGGTGGGCGTTCGATTATAGCAACAAGTGCTTTTGGCTCGCGCACGTCGGCGGCGAAGGTTGCTTTACCGGTAACGATATCTTGAAGGTCGATATGCGCCATACCGGTATTGATGTAACGCCATTCTTTCCTTTCTTTAAGCTTAAGCTTATCTGCTTCTGGCGGCGTAATGGTTAATGCATCGTCTACTAAGTCTTTATAAGCAAGCGTTTTACCTGAAGTGTGTGTTACCACATGCTGCTCGGCAACACAGGTACTTGGCTCAACACCCCAACGCTTAGCTGCTGCATGTTGCATCATATAACGCACGCTTGCGCCCATTTCTCGAAGACGCTGCATATTGAAGCGGATACTACGCGAGCCATCGGTGTTTTGGTCACCGTATTTGGGGTCGCCTTTGCCTTGAATAACAATGACTTTGTCCCACGCAGCTTCCATCTCGTCAGCTACAATTTGCGCAATGGCGGTTCGGATCTGTTGACCCATTTCGCTGCGGTGACACGTTACTTCAACCATGCCGTCAGGGCGAAGTGCAATGAACAAGTTTGCGCGCTTTGCGTTTTCCGCTGGCTTTGCTAATACGCCAGCCATGGCGCGAGGTGCACCACCCATAAAATAGGTACCAAGAACCAGTGCACCCGCCGCTGCTGTCGATTTTAAGAAACTGCGGCGATTCATATCAAAATAGGTATTCTCACTCATGCTTCTTCTCCCGCTTGGGTTGGGTCAAAGTAGCTAACGCCAGCGTTGCTGCTTATTGATTTCGACGCAGACTTAATGGCCTTGTGAATGCGAGGGTACGTGCCGCAACGACAGATGTTGCCCGACATATTCTGAACAATTTCTTCGTCACTTGGCGTTGGGTTGGTTGATAATAGACTGGCAGCTTGCATGATTTGCCCACATTGACAGAAACCACATTGTGGTACTTTGTGTTCTACCCACGCTTTTTGGACAGGGTGATCGCCATTTTCGCTTAGCCCTTCAATAGTGGTAATTTTTCTGCCTTGAACGGCTGATACAGGCAATACGCAAGAGCGTTGTGCCATGCCATCAATGTGAACAGTACAAGCGCCACATTGCGCCATACCACAGCCAAACTTAGGTCCTGTAAGATTTAATTCGTCACGAAGGTACCACAACACTGGTGTTGATGGGTCACCAGAAAATTCGTGTTTGTTACCATTAACGGTAAACGTGATCATGGTCTTGTCTCCATAGGTAAGCGAAAGATATGACTTGGACCAGATTGTTTAAATCTGGCCTACCCAAGCAGCGCAATGCGGGGTCAACGCATTGCACAAAATCATATCGATACGGTTACATTGCCTGATGATACGAACTATCTAAGATGCTGAGCATGCTCAGATAATTGCCACTATTATTATTGTTAAAGGCTTCGCAATTTATACTTTAGTTTACGTTAACACGCATTGCATCATTACGCATTTACATAAGTTTAATTGCTAACACTTTGCGACAAAGTGGTGAGAGATGAAGAGGGGGGCGAAACGCACTATGCGTTATGGCGTGCTCAACTTTCTAAAAGCACACCTGTTAGAACAAAAACAATTAACGCAGCTTTCGCATAAGAAGAAAACGATCAATTCTACGGGCACCACTCGTCATTGTTTTTTGGCTGTATTTGAGCCAGCTTCGCGCTTTTGGCCAGTCGTAACTTAAGAGCACTAAACCGCCTATCACTAACAAGATAGAGCCCGGAAGTAATGTTAGAACAATACCGCCGATAAACAAGATTGCTCCAAGGGTAATTCTTACTATTCGCATGTATAAACACTCGGCTTGGTGAAGTTTTCATCTCACAGTTTCGCCCAAAGATGCACATTTGCCAATATGAAAAATGTAAATGTTTGTGCCCGATCTTTGAATAACTGGGTGTTGGGTATTCTTAAAGATTGTCGAATAAGTAAGCGGTTAACACCTTCGGTGGGCACAATGCCCTAATTGCGGTGGAAAGCAGGGATGAAATAAAGTACAAAGATAAAAAAGGCGTACGCTACGAACTAGTGGCAAAACTGCCTAGAAGGTAACTGAGACATGGGTATCAAGTAGCAGTACTAGTAAGAACAGATAACGATAATAATGAGAGTAAAAATGGCAGAACAACCAGAAAACCAACCAATCAGTGATGAAGAACGCGCAACGTGGGTACGAGAACAGTTTCAAAAGGCAAACAAATTTTTAGCGGAAAATGGTGTGTTGTTTGATTCTGTTATTACCGAAGAAAGTCGTTATTTAATGCCGTACCTTGCAGTTTGGAAAATTAGAGCAATGGACAGTAAACGCTATTGGGTTATTAGTGGTGATTTACCTTCTGATTACACATCAGTCGATAACGCCAAAGACGCCAAGGACGTACTGCGTCACTTTGCTATGCATTGGCAGTTGAAAGCAGAAAATCTCATTAATGCAGAGGGCGCAGACGATACTCAAAAGGCGTTTGGTGCTTTACTAATTAATCGTGCTGAAAGCTTGTTTGCCATGCAGAACGCGCCAGATCTTTGGAACTAATTCCAGGCAATAGCCTGTATTAGTGAGACGTTTTGTAAATACATAGCTTAATGAAGTTGAGTCACGTCCGGAAGAGGAAATCGCTCTGCCGGACATTTTAGGCGCTGTCTTGGAACGCCTGCGTCCATAAATACTTGCCCGTCGGGAATAAAACCAATGGATTGGTGATAGGACACGCTTTCTAAATTGCAGACTACTTTGATAATGGGGACGTTGTTTTGCTTTGCCGTGTTAATCAGCGCTTCAAACAAAGCGCGATAAACAGGCAATGTTCTGTGGCAGCGCTTAACAGCAATTCGGCCTAGTTCGCCTCGTTTGGTTAAGCGCCCAGTGGCAATGGGTTCGTTTTCATCATTGACGATAAGCACATGGCACGCCGAACTGTCGTGTTCGTCGAACTCGCTTGCCTCGGGGACGCGCCACTCTAAAACAAATACATGTTCCCTTAGTGCTTTCAGTCGATGTTTATCCTTTTCCCAATCGACGTTTTGTATCGTAAACGCCATACTTACCTGTTAACCTTCGAACCATTCCCAGTAACCATTATTGATAAGTGTAGTTAAGGTTTCTAAAAATGTAAAAGAAGGCGCGTCTTGGCAACACGTTGCGTTCAAAACGCCTCCTGATGCCAGCACTTCAAACCATTCTTGGTCACTTTTGCCAAATTCGAACTGACTGCCATTTACAAAGAGTGCGCGAGGAAGACCACGCTTACCGTCACATAGTAATGCACGCACACCCGGTGCAGGAACAAAGCTAATGCCTGCGGCAAACTCATTTGAAATTTGCTCTAGCGATACTTCGTCTTCTAGCGGATATTCAGGAATGCCTTGTTCACTCATGGCTTCTAGAAGTGCCAAAGTAAAGTCTTCACCGTTTATCGCATCTATGAGCTGCTGCTTAAGAATGGCAACATCGCTTGGATTTACCCAAGCACGATTGCCTTGCATAGAGCGGCTTGCATCGGTAAAGCGATAATTATGTGCGCCTTTATCCAACATCATCGCCAGGCTTTCCGCTAGTTGCAGATTGTCCGGAGCACGATAACCCACAGAGTAGGTGAGGCTATCTTCAATTGTCGCTCCATCATGAGGCCAGCCCGGTGGTACGTACACCACATCGCCAGGCTCAACCACAACATCTATAACAGGGTCGAAGCCTTCAATTTGTCTTAATTTTGGATGTGGAAAAACTTCTTTATAGTCCGCCGGCTTGCCCACACGCCAGCGTCTTCGGCCCTTACCTTGAACTAAAAATACATCATATTGGTCGATGTGAGCACCAACGCCTGCACCATTGGTGGCGAAGCTCACCATCAGGTCGTCCAATCGCCAATTAGGGATAAAAGAAAAGGGATCTAGTAGAGGGGTTACGTCGGGCACATATTTATCTACGCCTTGAACTAGTAATGTCCATTTGCCCTGACATGCTTTGTCAAAATCGGTAATTGGCCCTTGTTCAACATGCCAGCTGCCTTTCACGTTGCTAATAATACGTGCATCCACTTCCGACTCTTGTGCTAGACCGGCAAGATCGTTCTCATCGATAGGATCTACAAAGTTGTCAAAGAAGTGTTTGATGACTACCGGCTTTTGCTGCCAGTAGTTTTTTAGAAAGGTTTCTGCATTAAAGCCGTTTCCAGATTGTGCATCAATAATGTACGAATTGTCGTTAGTGGGCATAGTGTCTCTTATAGTAAGCCAATTAAATGGGTTTAATCTGTTGATTTAAGTATTGTGCGTGGCGTTACAAATATGCGGTAAGCGTTAGCACTTTGTCAAAAGCGAGGTTGAAGCTTATGCGCGGCATTATCGATTATTGAAACGTTTATTGCTACCTTGCATTTGCTTCACCTGATTCAGTAGGGAGAGCCGAATTCATAACGGTTCGCATAGATAATTACCCACTCAGCGAAACTTAACATGTTCGTACTCGCGGCGAGTTACTGCAGGTGTAATTCATCTAACTTAGAAATCACGTGCTTTTTAGCTCAATGTTTACATGACATGGGTGGTTATCAGATGCGCTAGACAGGAGTTAGCAAACGTATGCGCTCATTAGCATTGTTTTCGTGTGCAGCTGTTTTGGTAGGAATGTGGTTTCTTTGCGATTTTCGCCACACATTTTTGACTCACTGAGTTTCCGCTTGTCGTGTTCACGCGTTGAAAGCTCAGTGTTAGCGTTTATATTTGAACCACAAGTGAAGTACGTATTAAAGGAACAAGGGTTATTCGCACTCGCGCTAGAGCGATGAATAATCTGTCGTTTAACCAGGCTGTAAGACTTCTCACAAATAGCAATTGTATTAGGTGCTGTGTATTGCTCTAACATTGCAGCCCTATTTACCGTAGTCCCCCAAATATCAAAGCCTGCAAGCGGGCGAGAAGATTGGCCGGCAAGTAAAGAGCCTGTCGCAATGCCAACTCGCAGTTGGCTTGAAGATGAAGCTAAAAGGTCGTTGCTATTTACAAGCTCGCGAGCGCGAAATGCGAATTCGATGGCGTTCACCAGAGCGTTCAAAAGCGAGTGTGTTGTACTACTGTGTTCGCCGTTAAAACCAACCGCAATATATTGATCGCCGTTTGTTTTTAATGGCGAAAGGTGTAAATCAGCGGCAAGCACATCGAATTCAGAAAACAGGCTATCTACAAGTCTGGCGCATGTAATGTCGCCATATTTAACTGAGAGTTGTTGGAAGCCTGATAGGTCACAAAAAATGACGACGGCATTTTTTATACAGCTTTTTAAATTCGCGGCACTACTTTTGGTTTCCAGCGTTGTACTTAACACCTTCGAAACCGTGGGGGAAAGCACAACACAGTGTTTTTCCTGCAATGAGAAAGGAGTGTGGTTCGTGTTGCGTAAATCCATTTGCTTGCTCCCACGGGTATGTGAAAATTCAATGTAGAGAAATTTAGGAATAAAAAAAACGCGGTACTAATGACCGCGTTTTTCAGTGTAGTGGAAAGCGTAAGGGCTTATAACTGATCTACAAGCCTGATTGCATCGCCAATGTATGTAGCAGGCGTTAATGCCTTAAGCTCTGCTTTGGCCGCTTCTGGCATATCTAGGTTATCAATAAATTCAGCAATGACCTCAGCGTTTACTTTCTTACCACGGGTCAGTTCTTTTAGCTTCTCGTATGGCTTTTCAATACCGTAACGACGCATAACAGTTTGAATAGGCTCTGCAAGCAGTTCCCAATTGTTGTTTAGCTCGTTAAGTAAGCTTTGCTCATTAACTTCTAACTTGCTGATACCTTTCAAAGTAGCCTGATACGCAATAACCGCATAACCTACACCGACGCCAAGGTTACGTAGTACGGTTGAGTCAGTAAGGTCACGTTGCCAGCGAGAGATAGGAAGCTTAGCTGCTAAATGGTCAAAAATAGCGTTCGCCAGACCTAAGTTACCTTCTGAATTTTCGAAATCGATAGGGTTAACTTTGTGTGGCATGGTAGAAGAGCCGATTTCGCCAGCTACCGTTTTTTGCTTGAAGTGACCCAGTGCAATGTAACCCCAAACGTCACGGTCGAAATCGATAAGAATGGTGTTAAAGCGCGCAATGGCATCAAACATTTCTGCAATATAGTCATGCGGCTCTATTTGCGTAGTGAACGGGTTCCAGGTTAGACCTAGTGAGGTAACAAACTTCTCTGAAACTTCGTGCCAATCTACATCTTTATACGCTGACAAGTGTGCATTGTAGTTACCCACTGCACCGTTAATCTTACCAAGTAACTCAACACCTGCGATTTGGCTACGCTGACGCTTTAGGCGAATAGCCACGTTTGCCATTTCTTTACCCATGGTGGTAGGTGAAGCAGGCTGACCGTGAGTACGTGCCATCATAGGTACGTTCTGGTAGCGCTTAGCAAGCTCTACTAGCGCTTCAATTAATTTGTCACAGTAAGGAAGAATAACGGTCTCGCGGGCTTCGCGAAGCATTAAGCCATGTGAAAGGTTGTTGATGTCTTCAGACGTACACGCAAAGTGGATAAACTCATTTACTGCTGAAAGCTCACTATTGTCGGCAACCTTCTCTTTAAGAAAGTATTCAACCGCTTTCACATCGTGGTTTGTTGTGCGCTCGATTTCTTTGATGCGCATGGCATCTTCAACACTAAATTCAGCTACTATTTTGTCTAGTAGTGCATTTGACGTGTCTGTAAAAGCAGGAACTTCTTCAATTTGTGGGTTAGTAGACAGCATTTGTAACCAACGTACTTCTACTTCTACACGGTATTTTAATAAGCCGTACTCACTGAAAATACTGCGTAATTCTACGCTTTTGCCAGCATATCGACCATCGACAGGGGAAATTGCAGTTAACTGACTCAGTTCCACCTTAAGCTCCTCACTAGTTTATTAATCGTAGTGCTTTAACAGCACTGTTAAGAATGTGTTTGCGTTTAAATAAAATGTTTCTTCGTTTTCCACCCATCTGACGCCACATTACTGCAGCCCTAACACCTGCAAGCAAAAGCGCACGCACTTTATGCTGAGTAGCAGGTTGGCTTAAATAATCTGGGTTACCAGCTACCTGAATACGCGGTGCTAGCGGACTGATGATATCGCTGTAAATGCTCGCTAAAGAGGAGACTATTTGTGGGTTTTGGAAATCGATGTGAGCAAGCTGGCGCTGAACATGGGAAATACGTTCGCCCAGTTCCTGCATTGCTTTAGACTTTCTCGCTAGCTTTCTTTCAAGGCCTAGAATACTAGCTATATAGCGGGTTAATTCCGTATCTTTTGTTGCTTGTTTGTCAGATAGCTGTGCTGCGAGTGTGGTGTAACCGGTTTTTAAGTTAGCGAGCTGGCCGAAAACCTGTTGAGGTGTTTCTGGGTCAGTAACCAGTATGCTCGATAAGCTGGCCTCTATAGCCTCGTTATCGGCAGAACCTCGTCTGGCAAGCTGTTGAACCAGCGCAGCAGCTTGACATACACCTGCAAGTGCTAGGTTATTTTCTATGTCGGTATCTAACATCAGCGAATATAACTCTCAATAATACCGCCGCCAAGGCAAACTTCGTCACTATAGAACACCGCTGACTGCCCCGGCGTTACCGCCTTCTGCGGCTCATCAAACATCACTTCAATGGTGTCGTCTTGAGTTGGCGTTATTGTACATGGGATATCGGCCTGACGATAACGGGTTTTAACTACCGCGCGCACAGGTTCTGTAATTGTTTTTCTATCCACCCAGTGTAGCTGCTTTGCTACCAAGCCTTTCGAGTATAGGCGAGGATGGTCGGCACCTTGGCCCACAATAAGTACGTTGCGTGCAACATCTTTATCTACCACATACCAAGGGTCGTCACCGTATTTGGCTAATCCACCAATGTGTAAGCCTTTACGTTGACCTAGCGTGTGGTACATCAAGCCTTCGTGTTGGCCAATTTCTTCGCCTTCTGCTGTTTCAATAACGCCAGGCTGAGCTGGAAGGTAACGAGCAAGGAAGTCTTTAAATTTGCGTTCACCAATAAAGCAAATCCCGGTAGAGTCTTTCTTATCGTGAGTGATAAGACCTTGCTCCTCGGCAATTTTGCGAACTAATGGCTTTTCGATGTCACCCACAGGGAAGAGCGTTTTAGCAACGTGCTCTTCGCCCAATGTGTAAAGAAAGTAGCTCTGGTCTTTATTGTTATCAAGACCGCGTAGCATTTGCCATTTACCGTCAACTTCTCGGCGACGAACATAGTGACCAGTTGCAATGTAGTCAGCGCCAAGGTCTTCTGCTGCAAATTCAAGAAACGCTTTAAACTTAATTTCTTTGTTGCACATAATATCTGGGTTTGGCGTACGGCCCGCTTTGTATTCCTCTAAGAAATACTCAAACACGTTATCCCAGTACTCTGCTGCAAAGTTAATGGTGTGCAGTTCAATGCCAAGTTTGTCAGCAACCGCTTGAGCATCTTTTAAATCTTCTGCAGCGGCACAGTATTCATCGTTGTCGTCTTCTTCCCAGTTTTTCATGAAAAGACCTTCAACCTGATAACCCTGTTGTTGGAGTAGGTAGGCTGAAACAGACGAATCGACACCGCCGGACATTCCGACGATCACTTTTTTGCTGGCGTTAGATTCAATATCACTCACTATGGATTGCACACTCATTTGATTAATAAAAAAGAAACCGTATTTGTTAAATCAGTCACCAATTAACATGTTGATAAATATGCTAAGGCGCTTACCCACTCAGTGGGCTATACCACTAATCAGCCACTTACAAATCGGCCCGTTTTCGAGGTCGCGGATTTTATCAGATTCCGATAGCTAATTCACATTTAATCCTTATCTGATTAAGTAATTAAATATGTGCCAAGCGGCGGTTGGCCTTTGCTGTAAAAAATTGTCTATATGCAAAGATGAACAGCAACCTTTAACAGCGCTAAAAATCCGTAACGTTTCGGTGCCTCTTTTAGTGTGGCCAAGGAAGGTGATTTCAAGTATTAGAAATTGAATTGCCTTTAAAAGTGAACGTAGCTGCCATTATCAATACCATCAATGGTCCAATTACCCACGCGATATCTGATGAGCCGAAGGGTGGGGTAGCCGACGTGCGCTGTCATACGTCGCACTTGTCTGTTTCTGCCTTCTGTAATGGTAATTTCTACCCAGCTAGTAGGGATCGACTGTCTAAAGCGTACGGGCGGATTCCGCGGCCACACGCTAGGTGCTTCCATGGCCTTTACTTTAGCGGGGCGAGTCATTCCATCTTTTAATTCCACGCCGTCACGCAGCGCCTGCATTGCTTTTTCGTCCATAATACCTTCAACTTGCACCCAATAGGTTTTGCTGGTTTTAGCTTTTGGGTTAGCAAGTTTATGCTGAAGCTTTCCGTCATTGGTGAGTACGAGAAGACCTTCCGAATCTCTGTCGAGTCGTCCTGCGGCATACACACCGGGAACATCAATATAGTCCTTTAGGGTTTCTCTACCGTCTGCATCAGTAAATTGAGAAAGAACTTGAAAGGGCTTATTAAAAAGCACCACTTTTGCGTTTGAAGACATATTACTTCCGCTTGTTTAAATTCAAAATTTCGGGGGGGGATTTTACGACAAATGACGATGCTTCGCATGGGAAAATCAACCGCAAATAGTGGTTTGCTCAATGAAGTTTGTCGATAAATTCGGTGATCTTATGAGTTAAGACAATGGTATGACTTGTAACTCAAACTTTCGACCCTATACTAATGGTCGCTCCCATTTTTATAAGAGAGCGCATCTGCATAATTATTAGACAGTTTTAGCAGTGATAAGCGGGCTTGCTTATACATCGTATCTCGAAATTGCGTACGACTAGGTAGTCGAGTGCAAAGCCATGAGATGCATATTGCTAACATAGGGAATTGAATAATATGTAGGGAAGAAAACAGCAAGTGACCTAGTGCTTAATAAAAGCAAAAGGTGGAAAACATCAAATACGTTTCGCAATGACTGTGGGCGTGACATGAACATGTTGCGGGTTGTTGCGACCTAATGGACTAAAGACGACAGTACCCTGTCGAGAAAATTGAGGTATATAATGACCAAGTCTAAGATCATCTACACGAAGACTGATGAAGCGCCAATGCTGGCGACTTACTCACTTCTTCCTATCATCCAGAAGTTTGCTGCGGCTGCAGATATCGACGTTGAGCTAAGCGATATTTCACTTGCTGCACGTGTTTTGGCAAATTTCCCTGAGTATCTTTCTGAAGAGCAAAGAGTGCCAGACGCGCTAGCTGAACTGGGTGAGATGACCCAAGACCCGAACGCTAACATCATCAAGCTTCCAAACATCAGTGCCTCAATTCCACAGCTTCGTGCAACTATCAAAGAATTAAACGCAAAAGGCTTTAACGTACCAGCGTTCCCTGATTCACCAAAAACTGCTGAAGAAGAAGACATTCGCGAACGTTACGGTAAGGTGCTAGGTAGTGCAGTAAACCCTGTATTACGTGAAGGTAACTCAGATCGCCGTGCCCCAACCGCAGTTAAAAATTATGCACGCAAGCACCCGCATTCAATGGGTGAGTGGTCTCAAGCATCACGTTCTCACGTAGCTCACATGCGCGGCGGCGACTTCTACTCGGGTGAGAAGTCTGTAACCGTGGAAAAAGATGGTTATGTAAGCATTGAATTTACGGGTAAAGATGGTAGTAAGAAAACCCTTAAACCGCGTGTGGACTTGCTAGCTGGCGAAGTTATCGACGGCATGTTTATGAGCAAAAAAGCGCTGTGTGAATTCTTCGAAGAGCAAATTGAAGATGCGAAAAACACAGGCATTCTTTTCTCACTACACGTAAAAGCGACCATGATGAAGGTGTCTCACCCAATCGTGTTCGGTCACTGTGTAAAAGTATTTTACAAAGATCTATTCAACAAGTGGGGCGACCTGTTTGAAGAGCTAGGTGTTAACCCTAACAATGGTCTTGGTAGCGTTTACGACAAAATTGCGAGCTTACCTGAAAGCCAGCGCTCAGAAATTCAAAAAGATATCAACGCATGTTATGCCGACCGCCCACCAATGGCGATGGTGAACTCTGACAAGGGTATCTCGAACCTTCACGTACCAAGTGACGTAATTGTTGATGCTTCTATGCCAGCCATGATTCGTAACTCTGGTCAAATGTGGGGACCAGATGGAAAGGCGCACGACACGAAAGCGGTAATTCCAGAAAGTACTTATGCAACCATTTACCAGGAAGTTATTAACTTCTGTAAAACGCATGGTGCATTCGACCCGACAACGATGGGTACAGTGCCTAACGTTGGTCTAATGGCGCAAAAAGCAGAAGAGTACGGTTCACACGACAAAACGTTTGAACTAGAAGCAGACGGTACTGTGTCGATTATTGACCAAGACGGCAATGTTCTTATCTCTCACGATGTTGAAGAAGGTGATATCTGGCGTATGTGTCAGGTGAAAGACGCACCTATTCAAGATTGGGTTAAGCTAGCAGTAACGCGTTCACGTCAATCTGGTATGCCTGCGGTATTCTGGCTAGATGACGAACGTGCTCACGATGCGCAACTTATCAAGAAAGTTGAAAAGTACCTACAAGACCATGATACCAACGGTCTAGACATTCAAATTATGTCTCCTGTACGCGCTATTCGCTACAGCATGGAACGTGCAATTCGCGGTCTGGATACCATTTCAGTAACGGGTAACGTACTTCGTGATTACCTTACTGATTTGTTCCCAATCCTAGAGCTTGGTACCAGTGCTAAAATGCTATCAATTGTTCCGTTGATGGCTGGTGGTGGCCTTTATGAAACGGGCGCGGGCGGTAGTGCACCTAAGCACGTGCAACAGTTCGTTGAAGAAGGTCACTTGCGTTGGGACTCACTCGGTGAATTCCTGGCACTTGCTGTATCGCTAGAAGATGTTGCTATTAAGCACAGCAACACTAAAGCAAAAGTTATTGCTACTGCACTTGATAAAGCAACGGAAAAACTACTAAACAATGGTAAGTCTCCGCTTCGTAAAGCAGGTCAGTTGGACAACCGTGGTAGCCATGTTTACCTAGGTCTATACTGGGCTGAAGAAGTAGCGAACCAAACGGAAGACGCAGATCTAGCTGCGCAATTTAAGCCAGTGTATGAAGAGTTGTCTGCGAAAATTGACGACATCTTGGCTGAGATTGATGCAACGCAAGGTAGCGCGCAAGAAATTGGTGGTTACTACTACCCTGACGAAGACAAGCTTTTCGCAACCATGTCTCCAAGTAAGACATTAAAAGCTATCTTAGGCGCATAGTATTTTGTGTATATGCGTTAGGCTTATAGGTCTAGCGCATAGAATAGTACTCTCAAACCTGAGAAGCTATTTCAAAACAAGGTTTAAAAGCCCTCTCTTCAAACGAGAGGGCTTTTTTTATGTAGAACCACTATACCTGCGCTAACACGCCGCGATTACGAACATTTTAAACCTAGCTGAGTAGGCAATGGTCTACGCGGACTGGTATAAGGGGTAATAAGGGGTAGGGCGATATACCTTATGTTTTGGAAACGAATGTATAAGCGGGAGATAAAAGGAACAGGAAAAAAGCTCGTTGATTGTCTAATTTGAGCTAGTACGCAACTTTAATACACAACGTTAAGATAACGTAATGCTTATTTTTGTGGGGAAAATTTAAACGCACTTATCCGCACAGGCGCTTTACTGCACCTACACATTTTGAATGGCAAGAAAAGCAAAAGCCCGACGTAAAAGGTCAGGCTTTAAAAATTCTTTTCTTAACGCTCTGGTTCTTCTTTGAAGCCAATGTTCTCAGCGTGAAGACCTTTAGGCCCTTGCTGAACTTCGAACGTTACTTCTTGACCCGCTTTTAGCGAACGGTAGCCTTCCATTTGAATCGTAGAGTAATGCGCGAAAATATCTTCGCCGCCGTCCTCAGGAACGATAAATCCAAAACCCTTTGCGTTGTTAAACCATTTAACTTTGCCAACCGCCATACTTCGACTTCCTCTTAATCCTTGAACTCACGAGTATATGCCCCCATTATAGATCCGGAGACACGGTGGAAAGAGTATTGATTGTAGCTGCTACGCAGTAAGTTATGTCGTAGCTAACGTGCAATACTCAAAACCACTATACAAAATGTAGATTTTTTAACCATATTATGTCAAGGGCAAATGTGAATAAATTTATCCAAAAGTTTGTACACATATGTGCCATTAAACCACTATTATTAAGTTATGAGTAAAGACAACGCTATTAGTATCGAAAAGGAAAAACAGAAAGACGCGCAGCGACAGAAGCCGCAGCCGCCTCCCATGTATAAAGTGTTGTTGAACAATGACGACTATACACCGATGGATTTTGTCATTGAGGTACTCATGCAGTTTTTCAATATGGACGCTGAGAAAGCCAACCAACTTATGCTGACCGTTCATTATCAAGGAAAAGCCGTGTGTGGCATTTTTACTGCTGAGATAGCAGAGACAAAAGTGATGCAGGTTAATCAGTACGCACGCAAACATCAGCACCCGTTGATGTGCACGATGGAGCAGGCATAAGGTTTTTTGTAGAGGGCGAGCAATATGTTAAATAAAGAATTAGAACAAACGTTAAATAACGCGTTTGTATTTGCCAGAGAGCATCGTCATGAGTTTATGACGGTTGAGCACTTGTTGTTGGCATTGCTTGATAACTCAGCTGCTCGCGATGCGCTCAAAGCATGTGGTGCCGATATTGAGGCAATTAAAAGCGAACTGTTAGCTTTTGTTAAAGATACTACGCCTCTCATTTTAGATGACCAGTTAAACGAACGCGAAACTCAGCCCACGCTCGGTTTCCAGCGCGTGCTGCAGCGTGCGGTATTCCACGTTCAGTCGTCTGGTAAGGACGAAGTTACTGGCGCCAACGTACTTGTTGCTATATTCAGCGAGCAAGAGTCTCAGGCCGTTTATATTCTCAAGAAGGCGGATGTAACGCGCTTGGATGTGGTGAATTTCATTAGCCATGGCGTAAGCAAAGCGGATGATGATGAGCCCGTAAACCCTGAAGCGTCGGAAGAGGCTGAAGCAGGCGAAGAAGGTGGCTCAGCATTGAGCAAATACGCAACTGATCTAAATCGTCACGCGAAAGACGGCAAAATAGACCCGTTGATTGGCCGCGATTCGGAAGTAGAGCGCACTATTCAAATTCTATGTCGTCGTCGCAAAAACAACCCTCTGCTAGTAGGTGAAGCGGGCGTAGGTAAAACGGCGATCGCAGAAGGTCTTGCATACAGAATCGTTAACGAAGACGTGCCTGATGTTATTGCTGAAAGTACCGTTTATTCACTGGATTTAGGTGGCCTTCTTGCTGGTACTAAATACCGTGGTGACTTTGAGAAGCGTTTGAAAGCAATTCTGAAAGAGCTTGGCAAAGACAAGAACGCCATTTTGTTTATTGATGAAATCCATACCATTATTGGTGCTGGCGCTGCGTCGGGCGGTGTAATGGATGCGTCAAATTTACTTAAGCCTAAGCTATCAAGCGGTGAACTACGCTGTATCGGCTCAACTACATATCAAGAATATCAAGGTATTTTTGAGAAAGACCGCGCCCTTGCACGTCGTTTCCAGAAAGTTGACGTTACTGAGCCTAGCGTCAGCGATACCACAAAGATATTGCTTGGCCTTAAGAGTCGCTACGAAGAGCACCACAATGTGCGTTTCACTCAAAAGGCGATTCAAGCTGCGGCGGAATTGTCGGCTAAATACATCAACGAGCGTCATCTTCCAGATAAAGCCATTGATGTAATGGATGAGGCAGGCGCAAGCCAGCGCTTGTTGCCGCCTTCTAAGCGCAAAAAAACGATAGGTGTGGGCGACATTGAGCAAATTATTGCAAAAATGGCGCGTATCCCTGAGAAGTCTGTATCAGCTTCTGACAAAGAGGTGCTTAAGAACCTTGGCCGCAACCTTAAAATGGTTGTGTTTGGTCAGGATAAGGCTATAGAGACGCTTAATGACGCTATATTGCTATCACGTTCTGGACTTGGAGCTGAAGCAAAACCAATTGGTAGCTTCTTATTTGCCGGTCCAACTGGTGTTGGTAAAACAGAAGTAACCCAACAGCTGGCTAAAATCATGGGTGTTGAGCTTGTACGTTTTGATATGTCTGAGTACATGGAACGTCATGCAGTTAGCCGCCTCATTGGTGCGCCTCCTGGTTACGTTGGTTTTGACCAAGGCGGTCTGTTAACAGATGCGGTAATCAAAAACCCGTACTCAGTAGTGCTGTTAGATGAAATTGAGAAAGCGCATAGCGATATCTACAATATTCTTCTTCAGGTTATGGACCACGGTACGCTGACTGATAACAATGGACGTAAGGTTGACTTTAGAAACGTAGTGTTAGTGATGACCACCAACGCAGGTGTTCAAGAAACGGTACGTAAATCTATTGGCTTTAAGCAGCAAGATCATAGTCACGATGCGATGTCTGAAATCAATAAGGTGTTTACACCTGAATTCAGAAACCGCCTAGATGGTATTATTTGGTTTAATCATCTTGATCCTGAAATCATCTTGCAGGTGGTAGATAAGTTTATTATTGAGCTTCAGGCACAGCTTGACGTTAAAGGCGTGTCGCTAGAGGTCACCAGTGCAGCCCGCGCTTACATGGCTGAGAAAGGCTATGATAAGGCAATGGGTGCACGTCCTATGGCGCGCGTCATTAAAGATGACCTGAAGAAAGAGTTGGCGAACGAGCTATTGTTTGGCGAGTTATCTAAAGGCGGAAACGTTAAAGTAGACTGCGTTGATGACAAACTTACCTTTGAGTACACAGGTGTAGGTGCAACGTCTGAAGAAGCAGAGCCAACCTAATGTAATAAAGCATGTAGCGCTAGGTAGAAAGGCTAATGTCGTCTATCAAGCGCTGTATCTTCGTTAGTAACTTTGTTTTTAGCGATAGTGCTTCGAGGATGAAATAGGTAAAACCCAGATACGAAAAAGCCCGATCTTAATCGGGCTTTTTTTATGCGTTACCGCTTAAATGGCTCATTATCTTGCGCGATAAACGATACGACCTTTGGTCAAATCGTAAGGAGTCATCTCAACGGTGACCTTATCGCCAGTAAGAATACGGATATAGTTCTTACGCATTTTACCAGAGATGTGTGCAGTCACTACGTGACCGTTTTCTAGTTCAACGCGGAACATAGTGTTAGGTAGCGTGTCTAACACAGTACCTTCCATTTCAATACAATCTTCTTTTGCCATGTAAAGCAGTTACCTCAGTAATTCAAAATTTTTGCCGCGCAGACCTTACCCAATCTTGGGTTCGGTGTAAAGCAATTAAGTGGGTATTTTACTATTTTTGCTAAATAGATGCCATTCATTGTCACTAAACTGCTCAAATGGCAAAAATTTGTGCTTATAAGACATTTTTTGACAACCCTCTACGTAATAGCCCAAATAAACATAGTGGTGGCCTAAACGCCTCGCTTCCTCAATTTGCATGAGTATCATCCATGTACCTAAAGACGCAGAGCTATAGTCAGGGTCGAAAAACGTATAGAGCGCAGAGAGGGCACCCATATGTTCGTTAGCATCGACGACGTCAGTGACAGCCACTGCAATGAGCTTGTCGCCATCATAGGCCTCTAGGTAATGGGTTGTCATCCAATCACATAAAACGAAATTGTCGAACTGGGTTCGTGACGGCGGATACATACTACCGTCGGCATGTCGCTCCGTAATGTAGCGTTCATACAACGGGTAGTATGTGCTTTTAGTTTCACTAACTAGCTGAACGCGAAACCCTTGGTTGGCCTTTAACAGCCTTTTTTGACTGCGAGAGGGGGTATAAGCATTCACCGGAATTCGCACCGACTTACACGCCTTGCAGGCTGGGCAGTGTGGACGGTAAATTTGTTCACCGCTTCGTCGAAATCCCACTTGAATAAGTTGCGAGTATCGCCACGCCTGAAAATCATTATTTTCGGCGTATACTAATAATTGCTCTTGCTCATCGGGCAAATAGCTACATGAAAATGATTGGGTTATACCAAACTTCACGGAGTAATCACTCTTGGCTTCCAACGATTAAGGTAGTCTTCTGACAGCCTACCGTCTTCAGTTAAAGTGTGGTTGTTGTTTTCCAGTTTTTCAATAAAGTTTTCACGGGATAACACATTCGCACCAAGGGATGACAAATGATCGGTAGGAAGCTGGCAATCAATAAAGGCCATATCGTGAGACTTCATGTGCTCAACCAACGCCATCATAGCAAGTTTTGAGGTATTACTTTCCCGGTGAAACATCGATTCACCGCAATATACCTTGCCAATTCCAACGCCATATAGTCCACCCACCAATGTTTCGCCGTCCCAAACTTCCACAGAGTGTGCTAAACCCAAACCATTGAGCTGCCGGTAAGCCCCAATCATGTCATCGGTAATCCATGTTTCGCTATTGAGTTCACCTGTGTTTGGGTTTTTACGAGGGGTTGATGAACAGGCTTCAATTACTCGGTCGAACGCATAATTTAACGTTACCGTGTATTTTTGTTTTCGAGCAAGCTTCTTAAGGCTTTTCGATGCGACAAAATTGTCGAGTTCAATAATGGCTCTGGGGTCGGGTGACCACCACAACAGCGGTTCGTCATCACTGAACCAAGGGAAAATGCCCTGTGAGTAGGCAGAAAATAAACGTGCAGGACTGAGGTCGCCACCAAATGCTAGCAGGCCGTTAGGTTCGTCTAATGCAGTGTCGACTGGAGGGAAGGGCGCGCCTTCTTCGATGTAATGTAACGCTATCATAATCGGGCCAGAAAAAAGCCCCACTGAACAGCAGGGCTTGGGAAACAGTATTAACCTTGTTCAGGCATCGTACCATCTAAGTATTTTTCAGCATCTAGCGCCGCCATACATCCTGTACCTGCTGATGTAATGGCCTGACGATAAATATGATCGCTCACGTCACCTGCAGCAAACACACCTTCAACGCTTGTTTGCGTCGCATTGCCGTTTGTACCGCTGTTTACAACGATATAGCCATCTTTCATTTCAAGCTGCCCATCAAAGATATCGGTATTCGGTTTGTGACCGATAGCAACGAATAGACCCATAACATCAAGCTCTTCAGTGGCATCACTGTTCGTATCTTTAATACGGACTTTGGTTACACCCATTTCGTCACCGAGCACTTCATCTAGTGTACGGTTTAAGTGTAATACCACGTTACCGTTTTCTGCTTTATCACGAAGGCGTTGCTCAAGAATTTTTTCACTTCTAAAGCTATCTCTTCTGTGAATAACATGTACTTCTGATGCAATGTTTGAAAGGTAAAGCGCCTCTTCAACAGCGGTGTTACCACCACCAATTACCGCTACTTTTTGATTGCGGTAGAAGAAACCGTCACAGGTTGCACAAGCAGATACACCTTTACCCATAAACGCTTGCTCTGATTCAAGACCAAGGTATTTAGCTGAAGCACCTGTAGCAATGATTAGTGCGTCACACGTATAAGTACCGCTATCTCCGTAAAGCGTGAAAGGGCGCTTCGAAAAGTCAGTCTTATTGATGTGATCGAAAATAATTTCAGTATCGAACTTTTCAGCATGCTTTTGCATACGAACCATTAGATCAGGACCAGTAAGGCCTTCAGGATCGCCCGGCCAGTTTTCTACTTCTGTCGTGGTAGTAAGCTGCCCGCCTTGTTGAATACCAGTTAACAGTACAGGTTTAAGGTTTGCACGTGCAGCATAAACCGCTGCTGAATAACCTGCAGGGCCTGAACCCAAGATAAGTAGACGGACGTGTCTGCTTTCTGCCATTTTCCTCTCCAAATAATTCACCCAATAGGGTTACTTATAAAATTTCTCTTAGAAAGCTAGGTAGGGGCGAAAATCTGTAAATCAAGCTCAACACCTAGTTACTTTTATTATAGTAATTTGCCAGCGCAACATCTGCAGGTCGTTATTCACTTGCTTTAACAAAAGTAACAACAAAGCCATGCAGCACAATGTTTAGGCTTAAGCGCTATATGATGCCTTTAAGCGAGAAAAATGTCACTTAAAGATAGATTGAACTTATACCTTTTAATTATTAACGTAGGGTGTATTAGTTACACAACGCCGATCTTCACAGCAGACCAAAAGGCAGCCGCCACATCAACGAAACTTAATTTACTACAGTGCAATCGTATTTGATAAGATCGATGCTGATAGTTTATCGCTGTAATTACGTACTGATTTAGAAGAACCAGTTTGTATTAGCCAAAAAGCGGATTACAATTTAGTTATAACTATCGAATAATGACGTGAGTGATATCAGCATTAATGCTGATAGTAAGGTTTATCAAAGAGGTGAGGCATGTCTCAATCAATAATGACAATGTTGAAAAACGGTCAGCAGTACATGAAGACATGGCCTGTGAGAAAAGAACTCTATGCTTTTTTCCCAGAGTGTAGAGTTGTAGCAGCGACTAAGTTTGCAATTAAAACCATGCCGCCAGTGGCAATGGTTTCATGCGCGCTGCTCTATCAGAGTTTAGGCGCCGATTATCTACCTCAAACCATCACCATAGGTGCTTTCTTCTTAAGTCTGCCTATGCAAGGTTTGCTTTGGCTAGGACATCGCTCTGACCAATACCTTCCACCACAACTGAAAAGCTGGTACCAAGAAATCCACTCAAAAATGCGCTCGCAAGGTGTGGCTATGACCAATGCTAAATCAAAACCAAAATATAAAGAGCTAGCGCAACTTCTTAAGACAGCGTTTAACGATTTAGACAACGCATTTACTAAACACTGGTTTAATTAACAGCACGTATCCTGTAAATACCGCTCGCCAGACAGCGTCTTGGGTCAATAGGCTTTTAGGCTGCCAACGTCTGGTGCGCGAAGCAAGGCCTGACACTTCCTACATTTGTATTGTGCCCCTTTTAAAATATTATTGTGTCTGCGTGTACTTAGCGCATAAGTGTCACAGTCACACACATAATGAAAAGTGCGGGCTACCCGTTTCACGTCAAATTGATGGGTAGCATTAGGCGTGCAGTTAAATACGCTGCGCATTATCGACTGCCATTCTTTGCCGTGGGGCTGAACTCTGCCAAACAGAACCCATACCAACAAATGGCTGACTTCGTGTGGTACCACGTCACTTAAAAAGGCATCGATATTATCTTTAAACAGAAGTGGGTGAAAATTCACGCGGTTTTGCTGTAAAAACGCAGTGCCCGCATTTTTCCCCGACCGTCTAAAAGTGATGGTAGGGCGCTTGAACGTTTGCTTGAAGTATTGCTCTGCTTGCTCATAGCAATAAAAAACAGCGTCGGTAATAACGCGACGCTGTTCTTGAGTTAAGTCATTTGAAGCGATGTTGCTGCCTCTGTCTTTTTACTGTTTCTACTTATTTGCTGCGCGTATTATTTAACGTCACAAGGTAAACATAGCACGTAGGTACCCTTAGGGTCGTTTAGTTGGTTTACTAAACTGAACTCTTTAAGTACGCGCTTAAATTCATTTACCAGTGCAGAGTCGGCATGGGCAAATTGCCATTTGCCCACAAACGTCATTGCCTGGCCAAAGAATTCCTTCCAGAAAATTTCCTGGGCACTCAGCGTGCGTTGTACGTAGAACGTATCATAATTTTCTAGCTCGGCGAGCTCGGCCGCAGCAACTACAGCATCGTCAACCGTACCAAGCTGGTCTACCAAGCCAAGTTCAATTGCATCTTCGCCAATCCACACGCGTCCTTGGGCAACCCTATCCACTTCTTCTACCGACATACCACGAGCATTTGAAACCAACGACAAGAAGTTTCCGTAAGTGTTTTCAACGTTGCGCTGAAGAATTTGACCGAATTCTGGTGCTAGTGGACGCACAGTAGAGAAGCCTGCAAGCTCTGTAGAGCCCACACCATCACTGTGAATACCTAAATAATCCAGTGAATTCTCGTAGGTCATAAACATACCAAACACGCCAATCGAGCCTGTAATTGTGCTAGGGCTTGCAATTATTCTATCGGTACTTGCTGCAATCCAATAACCGCCTGAAGCTGCATAGGTGCTCATAGAAGCAATAACGGGCTTACCTGCTTGTTGTAGCTGCAACACTTCCTGACGGATAATTTCAGAGGCGAATGCGCTGCCTCCAGGAGAATCAATCTGAAGAACCACTGCTTTTACGTTGTCGTCTAGACGTGCCTTTCTTAAAAGACGAGCGGTGCTGTCTCCACCTATAGTACCGGCTTTTTGATTACCGTCTAAGATGGTGCCCTTGGCAACTACAATCGCCACTTTATCTATATCTGACTCGATAACCGGCATAGGCGGGTTAACAACTTTAAGATAGGTATTGAACGAAGTGAGGTTAACGCCGTGATTGTTTTCATCTTCACCGACTAACTCAGTAAGCTCCAATCTTACTTCTTCGCGGGTCTTCAATGCGTCTACCCAATTATTCTCTAGCGCATACTGTGCGAAATCGCCGCCTGCCGCTTCAAACTTTGCTAATAAACCTTCAAGGGTCTCGTCAAAGTTTGCTTCATCGATACCGCGAGCTGCTGCTACATCCGCTTTGTATTGCGCCCAGTAACCATCTAACCACTGTTTCTCCGCTTCTTTTGCTTCTTCAGACATATCATTTCGCATGATAGGCTCAACAGCAGATTTATAAGTACCAACCCGGAAGATATGCGTGGTTACTTTTAACTTTTCTAGCATGTCTTTGAAGTACATGCCATAACGGCCGTAGCCTTCAAACATTAACCCGCCCATTGGGTTCAGATAGATGCTATCAGCGTGTGCTGCCAAGTAATATTGGTCTTGGGAAAAGTAATCGCCAATGGCATAAACGGGCTTTTCAGATTCTTTAAATGCGTCAATAGCATTAGCTACGGTGCGCAACTTGTCTAAACCACCGCCAGTAAGACCTTGAAGGTCAAGAACCAAAGCTTTAATACGGCGATCCTTTTGCGCATTTTCAAGCACTTTCACTACATCGCGTACCAGTACTTCTGGGTTTTCAGGTTCACTGCCTAGCGATTCTTGTAAGAACTGTTCGAAAGGATCAATGCTTTCTTTTTCTATAACTAGCTTTCCGTTAAGCGTAAGAAACAAAGCACTGTCTTTGTTTACGGTAAACTGTTCATCGTCCTGACCAGTTATTGCGATTATCAATCCAACAAAAATAACAATGAATATCAAATTAAAGAAAAGTTTGCGGGTGAAGTTAAGCACCGTCCACAAGCCAATAAACAAGGATTTAGTCCAATTTCCTTTGGCTGCCATTTTAATCACTACCTTTTTTTGAATTAACTAACCAGAGCAAGATAGATCAGGCATACCTTACTCACGTACTGCATTCTATTATGTTACCTAAATCGAGTAAGATCGCGAACTTAATTGTAATTTTTTGTGAGTGTCTTTGTTTTCGGCGACTTACGATGACTTTTATTCTGCGTTCTTTTTTTTCGTCTTGTTCCAGCCACTTTCGAATGAGAGAGGCAATACGTTTGTGACTATCCTCGCTCATCGTCATAAGAAATTTTCCATTCTTTGCTTTATAGCCGGTTTTTCCATGGCCCTTTTTCATTAGTCGCAAAAACGGTGAGGGCTTATTTTCGCGCGATGAAATTTTTTTCATAAAGTGCCGTTCTTATTTCTTAATCACACAAAGTAGGCAAAACAATGACACACATTTACCAACAAATCATAGCCCGACTGCAAGTGGCAGATGGCATTCCTTTACTTTTATTGCGCTTGTATTTAGCACCAGTGATGATACAGGCTGGCTGGAATAAAGCATCCAGTTTCGACAGTATTGTAGATTGGTTTGGTAACGATGATTATGGGCTTGGTTTACCAATGCCTTTTGTAATGGCGTTCTTAGCTACAGCCGCAGAACTCGTGGGCGGTGTTCTATTGTTATTGGGTGCATTGACCCGCTTGGTGAGTATTCCATTAATGGTAACCATGATAGTCGCTATGGTGAGTGTTCACGCTAAGAATGGATGGCTCGCTATTGCTGATGCGTCTTCATGGTTGGCCGACGGTACAATCTTACTGAATGAAAACATTATGGCTGCGCCAGAAAAGCTTGCGGCAGCTAAATCATTGTTACAAGAGTATGGCCATTATGACTGGCTTACATCCAGCGGTAACTTTGTGGTACTTAACAACGGCATCGAATTCGCTGCGACCTATTTTATTATGCTTTTAGTTTTGTTTATCTATGGTGGTGGACGCTTCTTTAGTGTCGATTACTATGTGAATAAAGCCATGCGTTCTAAAAGTAATTAGGGACGCTCCATTTCCTGTACAAAAGGCCGGAATTTTCTGGTCTTTTTCGTTTATGAACCGTAGGATCTAGCAATCAGGTTAGGTAAATTATTGTTGTTGGCACGCTTTTCTCGATTATGAAAATCGAAGCGTGATAACAGCAACGCGAAAAAATAAAGTAGGGACGTAAATGGACGCATTAACATTGTTACTCAACAGAAGTTCTCAGCCTCGATTGGAAGCGCCAGCACCTAGTGGAGATGCCTTAGAGAATATTATGCAGGCTGCACTACGTGCCCCAGACCATGCTTGTCTTACTCCGTGGCGTTTTATCGTGTGCACAGGAAAAGGGCTGGATAAGCTAGGTGCACTCTATGAGCAATCCGCTATTGAAAATGAAAAGTCGCAGAAAGAAATTGAACGTGCCGTGCAGCTTCCTCACCGCGCACCTATGGTTATCGTAGCCATCGCAAAGCATGTGGAACATGAAAAGGTACCGCGTGTTGAGCAGATAGCGTCGGCAAGCTGTGGCGTTATGGCGATGCAAATGGCAGCAGTAGCACAAGGGTTTAACGGCATGTGGCGCACCGGTGGCTACGCACACTGTGAGACGGTAAGAAACGGATTAGGTTTAAGTGAAGAAGACGAGCTGGTAGGTTTCTTATATTTAGGAACACCAG
Organism: Alteromonas sp. CH_MED4-4; assembly: GCF_037029575.1. Taxonomy (NCBI): domain Bacteria; kingdom Pseudomonadati; phylum Pseudomonadota; class Gammaproteobacteria; order Alteromonadales; family Alteromonadaceae; genus Alteromonas; species Alteromonas sp. CH_MED4-4. The sequence continues at coordinate 55,929 of NZ_JAYMEU010000004.1, read as the reverse complement.
CGTTTGAGCCTGCACCTAAACCGCAAAGAAATAGTAACGACTACTTTGAATTCTGGCAGTAGTTGATACCTATTCGAATAAACTGCCGCATTAGATAGCTAGCTGCGGGTAATAAGGGTCTTATTTTTATAAGTAAGCTAAAATAAGACCCTAACATTTAACCTAGAAAGATAGGTCTACATTATAACCAGCGAACTTCCTGATATTAATAACGCGATCGCCATCTAGCATCCAGTATTGCCCTTTGATACCTTGCAATACACCAGTAAATGACGGTGTCTTATCTAAGTTTAAAGATTTTATCTTTACCGGATAATCTTCAACAGGGTAATGAATATCATGGATAGGCGTAGTCACTTCTGATACTGCTTGAAGCCCTTTTTCTTGCTTCAGCGCTTCTAGCTCACTTTCAATTTTACCCATTAATTCGGTTTTGACCTGTTCTAAATCAACCTCGTCAGGTTTGCCCTTTAACATTGTTCGCCAATTGGTTTTATCTGCAATGTGATCTTTGCATAACGTTTCAACCAAACCACTGGTAAGCCTGTCAGGAACTCGCAGCATTACGGTAGCTTGCGTAGCTCCTTGATCCATCCACCGCGTAGACACGCCTTCGGTGACTTGACGAGTGATGCCCACTTTTACCGTACCTGTGTTAGCCAAATAAACAAAATGCTCACTAAAGCAATGTTCTTCACCCCACTGAGGTTCTCTGCACGTCCCTTCGTGGTAATGGCACTTTTCTGGCTTAATAATGCAGCTATCGCATTGTGCCAGCGATATCAAACACGGGTAGCAGTATCCTTGGTTGAAGCTTTTTTTGGTTTTGCGGTTGCAGTGAACACAGTTGATGTCACCAGAGTAGGTTACCGTTACTTCCTTGCCGATAAGAGAATTGATATCTACCAGCTCATCACCAATTGGAAGCGAGTAGTGCACGGTATTGTTTTCATCGGCGGAGGTACGCATTTTTTTAAGCATACCCGAATATGTTGTTATCACTTGTTGAAACCTTTTTCTTAAAAACTTTATTTGTAACGCTGCTAGTCGCTTAATTCGCCACGCAAGTTTTGCGTTAATAGATGGCTTATTTCCTCAAAAGGAAGCCCTTTACTTAATAAGTAGTGCAGTTTCGCGAGGGCTGCCTCGGGCGTCATATCGCTACCCGATAAAACTCCTACTTCTTGTAGGCCATGGCCGGTGGCATAGCCACCCATGTTTACGCGACCGCGCATACACTGGGTACAATTCAAAACAGGAATTTCTCTGGCTTTTGCGTATTTTAACTGTGCAATAAGCTCAGGGTTCTGAGGTGCATTGCCCACACCATAACTCAGTAAAATCAACGCGTTCACCGGCTGCTGCAGCGTGTTTTTTATGACCTCCGGCGCAATACCTGGATACAAACTAACCATGCCGATCGGTTGGGCTTTGACGTTCGATACCGTTAAGGTGTTATTTGGTGTCTTCGCTAATTCACCGGCTTTCAGACGAATGTTAATGCCAGCTTCTAACAGTGGAGGAAAGTTAGGGGAGTCAAAGGCACTGAACCCATCTGCATCTACTTTACGGCTGCGGTTGCCACGAAGTAGTCTGTTGTTGAAGAACAGTCCGACTTCGGCAATGGGGAAGTTCGCGGCAACGTATAACGCGTTTAGAAGGTTGACTTGACCATCTGAGCGAAGCTCTGCCAGTGGAATTTGAGAACCGGTAACAATGACAGGTTTTGACAAATCCTCAAGCATGAAACTCAACGCCGAGGCGGTGTATGCCATGGTGTCTGTACCGTGCAAAATAATGAAGCCATCGTACTTGTCGTAGTTGTCGGCGATATCATCGGCAATACGCTGCCAATCAGACGGGTCCATGTCTGATGAATCGATAAGGTTATCGTATTCATGCAGGGTAAAAAGGGGCATTTCAGAACGGTGAAACTCCGGCATCTTTTTCAGTGTGTCTGACAAGAAGCCTGCAGCGGGTACGTAGCCTTGTCTAGACGGCTTCATACCAATAGTTCCACCTGTATAGGCAATATATATATGTTTGCGCATGAAATGACCTTACCCTTAATTTGGGAATACTTTTCAGAAGGGGATAGCGTAATTTGACGGGCATTCTAACAATACCCACGGGTTTGTCACCCTGAAATACGAAGGCACAAAAAAGCGGTGAAGATCACCGCTTTTATTCTGTATCAACTTTTTAGCAACGTTAGGCTGAGCCCTATGCTGAAGTTCGGTACTACTTAACTTCTTTACCCGCTGCTTGTTGGTCTGCATGGTAGCTCGAGCGGACCATTGGGCCACATGCTGCATGCGTGAAGCCAATTTCTTTTGCGTAGTCACCAAGGGCGTCGAATTCCTTAGGGTGTACGTAGCGCTTAACCGGGTAGTGGTGACGGCTTGGCTGAAGGTATTGACCCAGCGTAAGCATGTCCACATTGTGAGCGCGCAGATCATCAAGTACGCCTTGAATTTCTTCGTTCTCTTCGCCCATACCCATCATCATACCAGATTTGGTCATCACGTCAGGGTGTTGTGCTTTAAACTTCTTAAGCAAATCTAACGACCATTGGTAATTCGCGCCAGGGCGACATTCACGGTATAAACGCGGGATCGTCTCTAAGTTGTGGTTGAACACATCAGGCACGCCGTTTTTGAAAATCTCAAGTGCACGATCCATACGTCCACGAAAATCGGGTACTAATACTTCGATTGTCGTTGTTGGACTGTGTTCGCGAATGGCGTTAATACAATCTACGAAATGCTGAGCGCCACCGTCGCGAAGGTCATCGCGGTCAACAGAAGTAATAACCACATAGCGCAAATTCATTTCTGCAATGGTTTTAGCCAGCTTCTCTGGCTCTTCTGCACTCGGAGGCAGTGGTTTACCGTGGGCTACGTCACAGAAAGGACAACGACGGGTACAAATATCACCAAGAATCATAAAGGTGGCTGTACCGTGGTTGAAACACTCGGCAAGGTTAGGACAACTCGCTTCTTCACACACAGAGTGAAGATTGTTTTTGCGAAGTGTCTGTTTGATGTGATCAATTTTCTCGGTAGTACGAGGAAGCTTGATTTTAATCCACTCCGGCTTGCGCAGCATTTCTTCCTTTTCAGTAGGAATAATAGTGACGGGAATGTGTTTTACTTTTTCATCATCACGGAGTTTTACCCCCGCTTGAGGTCGTGCATTACTCATCAAAACCTTCTTTGTATGTTGGCTGTGCAATGGAAAGCGCTTCTAGCAACAAATGCGTTAATTCATTACCAGCGGTCTCAAGCGTAGTTGGACCATTGAGGCGCGCGGTATCGATCATTTCCATACCGGCATAACCGCAAGGGTTAATACGCTGAAACGGTGATAGGTCCATATTAACATTTAAAGCTAAGCCATGAAACGAGCAGCCATTACGTATTCTTAAACCTAATGAACAAACTTTCTTCTCATCGACGTATACGCCAGGCGCATCGGGCTTTGGGTACGCGGTTACGCCATATTTTTCGAGTAGTCCGACCACCGCTTCTTCCATAGCAGTGACTAAATGACGAACACCCAGTTTTCTGCGCTTAATGTTTAGCATCAGATAAATAACTTGTTGCCCTGGACCGTGGTAGGTCACTTGGCCGCCCCGGTCAACCTGAACAACAGGAATGTCACCAGGCATAAGTATGTGTTCAGCTTTGCCCGCTTGTCCTTGCGTAAAGACAGCATCGTGCTCAACAAGCCAAATTTCATCCTGGGTGTTTTGGTCGCGTTCATCGGTGAAGCGCTTCATTGCCTCGAAGATAGGCTCATACGGCTGACGCCCTAATTGACGCACTATAACGCCGTTTGCGTCAGACGCTATCGACTGCTCATTCACTTAAAGTACAACCCTAACCAGCTCTAATTTGGCAAGTTCAGTGTAAATGGTTTCCATGTGCTCTTTACTGGTTACACGCACACTGATAGACACCGAGTGGTAAGTACCTTTACTACTTGGTTTTACGTTAGGCGAGTAATCGCCTGGCGCATGTTGCTGAAGGCAGCTCACTACCTGTTGAGGTAGGTCTTCATGAGCAACGCCCATGACTTTAAACGTTTGGTTTGTTGGAAAATCTAGTAATTCGTCGAAACGGGTATCCATGCGATATCCTTGGTACTTAAAATATCATATAAAAAAACGGCCAGATTGTAACAAATCTGGCCGCTTCACAACTAGCTTTTTAACGTATTCAGTAAAGGTGTTTACTCGTCGTCAAATCCTAGCTGAAGCATAATGTAGTCTTTCATGCGATTAAAGAAGCTGCCTTCTTTTACTTCTTGAAGGGTAACTAGGGGATAGCTAGCCACATCTTCACCGTCTAGTTGTAGATAAAGTTTTCCAACAACCTGACCTTTTGCAAGTGGTGCTTCAAGCTTGTCATCAAGTTCGAAGTTAGCTTCTAAATTAGCCGCCTGACCGCGTGGAATAGTAATGGGGGTAGATTGATTAATTCCAAGGTCTACTGTCTCTCTATCACCCATATAGATGCGGTGAGCAACGAAACTATGACCAGCTTGGTATGGCGTAAGTGTCTCGTAAAAACGGAAGCCGTACTTAAGTAGCTTTTTGTTTTCAACTTTACGTGCACGTTCGCTATCAGTCCCCATGACTACAGAGATTAGACGCATACCGCCTTGCTCTGCAGAAGTGATTAGGCTGTAGCCCGCATCAGACGTGTGGCCAGTTTTAATGCCATCAACGTTTAAGCTTTTGTCCCACAACAGGCTATTGCGGTTGTATTGCTTAATGCCGTTGTAGGTGAATTCCTTCTCGCTATAAATCTTGTACATTTCTGGCGTTTCTGCGATAAGCGCGCGAGACAGAATCGCCATGTCACGAGGGGTAGTGTAGTGGTCTGGGTCGTGAAGACCGTGAGCATTAACCCAGTGAGAACCACTCATGCCAAGTGATGCCGTGTGTGCATTCATCATGCTGGCAAAAGCAGATTCTGAACCTGCTACGTGTTCTGCCATAGCAACACAGGCGTCGTTACCTGACTGCACAACAATGCCACGTAGTAAGTCACGTACTGAAACTTGTGTACCTACTTCAATAAACATTTTTGACGAGTCAGGGAATTTCTTCGCCCATGCGTTTTCCGAGATAGTCACTTCGTCGTCTAAGCTGATGTTACCGGCCTGTAATTCTTTGCCAATAACATAAATAGTCATTATTTTCGTTAAGCTCGCAGGAGCAAGCTGCATGTCCGCATTTTTAGATGCAATCACATGACCCGTTTCAAAGTCGGTTAGAAGAAAACCTTCTGCGGCAACTGAAGGAGCAGGCGGAGTGACTACGGCAGCATTTGCTGTGTGTAGTAAAGTGCCTATCACCAAAAAGGCAAATGAAAGTAATGACGGTTTAGCGCGTTGAATTATTCTGAGCATGGTTCTAATTTCTTTGACCGTTTTATCCGTGTGAGTTAAAGCTTACCCTATTGTTGCGATGACCGCGAAACGATGACCGCAAAACATGGCTACCCAATTTTAGCTTTTGTCCAGTTCGTAACCGAATTCTGTTGTTTCACCTACTTATTAGCTGAGGTGACGAGAGATCTTAACGAAAGGCTGCTTATAAGACTAGGTTTTATCAAAAAAGTTTACGCGATTGTAGGTATTAGGCGAAGAAACCGTGATATTGCCTGCTGAATGACACAATGCTGCCACAATGTCGTTGTTTTTATGAGCGTGCGACAACCCAACCAACTACATGGTCTGTGTAATCGCGTAAGCGTTGGGATAGCCATTTTGCTTTAATTGTTCAAGAACCTCCGCGACGACAGCTTCATCGTGGATAGGGCCAAGCTGTAGTTTATAAATGTTATCTGCTACTGGCAGGTGAGCGGGAATTTGATATAACGCCGATAGCACGTTAGAGATAGATTTTGCCTTCTCGGCGTTTGAAAGCGCAGCAACTTGAATATAGATCGCATCACTTACCGCGTTGCTACTTTTCTCACTGCTGCTTGAGTTGGTATCCGCGGTGTTCGAAGAGGGGGCTAATGGTGGTGTGGGTGAAGTTGCTGCCAAGGCCGGTGCGGGTACTACCGCAATACCCAAGTATTCATCGTAAGTAACAGTTGGATTGTTTCCCACCGTCACATTGTTTTGTTCGTCAAAGTGGATAACTTCAAGTTTGACTCGCGCTGTGCCTTTGCTGTGGTAGCCTAGTTTTACTGCGGCTGCATACGACAAATCGATAATTCTATCATCGTGAAAAGGGCCGCGGTCGTTAACGCGGACGATCGCTTGTTTGTTATTTTCCAAGTTAGTAACACGCACGTAAGAGGGCAGTGGCAATGTTTTGTGAGCCGCGCTCATGGCAAACATATTGTAAGTTTCGCCATTTGAGGTTAAGTGACCGTGAAACTTCTGACCATACCAACTGGCATAGCCGACCTCTTCATAGCCTTTACCACTATCCATTGGCGTGTAGTGCTTGCCCAGTACCTTGTAAGGCCTGCTGTTAAACATGCGGTAGGCTTCGTATTTTGGTACAGCATCAAGTGTTTCTGGTTTTTTGGCAACGTGCTTAGGCGCTGAGTCTTGCTTTTGAGTATAGCGACCAGATTGTGTAGGTGCACTTTGGCATCCCACTAATGCCAAAACTATAAAAACAGCTGAGCCATAGCGAAAGAACTGTCCGTTTGCCAGATTTTGGGCAACAAGACCCGCATTAACTAAACCCGCTTTTACAAAATCAAGTACCGAAAAAAGGCGTTGCAACATACAAGTTATCTAGACATTAAACGTTTCTGAGTGGCAATGGCCATAAGAATGCCAAAACCTGCCATTAAAGTCACCATAGATGTTCCTCCAAAGCTCACTAGAGGAAGGGGAACACCCACCACGGGAAGTAATCCGGACACCATGCCCATGTTTACAAATACATAAACAAAAAAGGTAAGGGTAATACTGCCACCAAGCAATTTTGCATAGGCGTCTTGTGCCCGGCTAGAAATTATAAGGCCGCGCATAATTATAAAAATGTATATTGCCATTAAACACATTACACCGGTAAGACCAAACTCTTCGCTGAATACTGAAAAGATAAAATCGGTGTGACGTTCGGGTAAAAACTCGAGTTGTGACTGCGTACCCTGTAACCAGCCTTTGCCGTCTACACCACCGGAACCAATGGCAATTTTAGATTGGATTATGTGGTAGCCAGACCCTAGCGGGTCGCTTTCTGGGTTCAAAAAAGTAAGAACCCGCTGCTTTTGGTAATCCTTCATTAAAAAGAACCACATCACAGGCGCAAACGCGCCAATGAGGCCGCCCACTACTGAAATAAGACGCCAGCTCATACCTGCCAGGAATATGGCAAAGATACCTGAACTGGCGATAAGTAACGAGGTCCCTAAATCAGGCTGCTTTGCAATGAGAATGGTGGGCACGACCACCAAACCAAACCCAACGATAATGTGGGTGGTGCGTGGCGGCATAGTGAATTTACTGATATACCATGCAACCATCATAGGCACGGCAAGCTTCATCAGTTCAGAGGGCTGAAAACGGATAAAGCCCAGGTCTAGCCAGCGCTGTGCGCCTTTGCCCATATCACCAAATAATAAAACGGCAATTAGCATGAGCAGGCCTGCACCATAGGCATAGGTTGAGAAAAACCTAAACACGCCCAAAGGGGCTTGGGCTAATCCGAACATAACGATAAAGCTAAATCCCAGTCTGATAAACTGGCGCTCCATTTGCTCCATATCCTGACCTGACGCCGAGTACAGAGTAAATAGCCCAACACAACTTAGCACGAGTAGCCCGACTAACAGCCATCCATCGATATGAATGCGCTGAAGAAAACTTATTTTATTAGGGTTTATGGTGGTTCTCTTCACTAGTTCGTCCCTAATTCATTATCACTGTTTGCCGAGTCAGCTTCGGCAGTTTCAAAAACTCGGTCTCTGAAATAGAAATCCATGATTTGACGGGCGACGGGTGCTGCGTTCTTACTACCACCGCCTACGTTTTCAAGGACCACGGTTACCGATATCTCTGGATCATTGAAAGGAGCAAAGCCAACATACATGGCATTGTCTCGAAGACGCTCATCAATTTTAGTAGCGTCATATTTTTCATTTTGGCCAACGGTAAACAACTGTGCTGTTCCTGTCTTACCCGCAGAGTCGTAAGGGGTATCTGCAAATGCATGACGCGCGCCGCCTTCTTCGCCACTCACAACATCGCGCATGGCGTTTAACACCACATCTAAATTGTTACGGTTCTTGATCTCTATAGGCCGCAGCGACTTAAGTGGGATGAGGTCGACAGAACTATCGGTGTTCATATAACCGCGAATGATTTGTGGAATATAGCGTTCCCCAGCATTGATCAGCGTGTTAACCGATGTATTTAACTGTACCGGCGTGGTGGTCCAATAGCTCTGTCCTATACCAACGGGTATGGTGTCACCAATATACCAAGGTTGATTAAAGCGAGCGCGTTTCCAGCCTCGGCTAGGCATGTTGGCATCTGACTCTTCGTAAAGATCGATACCCGTGAAATCTCCGAATCCGAATTCGTACATAGATTCACTGATTTTATCGATACCCAATTTATACGCTAGCTCGTAATAATAAGTATCGCACGACACTTCTATTGCTTTTGATACGTTAACTTTGCCATGTCCCCATCGACGCCAATCGCGCCACACGTGCGACACATTTGGCAATTGATAGCGACCTGTATCGTTAATGGTGTAGTCTTTGGTGATAATGCCTTCTTCTAGTCCAACAAAACCAAGGTGCGGTTTAATGGTAGAAGCGGGAGGGTATTGTCCTTGTGTCGCCCTGTTAATTAGCGGGCGGTCTGGCGAATTCAGTAGCGCAGAGTAATTCTTGCTGCTGATACCGTGCACGAATAAATTGGGGTCGTAACTAGGGTTAGAGTAAAGTGCCAGTACGCCACCTGTTTTAACATCGGTAACCACTACAGCGCCGCGCATGCCTTCTATTATTCGCTGGGCTTCTAACTGAAGCTCTAAATCCAGGTTAAGTACGATGTCTTTGCCCGGTGTTGGTGGCTCAACACTGAGTACACGAATAATTCGGCCTTGGTTGTTTACTTCGACCTGCTGATAACCCACTTTTCCATGAAGCAGCTCTTCGTGGTATTTCTCTATGCCTAGCTTACCGATATCGTGGGTTGCGGCGTAATTATCTTCTTGGCCTGCTTCAACAAGTTTTTGTAAGTCTCGCTTGTTAATGCGTGCAACATAACCCAGTGCATGGGTAAGCGTTTCTTTATAAGGGTAATGACGAGCTAAACGCGCTTCAATTTGAACACCTGGAAATTTGTGTTTGCTGGCAGAGAATAACGCTACTTCTTCTTCGCTTAGCTGAGTGCGAAGCGCAACGGGTTTAAATCTTCGCGTTCCTTTAAGCGTAGATTGAAAGCGTTCAATTTCATCGCTGGTGATGCTCATTAACTCGGTCAGATCTGCAAGGGTTTGCTCAATATCATCCACTTGCTCTGGAATAACTTCCAAACTGAAAACCGGACGGTTCTCGGCTAAAAGCACGCCGTTACGGTCATAAATGAGACCGCGGTTAGGCGCTACGGGCAGCACTTTAATTCGGTTACCGTTAGACCGGGTTTGATAATCTTCAAACTGGGTGACCTGCAAAGAATAGAGGTTGTTAAGTACAATGCCCAACATGGCCACAACAATAATAAAAGCAATGGTCGCTCGGCGCGCGAACAAGTTCGCTTCAGCGGAGTGGTCCCGTATTGCTTGACGTTTTCGTTGCATTGACTTCCTTTGCATTAATAAAGCGACCAATTACTCACGGTGATAAGGGTGATTTTGCGTCACCGACCACGCGCGGTATAAGCTTTCTGTAAGAATGATCCTAACAAGTGGATGGGGTAGAGTTAAGGCTGATAAGGACCACTTTTGTTCCGACGCTGCAATACATTCTGGTGCTAGCCCTTCTGGACCACCAATAAGCAGGCTTACGTCGCGCCCGTCCATTTTCCAATTGTCGAGTTGTTTAGCAAGCGTGGGAGTGTCCCAGGGTTTACCTGTTACTTCTAACGTAACAATGCGATTTCCTTTGGGAATAGCGGCTAGCATTTGCTCGCCTTCTTTTTCCAAAATGCGCTTAATATCGGCGTTTTTGCCTCGCTTTCCGGCGGGTATTTCAGTAAAGGACACTGGCATGTCGCTAGGGAAACGACGAATAAACTCATCCACGCCTGTACTTACCCAGCTTGGCATTTTTGTTCCGACCGCGACGATTTGTATACGCACTTCTTTTACCCTTACCGCAGGAATTAGTATTTCACTTATACAATAAAGGCCATACGCATTTGAGTATGGCCTTTATTGACCGTGTTACTGCATGTTTATAGCAGGCGTTTACGCCACTACGACCACAGTTTCTCTAGCTGGTAGAAATCACGGGTTTCATCTTGCATAACGTGCAAAATAACATCACCAAAATCAACCAGAACCCATTCGCCGGTTTCCTTACCTTCCACGCTTCCAGGTGCGTGGCCCGCTTTCTTCGCTTCTACCATGACATTTTCTGCAATAGATGAAACGTGGCGCTTTGAGTTACCTGAACAAATGATCATGGTATCTGTAATACTTGATTTGCCGCGAACGTCTAGTTCAATAACATCACGGCCTTTCATATCGTCAATTTTGTCTTTAACAAACTGTTTGAGCTGTTGACTCTCCAAGAGTTTTCCTCACTTACTTAACTTTTATATAACTGATGTTCGTTTATGTAATCTAAAACGCTTTCTTCTAACCATAAGTTAGATAGGTCAGCATTTGAGCTGTTTGGCGTACCCGATTTCTCGGACGTGGCAGCACTTGCTAGTACGTCACGAATTTCAGTAGATGAAACACTAAAAAGCGGTGTGTTGGTTAACACTACATGGCCTGCAGGCTTTGCGAGAATAACACTTTTATCGTTAGCCACATGACAATCTAACCAAGCTTGTATTGCGGGAGGAGGCGAAAATTTCTCATCGTCTCTGCGCATAACCACTAAGTGACAATAATCGAGCAGGTGTTCCCACTCGTACCATTTGTCCAGATTATACAGTGAATCTGCGCCAATGAAAAAACAGATTGTGTCATCGCTTTTCTCTTTAAGTGCACGCAGTGTTTTAACTGTATAAGAGGGTGACGGAAGCGTCAGTTCAATTAACTCTGGAATAAGTCTGTCATTGTTTTGGGCGCAAAGTTCAATCATTTTTACCCGATGGCTTTCTGACACACCTACTGACTTATGCGGAGCTAATTTACAAGGCATGAGATGAACGTGGTTTACGCCAATTTCATCTGCCGCTTTTAGTGCCGCACCAATATGGCCTTTATGCGGCGGATTAAATGTACCACCAAGAATGGCTTTCACCGTTGGAGTTGCTCGAGAAGCGCCGGAAAAACTCACTTAGACTTGCCCATTATGCCTGTAACAAAGGAATTTCGCGAAGGTCCATACCCATGAACATCATGCACAAGTGACACATTTCGACGTAAGGGCGGGCAATGACATTTTGTTTGAATGCATGATCTGACTGAGTCAACGCTTTTTGGATGTCTTCTAGCTGCGCGACGCTCAGACGATTCAAGGCACTTTGATAAAAACCTTGTCTATTACGCCAAATACCGAATTTTTGCCACTGAATGGGGGCACCGCTTTGCTGCGCTAGTTTTAGTTTCCATAACTGCTCCCACTCTCGAATCAGCGCCCAAATAATGATGTTAGGCTCCAGACCCTCGCTCTCTAATCGGTATAGCATTTTTATGCAGCGGGTACTGTCGCCGCTAAGCATAACGTCAACTAGTTGAAACACGTTGAAACGCGACTGATCGACCATCGCCTTTTCAATTTGTTCGTCTGAAATAGACTGGTGTGGATAGAGTAGGGCGAGCTTATCAATTTCTTGCTTAGCAGCAAGCATGTTGCCTTCGCAGAAATCAGCAATCATCTTAGCACCCGACGCTGATACGGAGAGTTGGTGGGCATTTAACTGCTGGTTTAGCCATGCATTGAGCTGCTTGCCTTCCAACGGGTAACACAATACCGACGCGCCCAAATCATCAAGCACTTTAAACCATTTGCCGCGCTGCACGTCTTTGCCAATTTTGGGGCCGTGAACCAGCAACAAAATATCGGGGTTTAATGATGCCGCGACTTCTTGCAGCATTTTACTGCCTTCAGTGCCCGGTTTTCCCGTAGGCAGCTCTAGTTCAATAAACTGTTGGCTTGAGAAAAGCGACATGCTTTGCGTGGCTTCAATCAACTGATTCCAGTTAAAGCCCGTTTCAGCAACAAGTACTGTACGCTCTTCAAAGCCATTGGCTTTTGCTTTAGCGCGTATTTGCTCAATGACATCAAACTTCTGCTGGGGTTCATCTCCAAACACCAGATAGCACGGGCGAAGTGCCTTGGTGATATCTTGGCTAAATTGGTTTGGATAAATCTGCATGAAAAATTCTGATGTTTACTGACTAACGGAAGTTGATGCATTTGGTGCAGCGGCTGCCTGACTGGAAAGGCGTCTGATCATGATATCAGCGGCTTCATCGCGCATTTCACTTAGCATCAATTCAAGTTCGCGAGACTTTGCCAACACTTGGTCAGGGTCGTCTTGATAGTCACGTACTACTTCAAATTGCACCATTACCGCTTCCTTACCAGGAAACTGCACGCGGTAACGCACAACATATATCAGTTCATATTCAGCAACTTGACCCGAAGGATAAACCGACAGCAGCTGACGTTCTAATTTCTCTGGAAGCAAATAGATGTTTACGTTTTGGTTAGAGCGCGATGTTTTATCTACACTAACACTGGATAAACCGTAAACGTTTAAGCGTTTGTCAAGCGCACGCGCCAACGGCGCGTGTGCTCGGGCACTTTCAATAGCAACGGTGTTAATGTCGTCGGGTAGGCTAGGGCTACTTCGCAAATGAAAGCCACAGCCAGTAACCAAGACGGTTCCCAACACAGCGACTGCGAATTGTAAGTGCTTTTTCATCAGTATCTGACCTAGTTAGCTACAATGTTTACAAGCTTGCCAGGCACAACAATCACTTTACGAATGGTCTTACCTTCGATGAATTGCTGAACGTTAGGCTGTTCTTTCGCAGATGCTTCAATGCTCTCTTTGCTTGCATCAGCAGCAATTGTCATCTTAGCGCGCACCTTACCGTTAACCTGAACAATGATAAGCTTCTCGTCTTCAACCAATGCGGCTTTATCAGCTTGTGGCCATGGCGCTAAATCGATATCTTCACTGTGACCCAACACTTTCCATAGCTCGTGAGCGATGTGCGGCGTAATAGGGTTTAGAAGCAACAAGATAGATTCACAGGCTTCGCGCATAATTGCGATGTCCTGCGCGTTTTCTTGTGGTGCTTTTTGAAGGTGGTTTAACAATTCCATCACCGCTGCAACCGCAGTGTTAAAGGTTTGACGACGGCCTAGGTCATCAGACACCTTTTCAATGGTCTTATGTACTTCACGGCGAAGAGCCTGTTGGTCTTTCGACAGTGCCTTAACATCAATCGCTTCTGGCGCGCCTTTTTCAACGTGTTCGGTCACTAATTTCCAGATACGACGTAAGAAACGGTTTGCACCTTCAACACCAGAGTCTACCCACTCAAGGGTTTGCTCCGGTGGCGCAGCAAACATGGTAAATAAACGCACCGTATCGGCACCGTACTGATCAATAACTTCCTGCGGGTCGATACCGTTATTCTTCGACTTAGACATTTTCGTCATTCCGCCGTGAATAACTTCTTCACCGTCAGCGGTTAGCCATGCTTTAACAATACGGCCTTTGTCGTCCTTTTCAGTGCTTACTTCGGTAGGCGAGAACCAGGTTTTCTTACCAGACGCGTCCTCACGATAGTACGAGTCAGCTAATACCATGCCTTGACACAGCAAACGCTTGAACGGTTCATCAGAGTTTACCAAGCCTTCATCGCGTAATAATTTGTGGAAGAAACGCGAGTAAAGTAAGTGCAAGATAGCGTGCTCGATACCACCAATGTACTGATCTACTGGTAACCAGTAGTTAGCTGATGTTGGATCAAGCATGGCGTCGTTGTTAGTAGCACAGGCATAGCGCGCGTAGTACCACGATGACTCCATAAAGGTGTCGAAGGTATCCGTTTCACGTAACGCGGCTTCGCCATTGTATGTGGTTTTTGCCCACTCAGGGTCAGCTTTAATTGGCGAGGTAACGCCATTCATTTCTACGTCTTCAGGCAAAACAACCGGTAGTTGGTCAGCAGGAACCGGAACAGATTCACCGTTTTCCAAATTTAGCATTGGAATAGGTGCGCCCCAGTAGCGCTGACGGCTTACGCCCCAGTCGCGAAGACGGTAATTTACTTTGCGCTTTCCACAGCCTTTGCTTTCAAGTTCATCAGCAATACCATTAAATGCGGCATCGAACTCAAGACCGTCGAACTTAGCTGAATTGATCAAGCTACCTTTTTCAGTAAATGCAGAGGCGGTAAGGTCGCACTTATCTTCATCACCTGCGTTTGGCGCAATGACTTGTTGAATAGGTAGGTTGTATTTAGTCGCAAATTCCCAATCGCGCTGGTCGTGGCCAGGAACAGCCATTACCGCGCCTGAACCGTAGTCCATCAACACGAAGTTAGCGACCCAAATTGGAAGCTTTTCACCGGTTAGTGGGTGAACAACCTCAAAACCCGTGGCGAAACCTTTCTTCTCCATGGTTGCTAATTCAGCTTCAGCAACTTTGGTGTTTTTACATTCGTCGATAAAGGCCGCTAAATCTGGGTTCGATTTTGCTGCGAATTCGGCAAGAGGGTGCTGCGCAGCCACTGCAACGTAAGTAACGCCGTAAAAGGTATCTGGACGCGTGGTATATACCGTCAAATCGGCAATGTCGTTAACCGCTGACGCTAAATCGAAGGTAATTTCAACACCTTCAGAGCGGCCAATCCAGTTTGCCTGCATTGCGCGTACTTGGTCTGGCCATTCTTCAAGCTGTTCTAAGTCTTGTAAAAGTTCCTCGGCGTAGTCAGTAATTTTAATAAACCACTGAGGGATCTCTTTTTGCTCAACCAGCGCACCAGAGCGCCATCCGCGACCGTCGATTACCTGCTCGTTAGCCAAAACAGTTTGGTCTACAGGGTCCCAGTTCACAGTAGAGTTTTTCTTGTAAACAAGACCTTTTTCGTAGAGGCGTGTGAAGAACCACTGTTCCCAGCGATAGTAATCTGATTTACATGTGGTTACTTCGCGATCCCAGTCGTAACCGAAACCCAACGAGCGAAGTTGGTTTTTCATGTAATCAATATTTGAGTATGTCCATTTCGCAGGCGCAGTGTTGTTGTTAATTGCTGCGTTTTCAGCCGGAAGACCAAAAGCATCCCAACCCATAGGCTGCAATACATTTTTACCCTGCATGCGCTGGAAACGGCTGATCACGTCACCAATGGTGTAGTTGCGCACGTGGCCCATGTGAAGTCGGCCACTAGGGTATGGGAACATAGACAGGCAGTAGAACTTTTCTTTTTCTACGTCGTCATTTGCTTTAAACGATTGGTTTTCTTCCCAGTATTGCTGAACGCGTTGTTCAATGTCTTTCGGATTGTACTGATTATCGGCCATGAAACTTAGGCTTCCGCATTAAAAGTTAAAACGTTTATGGGGCGGCATAAGGCGAGTTTGTAGCAACGCCAACTAACCGCGCGTGGGTTTCACCCACTTAACATACATATAGCCCAATAGAATAACCCAGCGCTAAGCCATGCCTCAATAGCTTAACACCGAACTTGGCAATATTTATTATTGCTTGCTTGAAAAGTGAGCATTAATGACACGGTTTTCGTCGATTGAACACCAGAACACGCCCCATTTGCTCATCTTACTTTATCTTGGCGCCATCTTATCTTGTCGATAAACAGGCCCCGGTGTCGCATCTAATTATTGTCACTAAACGCGGTTAGCGCATTTAGTTGTTGCGCCTGCACTTTGTCTACTACTCGAACTAAATTGGCGGCGTCTTCGTTAGATGCTTTTTGACCATTAAAGTGAATATTGCCTGAGGCGTGGTAGGTAAGGGTGACTTTAGTTTTCGGTATGCGACCGTCTTGTGTGTTTGCATCCGATGAAGTGCTCGATGCTATTGTGCTGAATTCCCATGTCAGTGCACCTGACATACCCATCTCTTGAAGCGGGCCTAAGCCACCTGTCATCACCACTTTTTTGTTCGGTTCAACATAGCTTACCTGCATATGCGCTGCACTCGCCGTGTCTGTCGTTTCACAGAAACAGCCACCAGCCTGCTCATCTATGCGCAAAGCACCTTTCCACCATGTGTGGTCTTTCGGCCACCACATATCCACATGTTGAATAAAATGAGAGTACACGACTTCAACTGGCGCATAGCTTTCACTCTCATTGGTGATAGAAAACCCTGAGTTATCTGCATAGTTTACGTTAGCGATACTCATTGAAGAAAATGCCGTACCCAGAAAGGTAGCAAGGAAAGAGGAAGTGAGCAGAAGGGGTGAGCGAGTTTTCAATTTTTTTGTCATTGTTATTACCCTGTTTTTGTTCATTGGTTATTGCGCGCGAAACCTAGTCTCGTCGCCAAAACGAATTTCGGTTTTGTGTTTTCTAAGGTAATTGAAAGCAGCTTGCGTTGCTACCTACTTTAAAGCCTTGCTGTTACAGGACTCTTCAGAGCTTTGTCTTGACCACATTGTCCTTACGGCTCTGACCTTGGCGCGCTTTTCTTAACGCTGTGATTTTAATGCTCCGATCCAAATTATGTGGCAGAAATAAATGCAGCAGTTAAATTGAAGTAAGTTCTTTCGTATTTAACTCCTTTTCGGCTTAATTAAACGCTACACCTTGTGCCTCAAGGTATCAGTTCTAATGAAGGCCGCAAAAAGCTCGTAGTGCTTGTCAATTCCTCTCTAAAATCATGAAGGTGGTTGTTTGTTGTGCAATTAGCGATGCAAAGCTGCCTTATTCAGGATAAGCGTTTGACACTAATGTTAATTAGGGTTTCACTTAAGTAAAGAAACAAAGATAGAACAGACATGTCTGTAGACAGTAAATTATATGCGTTAGATGTAGACGCGCTTTCACCTACCATAAATCGCCGAGCGATAAACAGTGCCTTAAAAGATGATGAAGCGCTAAATGCGACCTTCATTGGGCAAGAGCGTGCGCGTGAAGCACTTACGTTTGGGTTAGGTATTAACACCAAAGGCTATAATCTTTATGTGATGGGTGAGCCCGCTACGGGGCGCTTCACTCTAGTGAAGGATTACATTGAACGCCAAGTTGCCCAGCTACCGGCGCCTGATGATTGTTGTTATATCAACAATTTTGACGAAGAGCGCGAACCTGTTGCGCTAAAATTTCCTCCCGGTGGTGGAAAAGCATTCCACAAGGACATGGCTGCGCTTATTGACGATGTCTTAGACTCACTGCCCATTGCCTTTGATAACCCGGGATATCAGCGCCGTTGCGCGTCAATTTCCAGAGAGTTCGAGCAAAAGTACGATGCGGCTATCGATGCGGTAGAGCGTTACGCACAAGCGAATGATGTTGCGCTGTACGAAGAGGGTGGCTCTATTACGTTTTCACCTATCGTTAACGGCAAGCCAATAAGTGACACAGAGTTTGCGTCATTAACTGACGCACAACGGGAAGGGTTTTATACTCTTATTGACGAACTAGAAAATAGGTTAAGCGAAGGCCTGTTAAGCCTGCCTACGTGGAAACGCGAAAACTCTGAGCGTCTGCGTGAGCTTGACAAAAAGACCGCAGAGCAGGGGATTAAGCCGCTTCTAAAAGTGCTTGAACACAAATACGCATCTGAGCTAGGGGTAATGAAGTACCTCAAGCAGCTTAAAACTGCATTAGTCAATGCTATCTTAGTCATTCACAGTGAAGAGCAGAAAGAAGAGAAGAGTGATGACTTCGACAAGAAGGTATTTTTAGAAGAGCAATTTCTTCCTAACGTTTTGGTGTCGAATAAACTCGATGACGCAGCCCCTGTTATTTATGAGCCGAACCCTACTTATCAAAATTTGTTTGGCAAAATAGAGTACACCAACATTCACGGCAGCGTGTTTACCAACTATCGCATGATTCAGCCCGGTGCGCTCCATCGTGCAAATGGCGGTTATTTGTTGTTGGATGTCGACCAACTTATTGAACAACCTTTCGTGTGGGATACTCTTAAGCTTGCCATCAAGTCACAGCGCTTGCGCATGGACTTACCCCAGCAAGATGTGGGTATGGTGAACAATATTACGCTCAATCCACAGCCCATCGACTTAAATGTGAAAATCGTTCTGTTAGGCTCGCGTGATTTATACTACACGCTGCAAGATTACGATGACGAGTTTGATGAACTGTTTAGAGTGTTGGTGGATTTTGATTTGGAAATTCCCGTCACCAGACAGGCGCTTTTTGATTTCGTGGGCAAAGTACGTGCGCACCTTATTCAGTTAGGACTTAAAGGCATTACCGCTAACGCGATGTGCAGGCTAGTTGAGTACTCGTTAAGAATGGCTGAACATAAAGAAAAGCTATCTGCGCACTTCGCTGAAGTTATCGAGCTAGTTAATGAAGCCTATTATTTCTGCCAGAAATCTAATGCCGACACGCTAGAACTTGATCATTTAAAAACAGCATTAAGTGCCAAGAAGCGTCGTACCGGCCGTGTCAGCCAAACACTATTAAACGATATTAAAGAAGGGCACGTGCTTATTGCCACTGAAGGAAAAGCGGTAGGCAAAGTAAACGGGTTAACGGTATTGGATATTGGTGACACTGCATTTGGTACGCCTGCACGCATTACGTCTACTGTATTTGCCGGCGCAAGTGGTGTCGTTGATATTGAGCGTGAGGTAGAGCTTGGACAGCCTATTCACTCAAAAGGCGTTATGTTGCTAAACGGCTACTTGGGCAACAAGTATGCCCAGCATTTCCCGTTAACCCTATCGGCAAATATAGCGCTAGAGCAGTCATACGGACATATTGATGGCGATAGTGCATCCCTTGGTGAACTGGTTGCGCTTATCTCTGCGTTGACTGAAATCCCTTGCTTACAAACCTTGGCTATCACGGGTTCCATAAACCAGTATGGTGAAGTGCAAGCGGTTGGCGGTGTGAACGAAAAGATAGAAGGCTTTTTCGACTTGTGTCAACACCGCGGCCTTACCGGTACGCAGGGCGTGATTATTCCTAAATCAAATGCGATTAATTTGGTATTAGATGCCACCGTTATCGACGCAGTGAAAAAAGGGCTGTTCCATATTTACACTGTAGAGACCGTTGATGATGCGCTTTCTATTTTGATGGAACAGGAAGCGGGTAAAATAAGTAGTAAAGGTCGTTACCCCAAAAATTCAATCAATTACCATGCCGTAAACCGTCTATACAATATTGCGCTCATTGTTAATGGTGGAGATGGCGAATAGATAAGAACGAAGCGCGTACTTGCAGTGTCGAGACGCGCTTCTTGATTTTTGCATTAATCTTGATTGATGCGCTTATAAAGAAGCGTTTTTTCAGTAGAACGTGCACACAGCCATTCAATGTTAAACGCAAGTACCAGAGCGCGCTAATTGCGGGTGCTGATGACCAGAGTCTCTGAAATTTTATCTTGGATAGCTTGTCGGTTAGGATCCCAGTAAATTTGCACAAATCCCAACAAGCCAGTTGCTAAACCCGCACCATAACCGCCATAACGACCAAAGCTCTCCCATAGCGACAGTCCAGAACCATCGAGTTTGAGTACTTGTATATTTAGCAGTCGTTTACCTGGTGTTTTTCCGTTAAACCAAGCGGTAAACACGCTGTAATAAAGCGCGGCCCAACCAAAGCCTAAGCCAAGCTCAGTAATTAACCCTTTGATCCACGCGACAATGCTGTATGTGTTTGCTGAGGGCTCTGAAGTTGCGTCATCGAAATCTGCTAGGTCACTTTCAATACCTTCAGCTTCCTGTAGGCCATTGTCATGCACACCTTTATTTACAACTTGCTCATTTACTCCAATATCATCATTCGCACCATTTTTCTCACCTGGGCGATTAGGCGAGTCGATCACGTTGCTGACAGTTGCATCGTCACGAAAGTAATTAGCCTCATTGGCAGCATCTAACGTAAGCAACACTGTCCAAAAGAGCATGAACGCTCCACCTATTCGAAGAAATGAACGCGTAGTTTTTTTATGGCTTTGATTGGCTACGTTGCGGCTAGCTTTATAAAACGTCACTGTAGCAATAATAGCCAAAAACAGTGCATCCAGTGAGCTCAAAATGGCGACAAATAGTAGGTCAATACACTGAGCCAACCCTCGTTGAAAAGGTGTAGCCAGACGCTTGCCTAACAGCGAGTTAGCCACGCCAAACGCATAGGGCGTGACTATATCCTTTGTTTCTACGGTTTCTAATTTATCTGCAGTATTATTTTCGACATCACTACTAAGAGGTGGCGTATCAATATGTTGATGAGGGTGAGACATTTGCCGTCCACTGTGCTTAACCTAATTCCGTAGCACTACTTTACACAGTAAGGCGTATTAATTTAACTCTTTTATCTGAAGGGTAAGCACCCCACAAATACCCATGCAGGATACAGTGTAATCTCTTCAATAGTCGGAATATTTTTCTTTTTAGCAAATAGATAAATTAGGTGTATTTCACTTAAGCTATTGATTTATATGCGCGGCATTGGGTTTGCATCAGAGATTATCGAATGGATAACAATGATGCCTTTAAGGAGGTTACGATGTTTAACTCAAAACGAACGATTACAGCAACTTTGGTTTCATTCGCTATGATGGGGTCATCTGCAATGGCACAAGCTAAGGTTGACGAGATGAAAACTGCGCAAATTCAAGCAGCTTCAGCGTCAGTGCAACCTGAGTCCAGAACATCTGAGTCTGGTGATACGTGGATTACGTTGACCGGTGAGGTGTCTGCTGTAGATTCAAAATTCTTCACGTTAGATTACGGCGACGGGAACATTTTTGTTGAGTTAAGAGACACCGACCTTGACAGTAATGCCTATGCAAAAATGAAAGGCGAAGAAGTCATGGTAACGGCGCGTCTTGATGATGGCATGTTTTCGAGCGAAAGGTTAGTTGCTCAGAGTGTGATTGTTGATGGTATGGATACTGTTTACTTAGCTGAGTCGGTTAATCAGGCTTCGGCAGACCTTTATTTAAGTACAGCAAGTAACATTGAGTTTGACGATGAAGAAATGGTGCTTGTAGGTACCGTTAAATCAATTGGTAAAGAAGCGTTACAAATTGACGTGGGCGATACCACCCTCACAGTAGAGCTTGATGAGTTAGAGGACGCACCTGTGGATGCGGATGGTTACCTAACGCTAATGAAAGGCGAGCGCGTACGCATCACTGGCGAACTAGAAGACGATTTCTTTAATCGTTTCACCGTAGAAGCTGATACGCTAATCAAAATGAAAAGTTAACTATTACTGATAGATAACGCTTTAAAAAAAACCGCCGAAAGGCGGTTTTTTTGATTAAAGCATTAATGTACTTAATCACTACTTTGGAGGCATGCGCAGCCCGCCGTCTAAGCGGATTGTCTCACCATTTAGGTAGCTATTGTTCGCCATATGGATAACTAACTTAGCAAATTCTTCTGGTAGCCCAAGGCGCTTAGGAAACTGAACGTTAGCAGAAAGGGCGTCTTGCACTTTTTCTGGCATAGCAAGTAGCATTGGCGTGCCCATTACACCCGGCGCAATAGTGTTAACACGAATACCCAACGGGGCTAAGTCTCGAGCCATTGGAAGGGTTAAGCCGATAATACCACCTTTACTCGCGGCATAAGCGGTTTGCCCTATTTGACCTTCGTAACCAGCAACTGAAGCAGTGTTTACGATAAGACCGCGTTCGCCTTCCTCGTTAATTGGCGATTGCTTTGCCATCGTCGCTGCAACTAAGCGAGAAACATTAAAGCTTCCTACTAAGTTAATATCGATAGTTTTCTGGAAGTCACCCAACGGCGCCGGATTACCTTCTTTGTCGAGCAGTCGCTTAGCTGGAGCGATGCCTGCACAGTTAACCACTAAAGAAATGGCGCCAAACCTTTCGGTTGTCGCGTCTATAGCCGCTTGAACAGAAGTTTCATCGCGTACATCGACTTTGGTGAAAAGTGTGTTGTTTTTGCCTAATTCCTCTACGCGCTGTGCGCCAAGCTCTTCATTCAAGTCGAAAAGGCTGACGTTAGCACCTGCATTTCGAAGTGCGATAGCAGTGGCGTGACCAAGTCCGGAGCAACCGCCAGTAACAATGGCAGTAAGATTATTTAGCGTCATAGATTTCCCTTAAACCCTAGTTTTTCACTATTATTAACATGATGTTAACGGGAAGTAAGAAGAAAAACTACGGTGCCGACGGGGATCGGCACCTTATATTCAGCTATTTTGGCAACTGAATTTTACAGTCTTCGCTTTGACGGTAGATAATTAGCGTGTGGCCGATTACCTGTAGCTTAACTGAGTTTGTTTCACGAACAATGGCATCCATGATTAGCGCTTTTTCTTCGCGATCGTCTGTTGGCACCTTAACTTTAATTAATTCGTGATGGCTAAGGGCGTTGTCAATTTCGGCAACCACACCTTCTGTCAGGCCGTTCCCACCTAGCTGCACAACAGGTTTTAAAGGGTGTGCAAGGCCTTTTAGGAATTGTTTCTGTTTATTTGAAAGTTTCATGAAGTAATATTTCTTACAATTAATCTGTTAGTTTATGCTTGAAATAACGTATTCTAACGCCATCTTCTCTACAATCCTAATGACATTGTATTGGAATGACAAAAAAGAAACACTCCGCCAGCAGTAAACGCTGGCTACAAGAACACGTTAACGACCATTATGTGCAAAAAGCAAATAAGGAAGGTTGGCGCTCGCGAGCTATCTATAAACTGGAAGAAATTCAGAAAAAAGATAAGCTTATTAAACCAGGAATGACACTTGTAGACCTTGGTGCTGCACCGGGGGGCTGGTCACAGCTAGCCGCACAGCTCGTTGGCGACAATGGTCAAGTTATCGCGTGCGATATTTTGCCCATGGACCCAATCGTGGGCGTAGACTTTTTACAAGGTGATTTCAGAGAGGACGCTGTTCTCGACGCACTATTGAACAGAATCGGTGGGAACACCGTAGATATTGTGTTGTCTGATATGGCACCGAACCTTGCAGGTAACGCGTCGGTTGACCAATCTCGCTCTATGTATCTTTGCGAACTAGCGCTTGATATGTGTCACCAAGTGTTAAAGCCTGGTGGTTCGTTTGTCATAAAGGTGTTCCAAGGTGAGGGGTTTGTTGAGTTCATGAACGCACTTAAACAATCTTTCACAACCATAAAGACGCGTAAGCCTGACTCGTCCAGATCACGTTCGCGAGAGGTGTATTTGGTGGCTTGTGGGTATAAAGTGTAGTACGCTTTGAGATAAGCGGTTTTCGTTGCGAGTTGTGTCGTTTATTCAATAAACAACTTGTTGAATATACAAGCAATTCGGGTTTATAGAGGTTAGTAGCATTGAGCGATATGGCAAAAAATTTAATCTTATGGTTAGTCATCGCCGTTGTTTTAATGTCGGTTTTCCAGAGCTTTTCACCGAGTGAATCGTCTCGTTCGCAAACTGACTACACAACGTTTTTGAGAGAAGCAGAACAGGGAAATATTCGAGAAGTTCGCATCAATAATAGTGGCGAAATTCGAGGTACTAAGCGTTCAGGCGAAACTTTCCAAACATTCGTACCTTACTTCGATGACAAGTTAGTATCTGACTTGGTTAAGAACGACGTAAGAGTGTACGGTGAACCACCAGAAGAGCAGTCTCTTCTGACGTCTATTTTCATTTCATGGTTCCCCATGTTACTGCTTATTGGTGTATGGATTTTCTTTATGCGTCAAATGCAGGGTGGCGGCGGCCGTGGCGCGATGTCATTCGGTAAAAGCAAAGCTCGCTTGCTTGGTGAAGACCAAATTAAGACAACATTTGCTGACGTAGCAGGCTGTGACGAAGCGAAAGAAGATGTTTCTGAATTGGTAGACTTCCTGCGCGACCCGTCTAAGTTCCAAAAGCTAGGCGGTAAAATTCCGAAGGGCGTACTTATGGTAGGTCCTCCTGGTACAGGTAAAACGTTGCTTGCAAAAGCCATTGCCGGTGAAGCGAAAGTACCATTCTTTACTATCTCTGGTTCTGATTTCGTTGAAATGTTCGTGGGTGTAGGTGCATCTCGTGTGCGTGACATGTTTGAGCAAGCTAAAAAAGCGGCGCCTTGTATCATCTTTATCGATGAAATCGATGCGGTAGGCCGTCAACGTGGTGCTGGTCTAGGTGGTGGTCACGACGAACGTGAGCAAACCCTTAACCAGATGCTTGTTGAAATGGACGGCTTTGAAGGTCATGAAGGTATTATCGTTATTGCGGCAACTAACCGTCCTGACGTACTAGACCCTGCGCTTCTTCGTCCAGGTCGTTTTGACCGTCAAGTAGTGGTTGGTCTTCCTGACATCCGCGGCCGTGAACAAATTCTTAAAGTTCATATTCGCAAAGTGCCAGTGGCTGATAACGTAGAACCGTCAGTTATTGCTCGCGGTACACCAGGTTTCTCAGGTGCTGACCTTGCTAACCTAGTAAACGAAGCTGCATTGTTCGCTGCTCGCGGCAACAAGCGCCTTGTTTCTATGGAAGAGTTTGAGAAAGCGAAAGACAAAATCATGATGGGCTCTGAGCGTAAGTCTATGGTGATGTCTGAGCCTGAAAAAGAAATGACAGCGTATCACGAAGCGGGTCACGCTATCGTAGGTCGCTTAGTGCCAGAGCACGATCCGGTATACAAAGTGTCAATCATTCCACGCGGTCGCGCGCTGGGTGTGACCATGTACTTACCAGAGCAAGACCGAGTGAGCCACTCTAAACAGCACTTAGAAAGTATGATTTCTAGCTTGTTTGGTGGGCGTATTGCTGAAGCCATTATTTATGGTGACGACAAAGTAACCACGGGTGCATCTAACGACATCGAACGCGCAACTGAAATTGCACGTAAGATGGTCACCCAATGGGGCTTGTCGAGCAAAATGGGCCCAATGCTTTACGCTGAAGACGAAGGTGAAGTGTTCCTAGGCAAGTCTATGTCTAAGGCAACAAACATGTCTGATGACACAGCACGTGCCATTGATGCGGAAATTAAGTCACTGATTGACCGCAACTACGAGCGCGCTCAAAAGATCCTTGAAGACAACATCGATATTTTACATTCAATGAAAGACGCACTGATGAAGTACGAAACCATTGATGCTAAGCAAATTGATGATCTGATGAACCGCACTGACGTTCGTCCTCCTGCTGACTGGGATGACAGCAAGCCATCGGGTGGCGATAAGCCAAGTGGTGGTGCGCCGGTTCGTGAAGGTGAAATTAAAAATGACGGTGTAGACAAACCGTCGGTAGGTAAGCCGGGCGATATTCCAAGCTAACCTTCTACATCCATTGAAAAACGCCAGTTTAACTGGCGTTTTTTGTTAGAGCTGATTGATTTTAACCTGGGAATTTGACTTACAGTTTATGTCACTGTGTCAGCTGAGTTATTTATTTCGTTACGCTTCACTTCACACTGTTCTTTGCAAAGAACAATGAAAAAATCACGGCGAAGAACTAACCAAAGAATTCAGCAAGCAACAAGGCAAAGAGCATGCATTTTTAAGTAGGTTTCATTGCTAAGACAGCGGGTCAAAATCAGTTTGCTTTAAAGCTTCATTTCTCAACATATTTTCTGACTAAGAAATACGGTAATTTCAAAACAAAGATAATGCAGGTAATTCATGCAGTTTGGTAAGTACTTCATAGATCTGTCACAGCCTCAGGTAATGGGCATTTTAAATGTTACTCCTGATTCATTTTCTGACGGCGGCAAGCACACAAATGTATCTCAAGCCCTTGACCATGCGCTTCGCATGATTGAAGAAGGGGCAACTTTTATTGATATAGGTGGTGAATCGACAAGGCCAGGCGCGCCCGACGTATCGCTGCAGGAAGAGCTTGATCGCACAATACCCGTTATTGAAGCCGTAGCTAAAAATACCTCATGTGTTATTTCTATTGATACCAGCAAGGCCGACGTTATGCGGGAAGCGGTGAAAGCCGGCGCGGGGCTAATCAACGATGTACGCGCTTTACAAGAGCCTGGTGCATTGCAAGTAGCAGCTGAAGCACAAGTACCTGTTTGTTTAATGCATATGCAGGGGCAACCGAGAACCATGCAGCAAAGCCCTGAGTATGATGATGTAGTGAATGATGTGGGTCAGTTTCTACTCGCGCGTACCAAAGTGTGTGAAGAAGCGGGCATTGCTAAAGACAAGATTTTGTTCGACCCTGGCTACGGTTTCGGAAAGTCACTGGAACATAATTATACGTTGGTGAAACACTTGCCATCGCTTATGAAGCTGGGTTACCCAGTGTTAGTAGGCATGTCTCGCAAGTCGATGATTGGCAATTTGCTAAATAGAAAAGTGGATGAGCGCTTGGCGGGAAGCATAAGCCTCGCTACAATTGTCGCCCAAATGGGCGCACAGATAATTCGCGTTCACGACGTGAAAGAAACAGCTGATGCTGTCAATATCGTGAAAATGCTGAATTCAGTAAAATAAGGAATAATAATGACGCAGCGCAAATATTTCGGCACCGACGGTATCCGCGGAAAGGTAGGCGAGAGCAATATCAACCCAGAGTTTGTTACAAAACTCGGGTGGGCAGCAGGTAAGGTCCTTGCCGGACGAGGGACGAACAAAGTACTTATTGGTAAAGACACGCGTATTTCTGGCTACATGCTAGAGTCGTCTTTAGAGGCGGGTTTATCGGCTGCTGGTATCAATATCGGCTTGCTAGGCCCCATGCCAACGCCAGCCATTGCTTATCTCACCAAAACATTTCGCTCAGAAGCAGGGATAGTGATTAGTGCGTCACATAATCCGTTTTATGACAACGGCATTAAATTTTTCTCAGCGCAAGGCTTTAAGCTTGATGATGATATCGAATTAGCGATTGAAGATATGCTTGAGCGTCCAATGACATGTGTGGCATCTGATAAGCTGGGTAAGGCCACGCGTATAAACGACGCTGCGGGTCGTTATATTGAGTTTTGTAAGGGGACATTCCCTTCAGAATTATCGCTGACAGATCTTAAAATTGTTGTGGACTGCGCACATGGCGCAACGTATCACATTGCCCCCAATGTATTGAGAGAGTTAGGTGCTACGGTTATTGAACTTGGTACAGCGCCTAACGGCTTAAACATTAACGACGGTGTGGGCGCAACCTCAATGGATGCGATTGTTGAAAAGGTTAAGGAGACCGGCGCTGATCTTGGCTTTGCCCTAGACGGCGATGGCGATCGCATTATGATGGTAGACCACCTTGGTAATGTGCTTGATGGTGACCAGATTGTTTACATCATTGCCCGCGACGCGCTTAAGAACGGCAAAATGCAGGGTGGTGTCGTTGGCACGTTGATGAGCAATTTAGGCCTTGAAAATGCGTTGTCAAAGCTTGGTGTTCCTTTCGCAAGAAGTAATGTTGGCGACCGTTATGTGATGGAGCTGCTACAGCAAAAAGGCTGGTCTATTGGCGGTGAAAACTCTGGTCATGTTCTCAATCTTAATATGAGCTCTACGGGTGACGGTATTGTAGCTGGGCTTCAAGTGCTTGCAGCAATGCTTCGTTCGCACATGGACTTACACGACTTAGCAAGTGGGTTTGAAATGTACCCGCAAACGTTAGTTAACGTGAGGTACGCTAACCAAGAAGTGGATTATTTAGCACACAGCAATGTACAAAATG
This sequence comes from Alteromonas sp. CH_MED4-4, assembly GCF_037029575.1. NCBI lineage: Bacteria > Pseudomonadati > Pseudomonadota > Gammaproteobacteria > Alteromonadales > Alteromonadaceae > Alteromonas > Alteromonas sp. CH_MED4-4. The sequence goes on along the minus strand of NZ_JAYMEU010000004.1, from coordinate 28,036 downwards.
CTAAGAAAGAGGCTGAGTCTGCGTTAGGTAAAACGGGCAGGGTACTTCTACGTAAAAGTGGTACTGAGCCGTTAATTCGTGTGATGGTTGAGTCGAATGACGAAAGCCAATCTCACAAATGGGCAGAGCATATTGCTGAAACTGTTCGTAATCTCGCCAATTAGTTGGCGTAGCAGGAAATTTTGCTTTTTGTGCTTGTATCTTCTCAATTAAATAGTTAATATCACGCCCGCTTTGAAGACAGGGCTAAGGTCTGCGTTGTGAGTGAAAATCTTAGAAAGCCATTCGTGGCTGGCAACTGGAAAATGAACGGAAATTTGGCATTAGTTGCTGAATTTAATCAAAAACTGGCGAATGTAAAAGCTGATTCGGAAATCGTTATTTGCGCTCCTTCACTTCTTTTACACGCATTTGAAACCCATTCGTTTGCCATTGGTGCTCAAAACGTAAGTCATCTAAATAACGGCGCTCACACTGGTGAGTTGTCAGTTGAAATGCTTAAAGAAGCAGGTTGCGGTTACGCAATTGTTGGGCATTCAGAAAGACGAGAAGACCAAGGCGAGTCAAGCGAACTTGTTGCATTAAAGGCAAAGCAATGTGTTTCTTCAGGTGTCGTACCCATCATTTGTGTAGGTGAGCCACTTGAAGTGAGAGAAGCAGGTGATGTTGAATCGTTTGTTGGCGAGCAACTAGATGCACTAGTTAGCGCCATGTCGGTAGATGAACTCAGCAAAACTGTTATTGCATACGAGCCGATTTGGGCAATTGGTACTGGTAAAACAGCCAGCCCTGAGCAAGCACAAGAAGTACACGAATTTATTCGCGGCTACTTTAATAAAGTAGACGCACAATTGGCTCAAGGCCTTCGTATTTTGTACGGTGGTAGTGTTAAGCCAGATAATGCTGAAACCCTATTTGCACAGAAAGATGTAGATGGCGGTTTAATTGGCGGAGCCAGTTTAAAAGCTGAAGATTTTATTTCAATTTGCCAAGCGGCAAACTGACGAGGTATTTATGATTTACGAAGTGCTATTAGTAGCATACCTAATTGTAGCGCTATTACTTATTGGATTTGTATTGATCCAACAAGGTAAAGGTGCAGATATGGGCGCTTCATTTGGCTCAGGCGGTTCAAACACTGTTTTCGGTTCATCAGGTTCAGGTAACTTCATGACTCGTACAACCGCTATATTAGCAGGCTTGTTCTTCTTAATTAGCCTTTCTTTGGGTGCAATGACTGCAAACCGTGAAAGCGCAGAAGATGAGTGGAACAACCTAGAAGTTCCAGCGGCAGTAGAAGAGCCAGTAGAGCTACCAGCTGATCAAGACGTACCAGTTATTGAAGATGCAGCTCAAAGTGATGTTCCTGTTGTTGAAAGCGATGTAACAGACGTACCAAAGTCTAACGACGCTGAAGGTTCAAACTAACAAAGTTTTCGCGGAAGTGGTGGAATTGGTAGACACGCCATCTTGAGGGGGTGGTGAGCATAGCTCGTGCGGGTTCAAGTCCCGCTTTCCGCACCAAATAAATGTAAAGGCCAGCGCAATGCTGGCCTTTTCTGTTTTTACACCGTGAAATTCTTGTTAAGGTGACCCTGTACGCTCACTTTTAACTGGCCTTGTTAATTGTAACAAAGCGTTAAAATCTAAAATTTACAGGATGTTATGTCTGTTCCTATTTTTATTATTCAGCTATGCTTTTCAATACTTAGTCATACTGTCTGCGACATAAACAAAACAATTTTTACGAGGCACTATAGTGCAAAAAACGCTTAGTCAGAGTTTGTTCCAAACCCTATTCGTAGGGATTGTGATAGCATCACTTCTGATAATTGGAGCAGTGTGGCGCTCAGCCAATACTCTCGTTGTTCAAAACATTGACCACAATATTGTTTTAGCAGAGAAAGTATTCGATAAAGTGGTTGCGGATCGTCAAGCTGTCATACGCAACGTTTCAAAAGTACTGTCTCGCTCATTTGATTTCAGGCGTGCGGTTGGCACAGAGAATATACCTTCTATTGAAGCGGCGTTTACCAGTTACGCGCAGCGACTAAACACAGATATCATCGCTCTGGTAAGTCTAGACCATCAAGTAGTTGTAACGCGTACAGACCTATTCGAAGTCGGTCAAAATGTGGAAAGTAGCCTAGCATTGGTTGCTAAAGGGAAAGACAGCGGTTTCTTCGTAGTCGATAACAAATTAGTACAGTTAAATCTAATTCGCGTAGAAATACCTACGCTTAGATATTACATGCTAATAGGCGTTGAGTTTGATAGCAGATTATTAGAAGAGCTAAAAGCGCTCGTAGACGCTGAAATTATTATCTCAAGAACTGATACCAATGACGTTCTTACGACTACCTTAAAAGAAAATGATGCGCAACGGATCCTCGCGTCAGAACACGACCCCTCGTGGATAGATGTAACCTTTAAAGACGAGCTTACTTACTTTGCCCGTGAGGTGAATATCGCCTCTGATGGCAATTTACCGGTTAAGATAACTCTAGCTGTAGATACAACGTCTTCATTTAGTGCTTTCACACGTATTCAATTGACGATTCTGGCATTTTGCTTAGTCGCAATATTCATTGCTCTGGGTCTTTCTCTGCTGCTTGCCAGGAATGTGAGTCGACCAGTGTCTACCTTGGTAAAAGCAGTGAATAAGGTCGCGTCAGGAAGCTATGGCGCAACCCTTGACGCACCGTCGAACCTCAAAGAGATTACCGAACTTGCCAACGCAGTCGACAGCATGCAAGCAAGTATTAAAAGCCGTGAAAATCATATTCGTTATCAAGCAGAGCACGACGTGCTTACCGGGCTTTTCAATCGGAACTATGTTGAAGGCTTCTTTGAGTCAGAACTTCAGGAAGAAAGAGAGTTACAGGTTGTTGCTATTACCGTAATCGGATTTCGAACCATTAACGACCTCTACGGTTACTCTAACGGCGATAATACACTGAAAGCATTGGCCGAGAGGCTTCAGCGTTGGCCTGGTACATCCGCAAGATTAGCTGGCGGTGAGATTTTATATATTACGCAAGATTCACTTAATGATGACCAGCTCGAAACGCTCAAGCACATATTAGAGCAACCAGTGGAAAGTAACCTGATTGCAATTCCAGTAAAAGTCGCAATGGCGGTTATCCAGTGCCCGCACGATGCAACAACATCAGAAGAATTATTCAGAAAAATGAATATTGTTACTGATGAAGCGATACACAGCGACAGCTGGTGCGTTCGCTACAGAACGGAATTAGAAGATAAATACAATCGAAGACTATCAATTACCACCGAACTAAAACGTGCACTGGCTAGCCAGCAAAACGAACTGTCTATGGTTTACCAGCCAAAAATAGATCTGCAGACTATGAAAGTATGCAGCATGGAAGCGCTTATTCGTTGGAATAATAGTGTTCTGGGCTTTGTTCCACCTGATGAGTTTATTACCATTGCTGAGCAAGCAGGGTTAATTGAGCAAGTTACGACTTGGGTAATGAAGCAAACCATTTCAGACTTAGCTTATTTTAGAGGTATGGGGTATGGGTTCACCGTTGCGATGAACTTATCTACTCAGGATATTCAAAATAAGGTACTTCTAGGGAAGCTGGTGTCGCTTTTAACTCAGGAAGGCCTGTCACCTGAAGCTCTGGAACTTGAAATAACAGAAAGCGATTTAGTTGCTGATGCGTCGCTTGCTATAGAGAACCTTAATGAACTAACGGCGCGGGGCTTTCATTTCGCCATCGACGACTTTGGTACAGGCTATTCGTCGTTAGCCTATTTAAAGAACTTGCCCGTAAAAACGATTAAAATTGATAAGAGTTTTATTCTGTCGCTGGCGAGTGATGAAAACGACCAGCAAATTGTTCATACCGTGCTGAGTTTGGCGAATGTGTTTAATTTAAAGGTTGTGGCTGAAGGTGTTGAAGACGTAGCGTCGCTTGAAATCTTAAAGGACTGGGGCTGTGATATCGTTCAAGGTTATTACATTAGTCGCCCACTTAGCCGTTCAGACCTTGAAGACTGGCTTCAAAATACGCCTTTCGGTGAATAGCTATTTCTTCAAATTAAATTTATTGTTTTACAGTAATCACTATGCCTTTGTCGCAGTATTTGGCGACATGGCATCGTAAATGCAAAACTAATAATGAAGCGTGTAAAACGCTCTGCGGGCCTGATTTCTTCGCCAAAGTGTGAGTATTTTGCCCACTGAGTTGTGAAATTACTTCAAAAACAAGGAATTTATTATGGACATCATTCGTATACTTTTATCGATTTTACTTCCACCGCTGGGCGTATTTTTACAAGTGGGTATCGGTGCTCACTTTTGGATTAATATACTCTTAACTATTCTTGGCTATTTCCCAGGTGTTATTCACGCTGTTTACATCATCGCTAAAAAGTAGGTGGTGAAAAACGCTGTATTGGCGGCTATGCAATAAATCGCATAGTCGTAGTGAGTACAGCAACCAAAAACAAAAGCCAGCGTTAATAGCTGGCTTTTTACGTTATGACGTTTGTCGAATAGGACGATTTCGGCAACGTGACATATCTCATGTTAGGCGGTGAGCTTTTCGTCGTCTAACTCTTGCTTCATCTCTTTTTGATATTCATCTGCAAGTTTTGTTTTTTGGCGGTCATTAAGCACATTGCCTGCAACTTGGAAGAATTCCTGTTCTTCGTCGGCAAGGTGATGTTCCACCTTTTCCTGAAGTGTTTTCAAATGACGCAACCAAGCTGGTGAACTCATATCCGTATCATCGAGCTTTGCGAGTAGCTCATCAATTTCGTGATGCTCTGCAATGCCGTGACGTGTTAAATCTACAGTGGCATCTTTCTCCAGAAGATGAGAATAGAAATGGCGCTCTTCAGCGATAGCATGACTTTCAAGCTGTGTCTTAAGCTCTTGATAATATTCACGGCGCGCAGCAGTGTTTCCGCTTGTTTCAGCTAGAATTTTAAGCAGTAAACGTTGCTTTTCATGGTCTTGACGCAAAGCTTCAAAAATTTTCATGGGTAGTTCCTTATAAATACCTAAAAAATGAATCACACCTGTGGCAATGCTATTTTTATTCCATGAATGAGATATCTGTTACGCGCTGATTTTTAAAAGAAATTTCAAATGAAGTGACACAGAGTCATTGAATTGGGGAAGGGGACAACGCAAATTTTACAAGTCAGTTTCCGATAAATTCACGGCAGTAAGTCCGTGAATTTACCGAAAGAGGGAGATGGAATATGCGCTATACGCCTTGTGCGACCATGGCGTCAGCGAGTCTACGAAATGCTGCTACATTGGCGCCTTTCATATAATCAACGTAGCTGCTTCCAGCATCGCCTTCAGATTTACCCTCATCAACACAGCGCTGATGAATGCTTTCCATAATTGAATAGAGCTGTTCATCGAGTGCGCTTGCGTTACGTTGATTGAACATGGCGTTCTGGCTCATTTCTAAGCCTGATAGCGCAACGCCGCCAGCGTTAGATGCTTTGCCTGGTACGTATGCAATTTGGGCGTCTAAAAACAAAGCCTGCGCTTCGTTTGTGCACGGCATATTCGCACCTTCTAGTACCATTTGACAGCCGTTATCTAGCAGTGATTTTGCATCTTCTTCAAGTAGTTCGTTTTGCGTAGCGCAAGGCAGTGCTATGTCGCATTTTAAATGCCATGGCTTTTTATCAGCTATCCACTTGCCCATGTTTTCATCTGACATGTCAGCAAGAATATTGTTGCGGTTTGCGTGGTTGTCGATTGCCCATTTAAGCGCGGTATCAGTTAACCCATTCTCATTATGTAAAAGCCCTCGGCTATTAGACAGCGAAATAACTTTTCCGCCTTTCTCTACCGCTTTAAGTGCAGCATGCAACGCTACGTTTCCGGCTCCAGACACTGCAATGGTTTTGCCTTCAATTGGAGTACCTTGATGTCGACATACCGCTTCTAAAAAGTAAATTAAGCCAAAGCCTGTAGCTTCAGTACGTACATAGCTACCACCAAATTCTAAGCCTTTACCGGTTAATACGCCTTCGAACTTATTGTTTAGTCTGCGATACTCGCCATAAAGGTATCCTATTTCTCTTGCGCCAACGTTTATGTCACCTGCAGGTACATCGGTATTTGCGCCAATATGTCGCTGTAATTCACGCATGAAGGCTTGGCAAAACAACATAATGTCGCGATCAGTACGCCCTTTGGGGTTAAAGTCTGACCCGCCTTTACCTCCGCCCATGGGTAAGCCGGTCAGGGCATTCTTGAAACACTGTTCGAAAGCAAGAAACTTAAGCACCGATAAGTTGACGGTAGGATGAAAGCGCAAGCCACCTTTGTAAGGACCCATGGCTGAATTGTGCTGTACACGCCAACCTTGATTGACTTCAATATCGCCATCACTGTTCATCCACGACACGGTAAAATAAATAATGCGTTCAGGCATGCAAATGCGTCTTATAATATCGAACGCTTTGTAGTCTTTGTTTGCATTGTAAATAGGAACAATATCTTCTAATACTTCGTGTACCGCTTGTAGATATTCCGTTTCGTTAGCAAACTTCTCATTAAGAAAGGTATAGATTTCTTCAAAGTTACTTTTCTGAGTCATGTACTGCTTAATCCTTTTCTTCAAAATTGGTGAGAACGGTAAGACTTCGAGGGCATGTTTTTATCTCAAGCTTTTCGCCTTCGTAGATCTCGCCGTCGACAGCATACGCCGTGGGCTTATCAAATGTTAACGTTATGCTTGATGCGCGTTCGTGCCGTATTGATTCAGATTGCTTCTTTGCTTCAGCTGGACTTAGCACTAGCTCTGCTAACGATGCGAATTGTTTATCAGAGCTGGGCTGAGGTAATAGCCAGGTCAAATCAAGCTTTCCATCGGTGATGTCGGGCGGCTCTGCGCCCTGAGCAAGTGCTGTGGTCATTGGGGCTGCGTTTGCAATAACAAAGCTCGGCGTTTCTAAGGTTTCAGCTGGCTGGTTGTCTTTTGCTACTTTAAACGTCATGTTTTCGTTGTTTGAAATCGCGTTCCATAGCCCTTTTAGGTAGGCAAACTGGCCGCCTACATTCTTTTCTTCGCGATCAGCGGCCGAAATCATTTTTTCCTCGAAGCCAACTGCTGCTACCAAAAGCATAACGTGGTCGTTACAGGTCGCGGTATCTATGGCTAAGGTGTTGCCCTCTATAATGATGTCGCATGCTGTACTAATAGGCATGACTTTACTAATGTAGCCATGCAACACTTGGCTTAGTGCGTTTGCTGTACCAAAGGGGATAATCCCCATGGTAACGTCGGTGTTGACCAAAGCCGAGGCGACTTCAGTTAACGTTCCATCGCCTCCGCATGCGACAATAATGTGGGCGCCGTCTTGTTTTGCCTTTTCTGCTAGTGCCTTACCATCTACTTTAGGTGTGGTTTCTTTCACGGTCACTTTGAATTTTTCATTTAATCGAGAAAGAACGTCATCTCGGTATTGCTCCCATTTACCGCCACCAGCAACTGGATTAACGATAAGGGTTAGATTCTTTTGTAGTGAAAGTAGGCCACCATCTCTAATCTGCTGCAGCGATGCTAATTGACGTTTATTGAGCCTTGCTGTTTGGCGTATCTGGTTAATTTCACGTAATGCATCATCTACACTCAACGAAGGGTTTTTGGCCAGTAAATAGGCTGCAACCACCAGAACAGAGCGACCTCGTCCAAGCGCACAATGCACAACAACATTTTTCTTTTCAGAAATTTGCTGGTTCAACCAATTTATTGCCAAAACAAGTTGTTCAGGAGTGGGGCTGGTATGGTCGAGTACCGGTACGTTTAAATAGCGGTAATCTTCTTGATATGCCGTCCAATCCAGTCCATCAAATTCAGCGGTTACGTCAAGAATGGCATCAATGTTGTTTTCGTTTAAAAGGCTAACGTGTTTTCCCGACATGCGGCACGCAAGGAATAAGTGCGGCTCAATTTTTTGTAGGGGAGGGACTTTATCCGTTCTGCGTGCGTATTCATTGTAAAGCCAAGAGCCCAGTAAAAAAGGTACAAAAATCCAGCGTATGTAGAATGGTATTGAGCCATCCTCACGTTTGCGAAACAGGCTTGGATAGTTGAGCAAATAGGCGCTGCTTACGGCAATAAGGGAAAATGCAATCCAACCAAAAACCACTTTTAACAATATCACTGGCACGGTCAGCGTTAGTGCTAACGCCACTAATGCACCAAGTACGTAATACTTCACCATTTTCACGATTAACACATCCTTTGTAATTGGAAAGAGCAAACAGTCTATGCATCTATACTTACACTGGAGCGTTTTCGTTTACTTTTGTCGCAATAGGGTTGAACTATCACGTACCGGTAAACGTATGCTTTGGTATTGAAAATATGAGCGTTTCAAATGAAGAATAGTGCAGTACTAAAGGTTGCGAACTTTGTATGGTTTCAAGGAATTTGGTGGCTGGTCATCTTGTTCCAGAATAAAGCAGTAATTCCAGTGTTAGGGTTAATCCTTCTATGGATAGTCATTTCGCCCAAGCGAGTGGAAGATATAAAGCTAATGGGCACGGTATTTTTACTGGGCACGGTGGTTGATGCGCTTTTAACCTTTTGCGGGCTGTTCATTTTTAACGAGACAGAAACGCTGGTCAGCTTCTGGCCAATTCCAATTTGGCTAAGTCTTCTATGGGCAGCCTTTGCAGGTACGGTCTATCACAGTTTAACCGCCTTTAATGGTCGAATGGCCGTTGCGGCGGTTGCTGGAGCTATCTTCGCGCCGCTCAGTTATATCGCCGGCGCCAAATTCGGCGCGGTTGAATTGGGCGCAAGCGTAGTGCTTTCTTATATTTTTATCGCTCTAGTGTGGAGTGTAATCTTCCCGCTGTGTTTTTATTTATCCAATCGTTTTGAGGCAAAACAAGCCCAAGCGTAAATGCAAGGAGTGTATTGGCAATGACGAAAAACGTATTAGTTACAGGTGGAAACAGAGGTATAGGTCTAGAAATAGTAAAAGGAATGCTGTCTAAAGGCTATAAAGTGCTAATGGGGTGTCGAGACGAAGAGGCCGGCTTTGAAGCCAAGAAAGATATTGTGGGAGGGGATTTGCATATTATTGAGATGCCTCTTGATAACGAAACAGCCATCGTCGATGCGTTTGTTCGAGCTGAGGCCGTGTATGGCCCTGTTGATATCCTCATAAACAATGCAGGTATCTTAGACGACACGCCATGGAAAGATGTAAATTCTGAGACGTTGGCTAAATCGATGCAAATTAATGTGAACGCCCCGCTTACACTTATCCAGCAAACGTTACCGCAAATGATTGAGCGAGGTTTTGGACGTATTATCAATGTAAGCTCTAGTTACGGTAGCTTCGCCGAGGGGCTGAAAGGGCCAATGTGCTATGCGATAACAAAGGCTGCTATTAATGCGCTTACGGTTAAGATGGCAGCGGTAGTTGATGAAGCTGCTGACGGGAAGTCTCTTGATGTAACCGTTAATAGCATGACCCCGGGTTGGGTGCATACCAGAATGGGGGGGAGTGATGCGCCTAAAACACCCGAGGAAGGTGCAGATACGGCCATTTGGTTAGCAACCATGGAAGAGGGCGGCCCCCATGGCCAATTCTTAAAAGATAGAGAGCCTATAGAGTGGTAGCCTTAATTAACTAGCCTAATTCATATAGTTTGAAGGCTACCATTTTCACGATGCTTTTTAATCAGCTTCTTCTAAAGTGAGAATCGCTCTCGTAGAAAGCGGGCGATTCCATCTTCATCGTGATGCCCAATGACGGAAGTGGCGGCGTCTTTGATATAAGGTTTAGCGTTAGAAGGTGCATAAGCCTCGTCTGCTAGCTTAAACATACTTAAATCATTATCACTGTCGCCAAACACAATAACGTTGCTTGCATTCAACTGTTGGCGCAAAAGCTCTACCGCACTACCTTTATTCGCAAGATTGTGGTGTACATCCATCCAACGGTACTCATCCCCTTCGATAGCTGGCCCAGAGTACGCTATCAGTCCTTCGTGCATGTTAAGCTGCTTATACATGTCATAGACTAGCGGTGCATCTCCGATCATACTGATGTTTGTTATATGTGCATTAGCAGGTAGCGACTCTATAGACGCTAGTCGCGCTTTAGTGCGCGAGAAATACTTTTCAATTAAATCGTGTTCCACCTGATGCTTAGGCGACGAATGGTAAATCACGTGCTCGTGATCTGGGCTATCCATATTCACTGTGTTAATGAAAGGCGTGATATTATTATTTACGGCGTGCTCGATAATAAGATTTACTTCACTGGGCGCGAGCAAATTTTCTAGTGTTAGCGCGTTTCCGGCAGGATCCCAAATTGCCACCCCATTATTATAAATGTGAGGGAGTACAAAAGACTGACCTTGTAGCACAAATTGCGCTGAATGCATGGTACGACCCGTCGCTACGGTGAATGCAATGTCTCTCTCACCAAGCAAGCCCAATGTCTCTTTAGTAAACGAGGAGATTTCAGAAGACTTATTTAACAAAGTGCCATCTAAATCAAAAAATATTAAATCCATACAATTGGTGCCTAATCTCTCTTTCAGAATAACGCCGACCAAACGACGAAGGGCAATAAACGTGGAGTTCGTTATATTGCCCTTCGAAAATATTGGAACAGCTAGATTGATAACTCCGCTATGATTACTGTATCACATTCTGCTTTGAAGCAGCGTTCCATATTATGTCGCTAGTCTTACTACCGAATAGATTCGACCACTTTGTCGGTGTGCTGCTTCAATAATTGCGAGACTTTAGAAGCAGACTGTGACTTTTTAAGGTTAATTACCAGCGCAACTTTACCATATCTAACCGCGTGTCTTACGGTTTGTATAACCTCATTTCTGTCTGGACGTAAACCGATTAAACCCGCTATGAATAACCCAATGAATATGCCTGGGCTAATTAGTGCTATGTAGGTAAACAAAGGATTTTGTTGAGTAAGCGCTGGGCCAAACTGCGTTAACAAAAATGCCGCCACTAAACCTACAATCAGACCGATTGAACCAAGCAACAGGTGGGACGACCACATGCTTTTGCCAATGGATGCACTGTTACGTTCAAGTTTTTCACTCATTTTAGGGTCGCTAGCTTCGATAATTTCTACTTGAGATACCTCAACAGATGTTTGGTCTTGAACTATCTCAAGTACTTCCTGCACTTTACGTTTTGACGGAAATACAGCCGCGACTTGCAAATCACCGGTTGATACAACATGGGCTCTCAAATTCTCATGTTCATTACTGTTTTCGCTTTTTGACTCTACGTTTTTCGAACTTTGAACATTCATCTTTAAATCCTCGACTTCTTACTTGGACTCTCTAAATCAATCCACTTCACTTGCACTTCAAAGGGTATTGCTGTTCGGCTTCACCCAAGTGCATAGGAAACTCGACAACTATTGTTCATACTTATTCAAGTTGCATTCCGATGAAGAAAAGTAGCGGTTTATACTTTAGTAGAAAAAAGAGAAAGTTCGTTTTTATACTATTGTTTTTAATGGTTATTTTCGGAATGTTAAATATGGTTTAGTAAGCTGGAAGGCGAAATAGAGAAGGATTTCGAAGCGATATGCTGAGTTTTAGCAAGCGCCGCTACCGGACCAAACAACCGGTACTGTGATAATTTTACACATAGCGTGAAAATTCGTTATGGCCTTTAAAATCACTGTCTTGCAGTGGAAGCGTCGGCTTGCGGTAAGGTTAGTTGCGTGTAGTGATCATTTCTGTACGTTCTTCTGTAGATTCTATTTATAAATTGAGATTTGGTACCGTTGTTTGCAATCTGACTAAGAAAGAACAGCGAGCATCTGCGGCCGTAGCAGCACCTTAACAGTCGGTCTTCTTAGCTGGTAAGGAAAGGAGTATCTATAAATGAAACGGATTAAGGGCTATTGCAACGTCTACTCTGATGATAGCCATCTATCAATAAGGCGCATCGCTTGCGGTGATAAACGGTTTTACTATCGCTATGCAAGTGGAAAAAAAGTCACAGGAGAGCGCGTGCTAAAGCGTATCAAAAAGCTTGTCATTCCTCCAAATTGGCGCGACACCTTTATAAGCCGTGACAGTAAAGCCAGCGTTCAAGCCGTCGGCTATGACGAAAAAGGACGTAAACAATATATCTATCACAGCAAATGGCACGAGCAGCAGCAAGTAGAAAAATTTGAGCGTTTGGTTGCCTTTGGTAATGCACTTCCTGAGTTCCGTGAGCACTGTCTTTCATTAATTTCACAGCCAACATGGACGCAAGAAAGAGCTTGCGCGCTGGTGTGCCTGTTGCTCGATTACACAGGTGCTAGAGTTGGCAACGCTCAATATAGCAAGGAAAATAACACATATGGGTTAACTACATTGCGGCGCAAGCATGTACAAGCGCAGTGTGACGATAGTGTTGAACTTGCTTACATTGGTAAGCACGGCAAACCAAGAACACTAAAAGTAAGCGACCCAGAGCTTGCTTCATTAGTTTGTGACTGTGCGCAACAACAAGGTTACTGTTTATTTCGTTATCAAGATGAGAATAAACAATGGCACGACGTAACGAGCGAAGACGTTAATGCGTTCATCCACAACGAACTAAGTGAACAGTTCAGTTGTAAAGACTTTCGAACGTGGGCATCAAGTCGATTTGCACTAACAAACCTGCCCAGTGTGTATGAACAGATAGCAAACTCCAGAACCAAGAAATGGGAGAGTACGTTAAGTAAGTGTGTTGCAGCAGAACTTGGCAATACTCCCACCGTTTGCAGGAAATATTATATTCATCCGAAACTATTTACTGTGAAAAATGACGAAAAGGCGTGTGAGAAGCTAATTAATCGGGTTCGCTCGCTACATAGTGAAGATTGTACGCAACTTACCCATTTACTGCCTGTAGAAAAGCTTCTTTTGGATGTTATTTCGTCTGAGTGCGCGTAACAAAGTATTTTTAATGAAAATGTTTTAGCTGATAGTAAAGTTGCTGTTTTTCGCGCCTTTCCAGCTAAAGTTAAATTGTTTCATAAATGACTTAGTGTTTTTAAGTTAATGAATAATAATGGTAATTTTGAATTTTATTAGCGTAATATGCTGTGAAACATGGTTGGTGCTAATTTAAACATAAGTGCCTGTTAAACGATGTTGTTTAAAAATTGCACTTGAAATTTTCTGTCAGATCCTTATATTGTTAGAGCTCTAATGATTATTGTTCGATTTAATTATTTGCTTTTGAATTTGAATTAGCAAAGGTTAAATGGCGTTTTCATTTACGAGTTTTCGAAGAGCAATAGAGGAAATAACGAACGTTATGCCAATGGAAAGTTACCTATCACTAGCGGTGTATTTTATAGCGATGTTAGGGATAGGGTTGTTTGCTTACCGACAATCTACCAGTGATATTTCTGGTTATATTTTGGGAGGGCGACAAGTTAGCCCTCAAGTAACCGCACTGTCTGCGGGTGCGTCTGACATGTCTGGTTGGATGCTAATGGGCTTACCAGGTGCAATGTATTTAACCGGTTTCGATGCGGTTTATATTGCTATAGGGTTGGTTGCAGGTGCGTTAGCCAATTATTTACTAGTAGCGCCGAAACTTCGCGTTTATACCGAAGTAGCGAACGACTCCCTGACTGTGCCTGAGTTTTTTGCGAAGCGTTTTAATACGCCTAACTCAAGCTTACGCATTGTTTCAGCGGTGATTATCGTACTGTTTTTCACGCTATACACCTCTGCCGGGTTAGTTGCAGGTGGTAAGTTATTTGAAAGCGCGTTTTCGGTCGACTATCAGCTAGGCCTATTTATTACGCTGGGTGTAGTGGTGTCTTATACGCTGCTTGGTGGTTTCTTGGCAGTAAGTCTTACGGACTTTGTACAAGGGTGCATCATGTTCGTGGCGCTGGTACTGGTTCCAATTGTCGCGTTTACCGAGTTCGATAGCGTGTCGCAAATGACAAGCGCCGCTTATCAATCTGTACCCAATTTTTCTGAATCGTTAGAAACGCTAACGATTGTAGGGTTGCTATCGAGTTTAGGTTGGGGCTTAGGTTACTTTGGACAGCCGCACATTATTGTTCGCTTTATGGCAATTCGTTCTGTTAATGCCATTGGCACAGCGCGAAATATTGGTATGTCGTGGATGTTAGTGACCATCATTGGTGCACTGGCAACAGGATTCGTAGGCATTGCTTATGCCAATCAGTTTGGTCTTGCTGTCGACGACCCTGAGACGATATTTATTATTTTCTCACAATTGCTGTTCCACCCACTTATCAGTGGATTTTTAATGGCCGCTATTTTAGCCGCTATTATGAGTACAATTTCGTCGCAACTGCTGGTTAGCGCAAGTTCGTTAACCGAAGACATTTACCGCGTAATGGTAAATAAAAAGTCTTCAACCAAGGCGCTGAGTGAAAAGCAAACGGTAACAATTGGCCGTTATGGTGTAGCAGGTGTAGCTGTGGTTGCATTGTTGTTAGCCATGGATGCGTCGAACACAATTTTATCATTAGTAAGTAATGCTTGGGCAGGTTTTGGTGCAGCATTTGGTCCGTTAGTACTGTTTTGTCTGTATAAAAAAGATTTAACAGCGAAAGCGGCAATGGCGGGCATGATCAGCGGTGCGGTAACCGTACTGTTCTGGATTTACGCGCCCGTTTTAGCTGACGGTAAAACGTTAAGCAGCGTTATTTATGAAATTATTCCAGGGTTTGCGGTAAGTACGTTAACGCTTTATTTGGTAAGTCGCTTTAGCGAAAACCCATCGTCAAACGTACAGGCAACATTCGCGCAAGCCAGTGAAGAATTAGCAAATCAACAATCTTAAGGTTAAAAAGTTTATTATGAGTCATCCAAATTGGAAACGCGTAGTCATCAAAGTGGGTAGTGCATTGATATCGCCCAACCAACAAGGTTGTAGCAGTCATTACCTTTTGAGCATTGCGCAATTTATCGTGCGATGCAGAGCCAACGGTACACAAGTTGTACTCGTGTCTTCTGGTTCTGTCGCAGCGGGCGCGCACCTGTTTCCAGAGCAAGAAAAGTCAGATATTGCAGTTAAAAAAGCAATGGCAGCAGCGGGTCAAACCGAAATGATTGCCACGTGGGACAGACTGTTTGATTTTCCGTCTGCTCAGATGCTTTTAACGCATGCTGATTTACGAGACAGAGAGCGTTACGTAAGTATCCGTGAAACGATATTCAGTTTATTGGACAACAATATCCTGCCTATCGTTAATGAAAACGACACCGTTACCACCGACAAATTGAAAGTGGGTGATAACGATAATTTATCGGCCATGGTGGCGTCGGCAGCTGAAGCAGATGCACTTATTATCTGTTCAGACATTGATGGGTTGTACGATAAGAACCCGCATGAACACGAAGACGCACAATTGCTTAAATCAGTTAATACCATTGATCAAAGCATTTATGACATGGCTGGCGGTGCGGTAAAAGGCGGTGTAGGCACCGGTGGTATGCGCACTAAAATTGAAGCGGCCGAAAAAGCCGTTTCGCATGGTATAGATACATATATTATTAACGGCTTTACTGAACTGTCGTTTAATATGCTGCTAGCAGGTGAAAACCCAGGCACGCATTTCAAACCTCACGCCAAGCCAATGCAAGAGAATGTGCATTGGATGCGCCATACGTCAAACGCGCAGGGTGAGGTGATAGTAGAAGGGGACTTTGACGCCTCTTTAGCTGGCGACGCAGAGCAACTGACAAGTAGCGAAATTATTGACGTGAAAGGTGAGTTCTCGGTAGGCGACACCATTCTAGTACGTAAAGAAGACGGTACTAAACTGGTAAAAGCCAAGTCGAATTACAGTAGCTGTTTATTGAATTTCATTGCGAATCAGGAAAACGAAGAATTCGCCCATGAGTTTGAGGAAAAGACTGGGCCAATTATTTCTGATCAGCACATAGCAAATCTGGAGAAAGAATGAGCATTATTACAGAGTTAGCACAACAGGCAAAAAAAGCTGCACGTACACTGGCTATTTTAAGTGAAAGCCAGAAAAACGCGGTGTTAACTGATATGGCCGCGGCAATTCGTGCAAACAAAAGCAAAATTATTGAAGTAAACGAAAAGGAAGTCGCGCGCGCCAAAGAGAATAACTTAGACGCAGCGATGGTTGACCGCTTAATCCTAAACGATGAGCGTATTGAATCAATGGCTGAAGGCATCGAAGTTATTGTTGAACTAGACGATCCTGTGGGTAAAGAGCGCGTTATCGGTACACGTCCAAACGGTATTGAGATTAAGAAAATGCGTATACCGCTTGGTGTTGTGTGCATGATATATGAAGCACGACCTAATGTTACTGCCGACGCAGGCGCGCTGTGCTTTAAATCGGGTAACGCAGTGATATTACGTGGTGGTAAAGAAGCACTAGATACGAGTTTAGCCATTGCTGAGCTTATGCAAGACGTGCTGGAGAAGCACAATTTACCAAAAGCGCTGGTAACGGTAGTTCCGAACCCAGATCGTGCATTAATGCAAGAGCTAATGGAGCAGCGTGATTACATTGACGTGATTATTCCACGTGGTGGGGAAGGTCTAATCAACTACGTGACTGACAACGCTAAAGTGCCGGTAATTCAGCACTTTAAAGGTGTGTGTCACCTTTACGTAGACAAAGATGCTGATCTAGATAAAGCCATGGCGCTACTTCTAAATGGTAAAACACAGCGTACTGGCGTATGTAATGCCTTAGAAGGCTTAGTTGTACACCAAGCCGTTGCGGGTGATTTTCTGCCTAAAGTGGCCGATGCATTCAAAGAAAAGGGTGTTAAGGTTCACGTAAACGACAAAGGTAGCCAGTACTTTGATGGTGCTGACGTTATTTCTGAAGACGCGTACGGTGAAGAGTATCTTGGCCTTGAAATCGCTATCCGTGTAGTTGACGATTTCGAAGCAGCGGTTGACCACATTGCGCAATTTGGTAGTAACCACACTGAAGTAATTTGTACGGAAGATGCTGAAAAAGGCAAGTTATTCCAACGTGCAGTTGATGCAAGTGTAGTAATGGTTAATGCCTCTTCACGTTTTTCTGATGGTAGCCAGCTTGGCTTAGGTGCAGAAATTGGTATTGCAACCACTAAACTACATGCTTATGGCCCAATGGGCTTGGAGTCATTGACTTCAGAGAAATATTTAGTGAATGGCGAAGGCCAAATTCGCGACTAATAAAAAGATGTTTTAACTGGTCGGCATTGTGCCACGAGTTTACATGCTTCATAATTAAAAGCGCTGACATTCGTCGGCGCTTTTTTTCGCCTATTCAAATATTTACCCTCGGAGTACAGACGGAGCTTACATGGAGATTGTGATAGACCCAGCGCAGTTATGGCATCAATTTATAAGTTTTGCCAATGATTATAAACTGCTGACATCTCTAGTACTTTTAATTGTACTGCACTTTATCAAAAAGGGTGTGTTGCGCCTTATCAGGCGTATTAGTTCTCATCGTGGCGAAGACCGCCGAAACCAAATCAATATCCTAGAGCAGCTGGGTAATGCCTTTATCATTATTGTGTTAATGATGGTATGGAGCTCTGAAATCCAAACACTGGCAATCTCCATTGCTGCCTTTATGGTAGCCATTGTGTTGGCAACCCGCGAGTTTATTCAGTGCTTTATGGGGTTCATTTACTACCTGGGCGCTCGGCCGTTCAGGGTAGGCGACTGGATCCAAATGAACAACATCATTGGTGAAGTGGTAGAAATGGACTGGGCAAAGACAGCGCTTTTAGAAGTAGATCCTGAAAGCTTTAACTACACGGGTAAACACGTGTACGTGCCTAATAGTCAGCTTGTAACTCAAACTGTGCGTAACCTTAACTTCATGCGTCGCTACCGTTTGCATTCATTTGAAATAGTGAACGAGCCTTCTGTTAACGCCTATAGTTTGCTTCCAGCGTTTCATGCCAGGGCACAGGCACATTGTGAATATTTCCGCGATGTAGCAGAGCGCTACAAAGGCCTAATTGAACGTCATTTAGAGCAAGAATTTATTCGCATCGACCCAGAGGTTGAGATTAAAACCAATGAACTTGCCAAAGTGGTGGTAAAGGTAAGCTTGTTTTGCCCTACAGCCGAAGCTCACGAGTTAGAGCACAAAATGTGCTCAGATTGGTTAAGTCTGTGGTTCAAAGCGCAAAAAGAAGAGCAGCGCCAGCTTCATGCACAGCACAGCGATTCCTCTTCGGTGCAAAACCAAGCTAAAGCAATGCCCGAAGCACAGACAACTACTAGCGGTACGCTATAGCGTCTATTCTAAGCACGTCCATTCTCTGTGGCTGGTGAAGTGGCCTTGTAAAAAGGCCATTTGGTCAGCCAAAATCCGCCTGTTCATTAAATAAAAACGCTCGTACACATTTGGTCTAAACGGAACCGCGAGTAGGGGCATGTTGGCTTCTTCTGGTGTTTTAGCACCTTTCGCGTGATTACACCGCTGGCAAGCCGTGGCAACGTTCGTCCAACTGTCTTTTCCGCCGCGAGAGCGGGGGATAATGTGGTCTCGGGTAAGCTGCTTTGGCGTAAACTTATTGCCGCAGTACATACACAGGTAGCTATCGCGCCTAAACAAATAGCGATTAGTAAGGGCAACTTTGCCAGATAAATCTGTTACCTTGCCGTCGCACGCGATAATACTAGACAGGGTAAGCTGACTTTGCAGCCCTTCGTGATTCCAGCCTCCCTTAAGCGTAATAGCATCGCTACCTAGCTCAAATAGCACCTTATCTTGACTGTAAAGCTTTGCGGCTTGTTCAACATCTATCCACTCTTGTGGCATGCCTGCTTTATTAAGTCGAAGTACCAACATGGTTATCTCCTTTAGCACACTAATATTAGACGTTCTTGTTGTGGTTAATCACTTCTGCGCATTGGTCGCACGAGATGTTTATTTAAGTTCTTACGTTGTTCGCTTTTTGTTCTAGCATACGCTGTTTTGTGTCAGTATGATGAAAATATAGTCAATAATTGAAATTTCACAGATATTTCATATAGTCATGGTGCTATAGGTGATAGCGGTTAATGACCTAATAACACGACAAATTCCGCGCGGGGCTGCATTTGACCATGGTATTAACGCTACTTCATGGCTATACTATGCGCCGCGTTTAAAAGCGATAAAATAAAGATTGAAATTAAAGGACAAATAGTGACTCCTATTACTAAATCATTTCAGTATGGACAGCATACTGTAACTCTAGAGACGGGTGTAATTGCTCGTCAGGCAACAGCTGCGGTTCTTGCGAGCATGGACGATACGTCTGTACTGGTAACAGTAGTTGGTAAAAAAGAAGCCAAAGCAGATCAAGACTTCTTCCCACTTACTGTTAACTACCAAGAAAAAGCGTACGCTGCGGGTAAAATCCCAGGTGGTTTCTTCAAGCGTGAAGGTCGTCCATCTGAAGGTGAAACACTGATTGCACGTCTTATCGACCGTCCAATCCGCCCATTATTCCCAGAAGGTTTCAAAAACGAAGTACAAGTTGTTGTTACTGTAATGTCTGCTAACCCAGATATCCCTACAGACATCATCTCTATGATTGGTACTTCAGCAGCCCTTGCTATCTCTGGTATTCCTTTCAACGGCCCAATTGGTGCGGCTCGTGTTGGTTTTAGCAACGGTGAATACATTCTAAATACACGCGCAGAAGAGCAAGCTGAAAGCGAGCTTGACCTTGTTGTTGCGGGTACTGAAGGCGCAGTACTTATGGTTGAATCAGAAGCAAGCGTGCTTTCTGAAGACACCATGCTAGGTGCGGTTATGTTCGGTCACGAGCAAATGCAAACTGTAGTTAACGCAGTTAACGAATTTGCTGCTGAAGTTGGCACTGAGAAGTGGGACTGGGCACCAGAAGCAGAAAACACTGCGCTTAAAGACAAAGTTAAAGCACTAGCTGAAGCAGAAATGACTGCGGCTTACCAGATTTCTGACAAGTTAGAGCGTAAAGACGCAGTAACTGCAGCAACTGAAAAAGCACTAGAAGCTATCCTTGCTGAAGACGAAGAACAAGATAAGAAAGAAGTACTAGACCTTCTTCACGACCTTGAGTCTGACGTTGTACGTTCACGCATCCTATCTGGCGCGCCACGTATTGACGGTCGTGACCCAGCAATGATCCGTGCACTAGACGTAGCAACAGGTATTCTTCCTCGTACTCACGGTTCTGCACTATTTACTCGTGGTGAAACGCAGGCACTTGTAGCTGCTACGCTTGGTACAGAGCGTGACGCACAGATGATTGACGAGCTTCAAGGTAAGCGCGACAGCCGTTTCATGCTTCACTACAACTTCCCTCCATACTGTGTTGGTGAAACCGGTATGATTGGTTCGCCTAAGCGTCGTGAAATTGGTCACGGTCGTCTAGCGAAGCGTGGTATTCAAGCAGTAATGCCAAGTGAAGAAGAATTCCCGTACGTAGTACGTGTGGTTTCTGAAATCACAGAATCAAACGGTTCATCTTCAATGGCGTCGGTTTGTGGTACTTCACTAGCGCTTATGGATGCAGGTGTTCCAATTAAAGCGTCTGTTGCGGGTATCGCAATGGGCCTAGTTAAGAGTGACGACAACTTTGTTGTACTTTCAGACATCCTTGGTGACGAAGATCACCTTGGCGACATGGACTTTAAAGTAGCGGGTACTACCGAAGGTATTACTGCACTTCAAATGGACATTAAGATTGAAGGTATTACTAAAGAAATCATGCAAATTGCGCTTAAACAAGCAAAAGAAGCACGTTTGCACATTCTTAACGTAATGGACGAAGCGATTGGCGGTCACCGTGAAGAGCTAAGTGAATTTGCTCCACGCATTTACACCATGAAGATTGACCAAGACAAGATTCGTGACGTTATCGGTAAAGGCGGCGCAATGATCCGTCAAATTACAGAAGAGTCTGACACTAACATCGAGATTGAAGACGACGGTACTATCAAAATCTTTGCGACAGAGCGTGCGAAAGCAGACATCGCTATTAGCAAGATTGAGCAAGTAACGGCTGAAATTGAAGTTGGTAAGACTTACAACGGTAAGATTACACGTATTGTAGACTTCGGTGCGTTCGTAGAAGTACTTCCAGGTAAAGAAGGTCTTGTTCACATTTCACAAATCGCTCACGAGCGTGTGAACAAAGTAACTGACTACCTAGAAGAAGGCCAAATGGTTGACGTTAAGGTTATGGAAATCGATCGCCAAAACCGTGTACGTCTAAGCATTAAAGAGCTTCTAGAAAAGCCAGCGCCTAAGTCTGACGACGCAGAGTAATGCCAATTAGGTTTTAAACCTAGTTAGCTGTATATAAGTAAAAAGGGAGCTTGGCTCCCTTTTTTCGTTTTAGGTTTTAAAAGTAAAAACGGGTTGGGTTTTACCCACTAACCCATACATTTACGCCACACATTCAACCCATAACGAAAAAGCGCTTTTTTAGAGGTATTGGATAATGGATAAGCAAACGCAAACCGAAGTAGAAGCAGCGGTATTCCGCCGCTTAGTAGAACACTTAGACGCAAACAAAGACGTTCAGAACATCGACCTGATGATTTTGGCCGACTTCTGCCGTAACTGCTTGGCAAAATGGTATTCGGCGGCTGCAAGCGAGCAGGGCGCTGATATCGACTACGAAGCCGCACGCGAAGTGGTATACAAAATGCCGTATTCAGAGTGGAAAGAGAAGCACCAGCTTCCGGCGACTGACGAGCAGTTGGAGAAGTTGGCTGCTAGGCAGAAGAAGTAGTTTTTAGATAAGACGAAATTTATTTTTGTGTTTTGAAGCCAGCTTATGCTGGCTTTTTTGTTTTTTTGGGGACGAGCGAAAAGCAGTCGTGGCGTCTGTGCGCTGATATGGTGCTTTTAATATGCGCGTGATAAAAAGTATTGCGTTTTTTCTTTATTTTTCTGTTGGTTGTGGTTTATTGTAGTTATAAATACAAGGACAATTTTCCCGAAAGTTGTGTGGAATAGCATGACGGTTTGGGGGCGAGTACGCTGTTAAGTTACCAAGGAGAGTTCGAAAAATGCCATTTGATGATCTAATGAATGACATCGTGAAAGTGCTAAAACAAGACGGAGTAATAATTTCGGATATCAAATCTAGCGTTCAAAAGGATAAGATATTTATTCAGCGTTCTGATATTTTGATAGAGACTGGTGACTTAATTCAGCGTTCAATGAGTAACGGTGCAGAAGAAACATACAAAGTTATCGATCCGGGTTTTCACGAAAAATTCCATGGTATTCCTGCTGGGTACCAAATGGATGTTATCAAACTCGGTCTTCCTGAAGCAAAAGCAGCTGTCCAACATATTACTTACAATATATCCGGCACAAACAATAGAATTAACCAACACTCTACAGATAACTCGGTCAATATTGTAAATTTAAATCCTGAACTTCAAGAGCATATCGCTGCTTTACGTAACGAAATTGATAGACTATGTCTTCCTGAAGAAGAGCAATTGGCCTCCTATGAAGTTATTGATGCAGTTGAAGCTCAAGTCGAAAGTGGCAAGCCAAGCAAAGCGGTAGTTAAAACTCTTTTAAATGGGCTGCCTAATGCAGGTAGTATTGCGTCGATCGGTTCTTTTTTAGTTTCTTTATTGGGGTAAATTATGAAACTCGATGATTTTGTTTCGGAAACGTTAAAGCAAATTATAAAAGGGGTCGTGGCTGCACAAGAGTATGGAAATACTCAAAATGCTAAAGTTAACCCAATTACCGCAAGATTTCACAGCAACACTGAAGGCCATGCATACTGCCGAGAAACTGGTGTTCCATTACAAAAGGTTGAGTTCGATGTTGCTGTTACAGTTGCTGAAGAACAAACATCAGCAAATGATGGTGGTTCTGTAGGCTCTATATCTGTATCTTCAGCAAATTCCAATAGTTCGCAAAATAGCTCAGTGAGCAGGATTCAGTTTGAAGTACCGGTACTATTACCTATAACAGGAAAGTAGGTAGGGTATTAACATAACAAGCGCATGTTGTCGGACTGGTTTTCCGCTGCGCTCCAAATCAGCCGCAAATGCGAGCGTTATGCGAAGAAATCGACAATTTACAAAATATAGGAATAAAAATGAGTGAAGAAGTTCAAGACAAGACGTTAAATCTATACCCAATTGATTATCCGTTTGAAACATTAGTCTCAAGAATCACTTCCGATAATCCTAAGACAATACTGAACCCAGAGTTTCAAAGAAAATATAAATGGGACAAGGATGGTTGGGGAAGAGCGTCGAAATTTATAGAATCATGCCTAATGCGAATTCCACTTCCCTCGTGTTATTTCGCTGAAGATGACAATAGAAAGCAGTTAGTTATTGATGGTGTGCAAAGGTTAACAACTATAACTAGATTTTTTAACGATGAATTTGCTTTGGAGGGGATGACAACATTTAAAGAGTTAGAGGGAAAAAAATTCTCAGAACTTGGCGATTTACAAGCCGAATTAGAGTCCACAACAATTCGTTGCATTGTTCTTCGTAAGGAAAATCCCAAGAAACTAATTAGAGAAATATTCGCGAGACTAAATCAGGGCGCCGTCCAGTTAAGCCCGCAAGAAATTAGGCATGCCATTTACCCCGGGGCTCTTGACGACCTCCTCGTCGAATTAGCTGAAACAGATGAAATAAAGAATTTTGGTATTGTGGATGGAAGTGGCAAGGTTCGTGATAATCGAGAGCCTGATGAACAGGTGTTGAGGTTCTTGGCATTCTCTAGTGATCTTGAGCTAGCCGAATTTAACGATGTTTTAAGTGATTTTCTTGACAGTTACATGGAGCAAAATTTTGAGTCGGCTGAAGATGAAATCACCCAGCTGCGCTCAAAATTTCATAGCGCTATAAACAATTGTAAAAATGTCTTTGGGGAGGGGTTGTTCTCTGATGTAACACGCGATAGACCAAAACAAGGCATGGTCCACTATGATTTGCTTATGGTTACAGTAGGATTATTAGATGAGCAAATAATCTTAGAGAGAAAAGAAGAGATTAAAACTGCATATAATGAATTGTGCGCAAGTGATGAGTTTAGACGCACACTTTCAGGTGGTTTACAGAAAAAAACATCAATTCTAAGACGAAGAAATCTATGGAGACCTTTGTTAGATGATGCAATCAACTAGTTCTTGCCCGTTTACGCAGTACTCAGAGCAATTTGAATTATTAAAGCAAGTGGTTGAGATTTCTGAACAACGTGTACTCTGCGATGAACCTGATATCCTATTTATAGATAATGTTAATTTTTTTGTGAAGTCCTATTTAATAAGTGTTTGTAGTTATCTAGAAGCATTTTTACAAGATGTTGCGTTTAAACATAGTCAATCCATTTCAAGTCGAGTTGTTTCTGCGCAAATTCCGCACAATTTTCTGCATTGGAGGCTTGCTACGGGGATAAAGGATAAACACTTGAATTACAGTGATATATCGCTGCCTGTGACAAAAAAAGATATTGCGAACGAAATTTCCGCCAATCCATATAGAACTTTGAAATTATTTCAGTTGCTAGGAATTGACTTAGCTAAAAAGGAAAACTTTGAAAGCAACAAGGATCTAATAAATACAATAGTTACCAAAAGAAATAATATTGTTCATCATAATGATACAGCCGCAGATGTATCATTTGGCGATCTCAAGGCTTATATCGACGTTATAGTCCCCTATATGGCTGCGGTAAAAGAAGCAGTAGATGAAGCAGCCGCATAACAAGAGCCTGCAACGGACAAATTTTACTGTCACCACTTTTGCGCTGCGCGGCAAAACTGCCGCCAGCAAAATTTGCTCGTTGAGGCGGGCGTTATGTTCTTTGGAGCCGATGTTCATGTGGTTTAAAAAAACTAAAAAGAATGAAGAAGAGTTTCTTTGGCATTCACCAACAGCAAGCTTTACTGATTTCGACGACTCTAAAATAGGTAAAGTATCCAACAAATACGGTTGGGGGATTTATTTTTCAACAGAGAAAAATAACGCAAGGTCACACAACAACTCTATCGACCATATTTATAAATTTCCAAAGTCTAAATTAGACGGTAAATCATTTATTTACTATTCGAAAAGCATCAAAAAACATGATGATCCCCATGTGATTTCGGTTGCGAAAGCGTTCTACAATGATAGATTTGATGATGAGGAATTTGATGTTGGTGGCCATAGGTTTTATGAAGATATTGTCGAAGGTATGAATAACAAAGGTGAAGCGTCGAGATTTCTTGTTCAACAAGGTATTTCGGGAGGGTTAATTAAAGAGCCAAGCGAAGTTTCAGTTTTATTATATGATACTAGTTTATGGGATCATGCGGTAAAAGTTCCCTTATAATCCGAATAACTAAACAAAAAACTAAATAGGACAGGCAAGTTTGTAGATGAAAACGTACTAAACAAGACAGGCATGTCTGTGGACAGACTAGCCTAACAAGTAAAGGCAGTGGACGCGTAAATGCGCCTCTGCTTTAGGCGTTAGATTTTTAAGGAAGAATTATGTCGCAAAAAAGACTAAATAAGACAGGCATGTTTGTGTAAGACTAAACAGGACAGTCACTTTTTACAACGGTATGCATTCGGTACCTGTCTTATGCGCTTAGGGAGGAAATACTACATTTGTTATCTGTCTTACGCTTAGTGAGAATATGGAACTAGCACTTTTAAAGAGTGTCATCGTGTTTAAAGGTAATTAGAACTACGACTAAACAAGACAGGCTCATTTGTGCACTTCTCTAGGCACATTATGCCGTTATGCCCACCTGTCAGAGTCTCTTATAGAAAGGCTATATTCCAGTAATAGCAAAGTCTATTGCACCTATTAGCAATTCGCGGGATTGCTCTAAAGAACCGATGCAGTCTTTGAGCACATCTTCGGGTATGGAACTAAGTTGTTGAGTCATGAATAGGTATGTCTCGCCTTCGAATTCTATTTCCGGCGTAAGGTTTTTCATATAAAGACTGTTTTTAGTCTTATTCTGTGTCAACGGCACAACCGGCGTTTTTCAAGGTAGTTGTCGCCTAAGCTGTTAAGCAGCTTCTTTTTTGTGTCCGTCCGGTAATCCCCACGTTCAATTCATAAGTCAGCTACGGCATGGTGTTCTCTTTTTGTTAAGGAGAATGACCATGCCGCAATATCAACGAAGAGAAGTGCAAGACTGGCTCAACTTATTCGAGCAGCAAAAGCAAAGCGGGCTCACCGCAGTGGCGTTTTGTCGCCAACAGCAGATTAATGTTCAAACTTACTACACCAGGCGTCGTGATATTCGGTTACAGCGAACAAGCAACAAGTTTGTTCAGGTGAAACGTGAAGTCACGAAGGTTGAATCCTACACCGAAGCAATGGGTGGCGAACTTCTCCTGCAACTTGGAAATGCTCAACTTAGCGTGCCAATCAATATTAACCCTCACTGGATTGCTACCGTGATGAAGGCATTGTCCGAATGAAGATGTTCGTAGAGCCTGCCGACATTTACCTGTACATGGATATCGTCGATTTCCGCAAATCGATAAATGGCTTAATTGTCGTTGTTGAGCAGGATATGAACCTGAATCCGTTTCGCGATGCACTGTTCGTCTTCCGCAACAAAAAGCGCGATAAGGTCAAAATACTCTATTGGGATAAAACGGGCTTCGCTCTCTGGTATAAACGCCTCGAGAAGCATCGTTTTAAGTGGCCTGTCGATGCGAACTTAAAACAGATGCATATGAGTGAGCAACAGCTACAATGGCTGTTATCGGGTTACGATGTCATAGGCCATCAGCCGTTGCACTACAACGCATCCGGCTTATAACCTGTGATCATAAGTAGCGATTAACGATCACGAAATAGTCTTAATAATGTAAGGTAATCAGCAGCTTAATACGGGATAATGGTGGTATGAACGAGAAAGAATACCAATCCCGCATCGCTGAACTTGAAGCGCTTCTTGAAGAGAAGCGCGCGCGGATTGCCTATTTAGAAGAACAGTTCCGCGTTGCCCAGCATAAGCAGTTTGGAAAAAGCACCGAAGGCCACCCTGGGCAAGGTGAGTTGTTCAATGAAGCGGAAGAACTGGTTGTTGAAGCTGAAACAGCCGAAGAAACGATTAGCTATACTCGTAAAAAGCCCACACGTAAACCGCTACCTAAAGACCTGCCTCGTGAAGTTATCGTTCACGATATTAGCGACGAAGAAAAAATCTGTGGCTGTTGTGCGGGCGAATTACATCGCATTGGTGAAGATAAGTCAGAGAAGCTTCAGTTTATTCCTGCTCAGGTCAACGTGATTGAGCATGTTCGCCCTAAATATGCGTGCCGTACCTGTGAAAAGGACGGTATCAGCAACACGATTAAACAAGCGCCCGTACCTCACAGCGTGATCCCAAAAGGCTACGCAACGCCAAGCTTGTTAAGTCAAATCATCACCAGCAAATATCAGTATGGGTTACCGCTTTATCGACAAGAAGCGATGTTCAAACAGCACGGAGTACTAAAAAAGACAGGCACCTTTACAAAGAATACTAACAATCGCCAGCGACAAAAATCCAAGGGCTCGTTTGGCTTTGCCCCTTTTTAAACAACATATGTCGTTAAACATTTAGGAATTAGTCACTATGGGACTAAATAAGACAGTCACCTTTATGTGTATTAAACGACTAAAAAAGACAAACATATTTGTTTCAATAATAAACCACACTTAAAATACTTACTTACTTAACAGGACAGGCATGTTTATGTACTCCAGCTAATGCTGGCTTTTTTGTTTTTGGCTTGCGTGAAATACACTAAATTCATCTGGGGACTAAACAAGACAGTCATCTTTTTTATACTTTGGATTGCGCTAAAAACGATGCAGTCAATGAATACTAAACAAGACAGGCATGTTTATGTAATGTCGTCAGACCACGGCAATTCCGATGGTGGTGGTACCGGAGATATCGGAAGCGACGAGTACTCGCACTATAAAGCTCTGTAATATGTACTAGCGAGCCTGTAACAGATTCTGTGTAACTGCCATTAGTTAATATGCTTTTCGAGGCGTTCCTCGAACTCGATAATAAAAC
>NZ_JAYMEU010000049.1:0-14164 GCF_037029575.1 Alteromonas sp. CH_MED4-4 | reverse complement strand
GGGGTTTCCCCATGTGAGAGTAGGACACTGCCAGGTCCCAATTAAAGAAACCCGCCTAACGGCGGGTTTTTTGCGTTTGGAAGAAAGAAAAAAAATGGGGTCAGAGTACATTAATCCCCATTCCCCCCAGCAAAACCTCAAATTGGGGTCAGAGTACTTTATTACTTTAAACATCAGAACATAGTCATTCCCTTACCCCCCAATGCCGTTAAGTCAGAGAAATGTACTCTGACCCCATTTCTTGTGTGCTTGTGCTGTAAGCATATTTTGACTGGGAGAGATCTAGTAATAACATCTCCTTCCTATTATTTATTCGCAAAATTCTATATAAGTAATTTATCAATGAATAAATCGGTAAAAATGTGAAACGTAAGGTTCTTTTAGGTTATTGCTTAATTCTTATTTCTTGGGCGTATTGCGCAAGCTCTGAAGAAAATTTAAAAACAAAAAAGTCTATTACGCTTGGTGTCGTTGAGTTTCCGCCATTAGTAATTAAAGAACCCGACTCTTCGCGTTGTCATGGTGTAGCGATAGATGCAACTGTAGCCATATTGACTAAAATGAATTATAACGTGTTAGTTGAATGCATGCCTCCGGCTCGTTTGTTTGAACGTGTGAAGACCGGGAAGGTCGATCTCACAATTAATGTCAGAGGTACTTCAGCGTTAGATCAGAACGCTACATTTATAAACGCTCCATTTGTTTACTTAACTATTGTACTTCTACATAACGGACAACTTGCGGATGGTAAGTCAATTTCGGCAATTCGCGGCTATGACTATTTAGGGATTCGACAGGCACTTAAGCAAGAAGGTTTTGAATTTTTTGATATGCCGACAAGTAGCGACGCGATTCACCTTTTTGATGTTGGAAGAACGTCTTATCTAATTAGCTACAAACAACCCTATCAATTTTATACAGAGGCATTAGGTAGTCGATTAGTTGAGGTAAGTATTTCAGACAAATTGACCGTACCTTCCTATTTGGCAGTTTCAAATCACAGTAGGTACAAAGATGAACTTGTTGATAGTTTGAATCTGGTTACTACATATATAAGTGACTCTACAATATTAGAATCCTATCAAAGTGCGAATAAATAACTCTTTCCTTACCAACTGTACAACTGTTGCCTATACGAATCGGGCGGCTCCGTGCCCCACTCAGTGTCAGGCACTTCATACTCGTGTCAAATAAAAAGCTCACAGTTAATATGGGAGTGGCAGCGAATGAAAATCTTTGTTATGAGAACATAACTTCTCTGTTGCAAGCGGCTGATACGCTTTTATATAAAGCTAAATTTCGAGGTAGTGAACAAATATGTTTAGGCCAGCACTGAGCAACGATCTCGTCAGAGGATACTACTTCTCCTTTTTGCTGACACAACAGCAGCAGAACATCCATGGTTTTCGGCTCTATAGTCCTCTTAAGCTTGCCGAGAGATAGCGTATTGCTGGTTACATCGACTTGCCATTGACCTAGATAAAATTGTTGCTTCACCGCGTTTACCCTGTACTTTTTGTAGGTACTGTACTTAACTTTTCCTGTTAACTTATTGTAAAAGTATGCAGATACACTTTTGTTAATATAAAACCTTTTAATATCAATGTCATAAAAATTAATTGTAAAAAAATTAATTTTTGTGAAATATCCTTTAAGCCCACAGGGTCTTTTAAAGTACACGTGCTTACTGTACGTCAAACATGACTAATATTATTGAGGGTACATCAATGAAACAAATCAAAAAATCATCAGTAGCGACAGCGTTGGGTGCAGTTGTAATTGGCTCTTTGGCGTCAACGGTTGCAGTAGCAGATGTAAATCCATTTGGTATGCAAGCATTAGAATCTGGTTACAGCCAATTCGCTGCGGAAGGCAAGTGTGGCGAAGGAAAATGTGGCGGCGACAAAGCAGAGAAAGAAGGCAAGTGCGGCGAAGGTAAGTGCGGCGGCGACAAAGCAGAGAAAGAAGGCAAGTGCGGCGAAGGTAAGTGCGGCGGCGACAAGAAAGCTGAAAAAGAAGGCAAGTGTGGCGAAGGTAAGTGCGGCGGAGACAAGAAAGCTGACAAAGAAGGCAAGTGCGGCGAAGGTAAATGTGGCGGCGACAAGAAAGCTGGTAAAGAAGGCAAGTGCGGCGAAGGCAAATGCGGTAGCATGTAACCGCCATTCAAAAAACATCGTGTAGCTTGAAAAAGAATGATGAAGGCTACACGAGTTACGCTTAGCAAAAAATGGCTGTCGAATGATGGCCTTTTTTGTCTAGTAACGTACGTTACTATTGTGCAATCCCATGCGGTAAAGGGGAAGATATGAAAAACATCTGTGGCGCAGGTCTTGGGTTTCGTCGGGAAATGCTAAAAGCGCTTTTACCTACATTGCCATCTGAAGTCGATTTTTGGGAAGTAGCCCCTGAAAATTGGATCCCACTTGGTGGGAAGTACCAAGAACAATTTCAGCAAGCGTCTTCGCAAGCTCCCTTTACAACTCATGGTTTATCTTTGTCTATCGGAAGTAGCGACAAACTAGATGTCGAGTTTGTAAAAACCGTTAAGCGATTTTTAGATGCAAACAATATTGCATTGTATAGCGAGCACTTAAGCTTTTGTTCTGGCAACGGGCATATGTACGACCTGATGCCAATTCCTTTTACTGAAGACGCAATTAAGCACGTAGTATCTCGAATTGTTCAAGTTCAAGATATCATTGAACGACCGCTAGTCTTGGAAAATGTCTCTTATTACATTGCGCCAGGCCAAGAGATGGATGAGCTTGAATTTACCAAGAGCATACTAAAAGAATCGGGTTGCAAGATGCTTCTCGACGTAAACAATGTTTACGTGAACAGTATCAACCATAAATACGATGCGAGAGCGTTCATTAACGGCTTACCCTCAGACAAAATTGTGTATGGCCATATTGCTGGTCATTATGATGAAGCAGAGGATTTGAAAGTTGATACTCACGGGGCTGATGTCATTGAGCCAGTTTGGGCGCTGTTGGAGCATGCTTACCTCACTCACGGCGTATTTCCGACTTTGCTAGAGCGTGATTTTAATATTCCCCCGTTAAGCGAATTATTAGCGGAAGTGAAGAAAATTAAGCAAATTCAAGCAAAATGCGAAGCTGTTCGAGCATCAAACGTTAAAGGAAGTGTCGCGTGACTCAGTCATTTCAAACCACTCAAAAAACATTCGTTGATGCGATCAAAGACCCACAGACATTTTGTGATACCGACGCTGATCACATTCGTCGGATGAAAATCTATCAATCCCTGTTTTTTAACAACATCGATAATTTCGTCAGTACCGGTTTTCCCGTTTTAAAATCTATTGTGGTAAAACAGTATGGTGAAAAAGGATGGGAGAGTATTGTGCGTCAGTTTTTTATTGAGCACGAATGCCGCTCTCCTTATTTTGCTGAAATAAGTAAAGAGTTCGTTGAGTACCTTTCAACAGAGCCAACCTTCGATATTACTCTTCCTGATTTTGCAGCAGAACTCGCTCACTATGAGTGGCTAGAGCTTGACGTCAGTATTAGAAAAAACGAAGGCAACGTTGAATTCTATCAAGAAGAAGACAATGTTACCGCCATTAGGGTGTCACCGTATGCCTCGTTGGCGGCATATCAGTTCGAAGTCCATCTAATTGGTGAGGATTATATCCCAGAGCAACCTGCCCAAGAACAGCAGTTCTACGTTGTTTACAGAGACCGTGAGTTTGACGTTCAATTTGTTCATGTTAATCCGGTGACGGCTATTTTAGTCGACACGCTGGAACAAAATGAACTGGGGATGGAAATAGAACAATTAGCTGAGTCGTTGTGCCAACAACTTCCCCAAGTTCCTTCAAACGTGCTCATAAATGGTATGAACCAGACCCTCACTGACATGTTACAAAAAGGAATACTGCTTCCAGTATCCTAAGTAACCATTACTATTTACCTGCTTTATATTAAACTTTCGCCAGGATCTGGTCTGAAAGTGAGCGATCGATCATATTAGCGCTGTCAATCGGGCTTGCTTTCGATTAACATTTAGCACCATTTTTTTGTTCACAAAATTGTTTAGGTAGTGCAAATGGCTGACAATTCAGATTTCAAAGAAGTCTATAACAAGTGGTACTTTCTAGCATCGCTAGTAACTCTAATCGCGTTCCCGTTGATGCATATCATCGCCGGCTGGTTCACCTTCTGGTTATAACGCAGACATTCAAGGCATAATTGTGACTGCAGAATATATTAAATCAGTAGTGAAAACCGTACCTGACTATCCAAAGCCAGGTATTTTATTTAGAGATGTGACCAGCGTTTTAGAAGATCACAAAGCATTTAGTAGCTGTATCTCGTTACTTGTAGAAAAGTATCAAGGTATGGGATTTACCAAGATAGCAGGTACTGAAGCACGCGGGTTCCTTTTTGGTGCGCCATTGGCCATCGAAATGGGCATTGGTTTTGTTCCAGTGAGAAAACCCAACAAACTTCCTCGTGAAGTAGTGAGCGAGAGCTACGAGCTTGAATATGGCATGGATACATTGGAAATCCATAAAGATGCCATTGAGCCAGGAGATAAAGTTCTTCTTATTGACGATTTACTTGCAACTGGTGGAACGATAGCCGCTTCTGCGAAACTAATTCGTTCACTAGGCGGTGAAGTAAACCATGCAGGTTTTGTTATTAACTTACCGGACCTAGGTGGCGAGAAGAAATTGAGTACGCTTGATATAGAAAGCTACTCTATTTGTGAGTTTGAAGGCGAATAATCGCTATAAAGCATAACTAGCAAAAGGCGAAATACGTAATAATGAGTTATCAGGTACTAGCAAGGAAGTGGCGACCGGGCAAGTTCAGTGAACTTGTGGGTCAGGAACATGTTGTCTCTGCCATTTCAAATGCTTTGGATAACGATCGTCTACACCACGCTTATCTGTTTACTGGTACGCGAGGCGTAGGTAAAACTACCATTGCACGTATTTTTTCGAAAAGCCTTAACTGCGAAGAAGGACAAGGGGCAAACCCTTGCGGTCAATGTAACACCTGTAAAGAGATAGAGCAGGGGAACTACGTTGATTTGTTAGAGATTGACGCTGCATCAAGAACCAAAGTTGAGGATACTCGCGAGCTTCTTGATAACGTGCAATACAAACCCACTCGCGGGCGTTACAAAGTGTACCTTATCGATGAGGTACACATGCTTTCAAAACACAGCTTTAATGCGCTGTTAAAAACGCTGGAAGAGCCACCTCCACACGTTAAGTTCTTACTGGCGACCACCGATCCTCAAAAGCTTCCGATAACCATCTTATCCCGTTGCTTGCAGTTTAACTTGAAAGCCATGTCTCGGGAGCAGATTGTTGGACAGCTGCAGCATATTTTAGAGCATGAACAGCTGCCTTTTGAGCCACAAGCGCTAGCGCTTTTGGCAAGAGCCGCCCAAGGCAGTATGCGTGATGCGCTGAGTTTAACAGACCAAGCGATTGCACAGGGTGGAAACCAAGTGCTGGCATCGGTGGTAACCGATATGCTGGGGCTGATGGACAAGAACCAGTTGCTTAAAGTGGTTCATGCGGTAGTAAGTAAAAGTCCTGCTGATGTATTGCAGTTAGTTAATGACATCGCAGAGCAAGCCCCCGATTATGACAACGTACACAGCGAATTGGCTAGCCTGCTGCACCAAATAGCGTTAACGCAATGGGTGCCTGAAGCATGTAAGCTAGAAACCACATCGGCTAAAGCGATATTTCAATTAGCGAAAACTATTCCAGCTGAGCAAGTGCAGCTGCTATATCAGATTGCACTGCAAGGAAGAAAAGACTTACCGTTTGCTGCGGATGGAAAAAGTGCGTTTGAAATGACATTGATGCGAATGATGTCGTTTGCTCCAAACACCCCCATCGACGACACCGTAAGTGAAATTGAAAACGGGAGGAGTGAGCATAGTTTACCTGTAGATCATGCTTCTTCCAGTGGTGGCCCGGGAAACGTCGGTAAGCAGGAGGAAGCGCCGTTAAGCGAAACTTCTGCAACCAATGTGCAGGAGGAGACGCCTTCACATCTATCGGTTGAATCTACCTCTGAACAGTCGTTAGGAAGTGCGCCATCTACCCAAGACTCACTTGCTACATCAATAATCGAAAAAGAGCAGCAAGAACAATCGACGTCTCCATTTGAATCACAGCAAGAGCAGGAAAATGCGGCCGCTGATGAAAGCGATACTCTGTCGGCGCTACCTCATGCAGAGTCAGGTGCAACGTCGACTCAAACAACAGCACTCGAGCGTGATGCTTCACATGATGATGAATCTGTAAAGCCAGCTCCAACTTCATCTATTGAAGAACTAGCCGTAGAAAACACCGCGGTACAAGCGGTACAAACAGAAAGCGTTGCTGCAGAGCTTGAACCAACGCCAAGTAAAGTCAGTGCGTCCCATAACGAAGCTGCGCAATATTTCGATGAACCTCCGTTAGATGCGTACATGGACGATATGCCACTTTCGTCAGAAGATGATGGCTCTTTAGGTTTTGACGGTTTTCAAAGCGCTGAAGGTTTTCATAACGCTAAAGGCTCTGATAAAAACAGCGAGTCGTTGGCGCACGAGAACGAAGCGTCTTCATTAACCGCAGAAGAGCAGCTTACTTCTACGGCTGATATGTTGGCACTTCGTCAAAAGTTGAAGCAAAGAAAAGCACAAGACGCAGAGGCAAAAAGTACCAGCGCAGCAAATGCTAAGACCGAAAGTGCAAGCGATATTCAAGCGCGTTTTACCAGAAGCAAAGCCGAGGCTTTGAGTGCTGCACAAACTGCACATGGAATTAATAAGGGTGGCGATAATAGTTCAGGGCAGCCTAGTGCTGATAATGAAATCAAGAGTGGTGATTTAAACCCCGTTGGGCATGAAAACAGCCGTGAGCGGCAAGACCATAGTCCTGAGCCGCTAAATAGTAGCCCTGAGCTTCTAAATAGTAGCCCAGAGCGTATAGATAGCGGCTCAGAACACAAAGACAATAGTGTTGCGCGCGGTGACACTCCTCAACTGGAAAGTACAAATTCAGGCTCGTCTTTAGGTAATACTCACGCGTATTCTTCTGACGCTATGCATACTAGCGAGTCAGAAAAGAATCATTCTAGCTCAAACCACACGAGCGATTTCTCGCTTGATGAGTTTGAAGAGGATATGCCTTTTTCAAATGACGAATCTGAGGCGCAATCAAACTCGGAAACACCGGTTGAGGATATGCCACCTTGGGCTACTGATTACGATAATCAACCACCTCAACACGTTGAAGGTGCTGATTATGTTGAAGCGCCCTCAGATAGCAGCTCCAATTACGACAGTGCCCCTGAGCAAATGGAAAGTGCGGGAGATAGGTCTTTTGCGCGGGATGCTCTAAATTTTGATACGCCGCTGAGCAGTACCTATGACGGGCAGTTAAAAGCGTACTTAAATGACGGAAGCAAATTAACTCACGCTAGCCAAATTGACGAATGGAGCAATCTAGTTGAGCAAATGCCAGTTGCTGGTCTACTCAAACAATTGGTGCTGCACGCATCATTTTCTCGAGCGGGCAATCAAGTGTCCCTTGAAATTGACCATAGTCAGACGCATTTATTAAATGATAGTGCGAAAAAGCAATTGGTTGATGCAATCCATCATGGGTTGGGTGAAAACGTTGAAGTAAATATTACGTTAGGTGAACCAGCATCTACACCTTTTGCGTTACAACAAGAGATTCATGCCATGCGCCATGCGCATGCACACTCGGTGATTAAAACCGACGATACAATTCAAGCATTGCTATCGACTTTCGATGCGTCAGTGCTAACCGATTCGGTTAAAGCGCGATAGCAGAATTATTAACACCAAAACGAAGCGAGACAAAAATTATGTTTAAAGGTGGAATGGGCAATATCATGAAGCAGGCGCAGCAAATGCAAGAGCGCATGCAAAAAGCACAAGACGACCTAGCCAAAATTGAAGTAACAGGTGAAGCGGGTGCAGGCATGGTTAAAGTAACCATGACGTGCAACCACAACGTGCGTCGTGTAGACATTGATGAGTCATTGATGGACGACGACAAAGATATGGTTGAAGATTTGGTTGCTGCAGCATTTAACGACGCGGTTCGTCGAGTTCAAGAAACTAGCAAAGAGAAGATGGGCGATGTAACTGGCGGAATGCCATTACCTCCTGGCTTCAAAATGCCGTTTTAAATAATTATGTAAAGCTAGAAGCGACACAGCTTGCAAGTATTTTGCGAGTGAAATCATAGAAAATCGCCGGCAACACGCCGGCGATTTTTATTGAAAATTTAAAATGTTGCCGTTGGTCAGGCCAATGCGTTGCGCATTACTTTTCTATGAATGCTTGTTCAATTACATAATGCCCCTGACGACGCGAGTTAGCTTTCGAGAAGCCCTTGTCGTCTAGCATAGACATAAGGTCTTGTAGCATGTTGTCGTTGCCACATAACATGAATCTGTCATTTTCAGTGTCTAATTCAGGCATACCTATATCATCCAGCAACTTTCCGCTTTCAATTAGCTTCGTTATCCGTCCTTCGTGAGCGATACCGTTTTTTTCATAACTTTCTCTAGTAACAGTAGGATAGTAAATGAGTTTCTCACGCACTTCGTCGCCGAAATAAGGGTTGTTAGGAAGTTGGTGCTCAATTTCGTTTTGATAAGCAAGTTCAGAGCGCCACCGCGTTCCGTGAACTAATATAATTTTTTCAAAGCTTTCATAAATGAAAGGATCTCTGATAATACTCATAAATGGTGCTAGACCTGTACCAGTGCTGAGCAAATAAAGATGTTTTCCGGGTAACAAGAAACCAGGCACGAGCGTACCTGTAGGCCTAACATTAATCATTACCTGGTCACCAGGTTCTATATTTTGAAGGCGAGAAGTAAGCGCACCATCTGGCACCTTAATACTAAAAAATTCCAATTCCTCATCATAATTTGGGCTTGCGATGCTGTAGGCCCTCATCAGTGGCCTACCATCTACTTCAAGACCAATCATAACGAATTGACCACTTTCAAAACGAAAAGATGATTCTCTCGTTGTTTTGAAACTAAACAGAGTGTCATTCCAATGGTGAACTTGGGTTACGGTTGCGTTTATAAGATTTCGCATTCGTTTTCCTACTTACTTAGTCATCAAGCCATGCTGCCATTCTCGCATACTTCACAATGTGATAATAGTTATCATTACGGTTTGTGGTATCGATATACGCACGTAAAATCCAACGTGCTATGAGTTTTAAATAAGTATTTTTAGCAATAGTTCAACCAGGCCTTTCTTCCGTAACATTAAAACACTGTCACATTCAGTCATTTAGCTTGCGCATGGCAAAGGAACACAAATAATAGAATGTGGCAGTTCGAAATGAGGGAGGATGCTGTGTTAGCAAAAATGTTAAAACGCTTTCAGGCCCAACGTAATTGTGCCGTCGAAAACCCGTCTATCAGTAATACCGCTGTATCTCTTTGGAAGGACACAGGCCAAGTCTACTATCTAGAGAACACGCTGAAGCTTACTTATCAGTCCTGCGCGGGAAAGATAACAATTGAAAAGCTCTCAATGACGTCTTTAGCTCAAGTTCTTGCTGAGCTTCAAGCATTGGATACCGTCTCAACGCTAGCGCAAAAGGAGACTGCAAATCAGGTAGATGCATATAGTGTTAGTGTGTGTGGTGCAACTTGGCAAACCGCAGACAATGGTCAGAGCATCCGTATTAAAGCGCTTCCAGAAGCTGCTACTCTGCGCAGCCCTACTGCCTGCTTCACAAAGTCTCAAGCAATTTTCAAACACGCCTTTATGCTTGAACATGATGACTTACTCACACCTGCATCATTGAGTAAGCCCGGGATCTTTACATACAATCGGATATCGTTAAATGATTTCATTAGTCAGTTAGCGCTGGCTAACGAAAAGTTAGCAAATGGGCAAAAAGCTACAGCGAGCGTTGGTCATCAAAATTTTGAAACTGCATTTACTGACCATGAGCAGTCAATCATTGAACAATTCATAAAGCACGATGAAACCGTATTCAATAAAGATGGACGTCAACGTCTGCTTACTGATAAAGGTTAGGCTTGTTTTCAGCCCGATACGTTGATAATTATGGGCTGATACACAGCTTACAAATACTGAGCGCATGCCCAACTCATCGACATTAACATTAAAATCTCATTTAACCGTTGTTCCGTAGAAAAAGTGTCCCAAATAGTTGAATGATCGTTGTATCATTGCGTTTTTTATCTTTCAGAAAACTCAACGTGTTCAGTTAACCGCTAATCGCGAAAGTTAACTCGTTAAAATAGAGGTTTTAGTAGTGCTAAGGAAAGGCTTAGTTATCACCACGGTTATTTTACTACCCATCGCAACCGTGTTGTTTTTTATGAGTATTCACGACCTGTTTAAAATGAAAACAGTAACGGTCGACCCGAAGCTTAAGGAAATTTCAGGTATAGAATACGATAAATACAAAAGGCTTTGGGCCATTAACGACAGTGGCGATGGACCTATCCTTTATATGCTCAATAAAGATGGAACTATTGAGAGGGAAGTGACAGTTACAAATGCCAAAAACGTCGACTGGGAAGACATGACACAAAACAGTTTCGGTCATTTCTTTTTGGGAGACTTCGGTAACAATGACAACAAGCGACGCTGGTTAACGATTTATAAAATTGAAAACCCCATTGACATAAAAACCGATACCACAGAAGCAGAAATCATTAAGTTTACTTACCCGGAAATGGGAAAAGGAAAAGTAAAACCGAAAGACAAGAACTACGATTTGGAAGCGTTCGTAGAGTACAAGCGTAACCTCTACCTGTTTACAAAAAATAGAACAAAACCCTTCGATGGCATCACCAAGTTGTATAAGGTGGGGGACCATGCCGCTAACTTTGACGCACAGCTCATCGGCGAATTTAAAACCTGTACCACCCTTGAAAAGTTATGCTGGATCACATCGGCTGCAATAAGCCCTGATAGGACTAAACTGGTGCTGTTAGATTCAACAAGCCTGTGGTTATTTGAAAATTTTGAAGGCGATAACTTCTTCAGTGGCGATGTGTCGCGTATTGATTTAGGCGTAGTCACACAAAAAGAGGCAGTGACGTTTTATGACGACAACACGCTGGTTTTCACTGATGAAGAGTACAAGGGGTTATTTGGGGGCAACATTTATGAAGTTAAGCTCGACCAAGCAAAGCGGAACGTGATTAAATACCGCGAAAGCTCGAATCAAAAAGAAAAAGCACCAAAGCAGTAAATACTATGAAGTTCAGTCCGCTACTCTCAGAATTAATTCAGGCACTAACGTGTCTTCCCGGCGTTGGCAACAAGAGTGCCCAGCGTATGGCATTCCACCTATTAGAGCGTAATCGCACTGGGGCAATTGATTTAAGCAACGTATTACACAATGCCATGGAGCATATTCATCATTGTAAGCGCTGCAGAACATTTACTGAAGACGAGCTATGTGACATTTGTCGTCACCCTGAAAGAGAAGCAAGTGGCTTGTTATGTATTGTTGAAAGCCCACAAGACGTACTAGCAATCGAACAAACCTTAAGTTACAAGGGGCAGTATTTTGTGCTTATGGGTCATTTGTCTCCTATTGACGGCGTTGGGCCAGAAGAAATTGGTCTTACTGAGCTTGAGGCTCGTCTTGCCGCAGGTGGGATAAATGAAGTTATCCTCGCCACAAACCCGACTGTAGAGGGGGAGGCCACGGCACATTATATCGCTCAACTTTGTGCAAGCCATAACGTTGATGCGTCTCGAATTGCCCACGGCGTGCCGGTTGGGGGAGAGCTCGAGTATATTGATGGTAATACTCTCACCCACGCATTTTCGGGTCGCCGCAAACTATAGTTCTATAAATTTGCCTAAACTCATTATTCTTAGTAATTAAAACACTCAACGTAGGTCCGCACCTGGCGGGCCTACGTCACGTTCTCTCTTATCGTTTGCCCACAAAATATTCAACATCAGACTTTATTGAAGATAAATCTCCTTATAAAAAATAAATTTTCGTTCTAAACGTTGAAAAGTGCGTTGAGCGACCTTACCTGTTTAACATCAAACGTGATCCATTCAACGAGGAGATATTGGATTATGGCTGAAGCAGCCCACAAAGAAACCCACGGTTTTCAAACAGAAGTAAAACAGCTTCTTCATCTGATGATTCACTCTTTGTATTCAAACAAAGAAATTTTTCTACGTGAGTTAGTGTCAAACGCGGCAGATGCTGCGGATAAGTTACGCTTTCGTGCGCTAGAAAATGACAGTCTTTACGAAAACGATGGCGAGTTAAACGTGAAGCTTAGCGTCGATAAAGAAGCAAATACCGTCACCATTACCGATAACGGTATTGGTATGACTCGCGATGAAGTCATTGCGAACTTGGGTACAATTGCTAAGTCAGGCACTAAAGACTTCTTTAGCAAACTTTCTGGCGATAGCGCTAAAGACTCACAACTCATTGGCCAGTTTGGTGTTGGTTTTTACTCTGCGTTCATCGTAGCTGACAAAGTAACGGTGCGAACTCGTGCTGCTGGTGCAGATGCATCGCAAGGCGTTGAGTGGATTTCAGACGGTGAAGGTGAATTCACTATTGCTGAAATCAACAAGCCTACACGTGGCACCGAGATTACACTTCACCTACGCGAAGACGAAAAAGAATTTGCTGATGCATGGCGTTTACGCTCTATCGTAAGTAAGTATTCTGATCACATCAGTATTCCTGTGCAGATGTGGAAAGATGAAGTGCCTGAAAGTGAAGGGCCTGATGGCGAAAAAATTGAAGGCCAGCCTGGTGAATGGGAAATCGTGAACAAAGCGACGGCGCTATGGACTCGTGAAAAGTCTGAGATTACTGACGATGAGTATAACGAATTCTACAAGCATATTTCTCATGACTTTGCTGATCCGCTTGCATGGGCGCATAACAAAGTAGAGGGTAAAACGGAATATACAAGTTTATTGTATATCCCTTCTAAAGCGCCGTTTGATATGTGGAATCGCGACCAAAGTCATGGTCTTAAGCTTTACGTTCAACGCGTTTTCATTATGGACGACGCCGAACAGTTCATGCCTACTTATCTACGTTTTGTTAAAGGTTTGCTAGACAGCAATGATCTTCCGCTTAACGTGTCTCGTGAAATTCTACAGGACAACAAGATAACGCAAGCGCTACGCCAAGGTTGTACTAAGCGCGTATTACAAATGCTTGAAAAAATGGCGAAGAACGACAATGAAAAATATCAGTCGTTCTGGAATGAATTCGGCAACGTGTTAAAAGAAGGGCCGGCTGAAGATTTCAGTAACCGCGAGAAAATTGCTGGCTTGTTACGCTTCTCTTCTACACACGGTGAGTCTGATGCACAAACCGTATCATTAGCTGACTATATTGAGCGAATGAAAGAAGGCCAGGATAAGATTTATTATGTGACAGCAGATAGCTTGCAAGCTGCCAAGTCTAGTCCTCACCTTGAGATTTTCCGCAAGAAAGGAATTGAAGTGCTATTGATGGGCGAACGCATTGACGAATGGTTAATGTCTCACCTTACTGAGTTTAACGAGAAGCAGTTTGTCTCAATTGCGAAAGGAAACTTAGATTTAGGCGACTTAGAAGACGAAGAGTCTAAGAAGGCGCAAGAAGAAGCAGAAAAGCAAGTTGAAGGTGTTCTTGAGCGAGCTAAAACAGCACTTGGCGATAAGGTCGTAGACGTTAAATTTACCCATCGCTTAACAGACTCACCTGCGGTCATCGTAGCAGATGACAATGGCATGACTACGCAAATGATGAAACTTATGCAGGCAGCAGGGCAGACCGTGCCAGACGTGAAGTATCACTTTGAACTTAACCCTGAGCATAGCTTGGTGAAGCTGCTGGCGGATACCCAAGATGAAGAGCTGTTTAATCAGTGGGTAGGCGTATTGTTTGATCAAGCTGCACTGTCAGAACAAGGTAGCTTGAAAGACCCATCTAGTTTTGTACAGAACTTGAACACGCTTCT
The DNA here is from genome assembly GCF_037029575.1 of Alteromonas sp. CH_MED4-4. Lineage (NCBI taxonomy): Bacteria > Pseudomonadati > Pseudomonadota > Gammaproteobacteria > Alteromonadales > Alteromonadaceae > Alteromonas > Alteromonas sp. CH_MED4-4. The sequence continues at coordinate 137 of NZ_JAYMEU010000049.1, read as the reverse complement.
AATGAAGTTAGCTAAATAAAGCAATAAACTAGTAGGTTTACATTTAAAAACGGGCGTAATGCCTAATGCCAGTCAGTTAAGCTGACTGGCATTTTTCTTTGTGGGGTATTTAGTCGGTCTTTTCCTCACTACTCTGG
>NZ_JAYMEU010000048.1:0-15158 GCF_037029575.1 Alteromonas sp. CH_MED4-4 | reverse complement strand
AACCACCTCCGCAGCCATTTATTGGTGTGGTCTACAGAGGATTATGTCTTTTTAGAGGGGAAAATCCCTAGAACCCCTAAAGCTTATTTAACCCGTTTCACTGCTGTTTTAATCTTCTCTAGTATCAAAAACAAAGCGTTCTTTATAGGCGTTTGAATATTCAATCACTAAATCATATTCATCAAATGTCGCCTCAATATCCTGTTTGAGATATTCTCTTCCCTGCCCTACATCCAGAGAAAATAGAGTAAGCTTTTCGTTTACAACCAAAGATGCTCCTTTAGCAAGCCAGTGCGTCGAACTATGAACAATGTTCACTTTAGAGCGTCGCGCTACTAGTTGAGGGACATCGGTATCCTTATCTACTTTCTTCCCGTTATGGAGAACCGTCAATGAACTGATAAAGGCCAGCCCAATTCCATTATTAGCTATATTAAAATGCAGCGAAATCACACCATTATTCACACTTGTAAGAGTGACGTGGTCAACCAAATTCACACAACTCAGTTAAGCCGCTTTTCCTAAATTAGCCATATCAGCCTCATATTGGTTTAGACTTTTGCAATCCAGATATGAGTGCATTCTTTGACTGTTATAAAACATAGTAATGTATTGCAGGATATCCTGCTGAGCAGCATGGCGGCTTTGGTAGTGACGCCATTGCACTCGCTCTTGTTTTACTGTACCGAAGAAGCTCTCCACAACGGCATTGTCCCAACAATCACCTTTCCTGCTCACGCTGCCTGTTACCTTGTACCGCGTCAGAAGTCTTCTAAATTGGCGTCTGGTGTATTGTGAACCACGATCTGAATGATGTATCAGACCTGCCTTGGGTTTACGTTGCCATACAGCCATTGTTAACGCATTACACACAAGCTGAGCATTCATCACTCCAGCCCACGACTTTGCGTGAGAACAGATCAATGACAACGGCCAGATACAGCCAGCCTTCCTGCGTCTAGATATAAGTAATGTCAGAGACATATGCCTGATCTAGTTTTTGCGCATCAAAGTCACGTGACAGCACGTTATTGAAGACAGGTTGTTGATGGTCACTGTTAGTCGTTACTTTGTATTTTCTACGCCGTATTACGCTCACGCCGGCTTCCGTCATCAAGGCTCTCGTACGCTGTTTTACAACCGGGTAACCGAGCGAATTCAGTGCACGTTTCATTCGCCTTACGCCATAGGTAAAGTCACTGGAATCTGCTATTATTTCAACCCACTCAATTAGCTCATCATGTTGTGGTTCGGGTTCAAGTTGTTCATTTCGTCGCACGGCACTGTAATAGTTATGGCGACTGACCCCCAGAACCTGACACATCAGACTAATCGGCCAGATCTTCTTATGTTGGGTTACGAAACCGTATTTCACTTGGTTTCTTTGGCAAAGAAGATCGTCGCCTTTTTTAGGATCTCTTTCTCCATTTTTAGGCGCTTATTTTCTTCTCGCAACCGCCGAATTTCTTCCTGTTTCGGCGTCAACTTACCGTTGCCACGAAATGCATGAGCACCTTCCGACTCCTGCTCTTTAAGCCAGCGGCCTAGCATATTGGCGCTAATGCCAAGGCTACGAGCTGCCTCAGCGATCTTGTAATTTTGTTCTGTAACCAGACTTACGGCATCCAGTTTGAATTCTTTTGAGTAGCTTTTTCGCGATTTCATATACACTCCAGTTGAGATTATTATCTTTTAACTGATTGTGTGAATCTATTCGAGAACGTCACGTACGCGTGTTAGAACAGCTTAAGTCTGAGTGAGGGTTACCAATGGATAATGGACCAGAGCTAATTTCGGCGACGCTGACGGATTGGTGTGAATCCAATAATATTGAACTGGTATATATACAGCTAGGTAAACCGCAGTAAAATGGTTTCGTAGAGCGCTTTAGTGGTTTATTCCGCAGATAGTTTCTTGATGCTTACTTGTTTGAAAATCTTAATCAGGTAAGAGAAATGGTTTGTTCTGGCGACTGAATTATGACGAAGAAAAAACACATGAATTTCATGTTGATATAATCTAACTATAATCATAGTTCGATTAAAAAAATTTGTGAGTGGGTTAATCCCCCCTATCCTCTTCTTTCTTTTTCTATCTTATTCTAATGTGGTTACTTTTGGCACGTTCCGAACGTGGTTGGAATTTTAAGCATATCTATGGAGAATTTCGATTGTGGATGGAGCTAGTTTTATCCATCTGCGTATGGATGGCACCACTTGTGTTTAGCGCGGGCTCCATAGCTTTCGCTTGTCTCTTATTTTTATTATTTTATCGTGTATGGTTAAAAACTTGAGCGTTCGCTTTGTTGAATTGTATAAATTGCAGACTAATCTGAATTTTAGGCACGAGAAAACTCCAGAACAGTGTCTGGATTCCAAACAGTTGTTTTTTTGTCAGTGGTTTTGTGCTTTTTTCATTGCTGCAAGGTAGGACGCGTGTTCCGCTGGCGTAGCATGCTTACCCGGCCTATTTAGTCCCATTGGCTTATTTATTGAATTGAGAGTAACGCCAACAGTTTTTTGTCTCACGTCAAAAAGTCGAGATTTTAGCTGCTTGTACCCTTCCCTGACCCGCTCAGCTAATCTAACTTGTAAAAAAGCGATTCGTTTGCCCTCAAGCTTGAGTGTTACTAGCCCGAGTTCGACAAGTGTATTCACTACCCGCCTTACGGTATTCCTTGACCACTGCATCATTGCTGATAAGTAAGGTACGCTTAGTGACAAGGTCGATTTATCAAATTTGTCTCTGAATTTGATCTTATTGTGAAGGTACCCATGCAAAACTAGCGTTTTATGAAGGTGCCGAGATTGATTGCGCTTCCACTTTTCCCCTTTTTTAGAGGCTTGCAGCGCGTTAACATAAACTTTGAAAAATACATTTTTCAAATTTGGCTTTTTATGTTTACTACTTTTTCTTAGAAAATTTAAGATTTCTGACAATTCAGATGAGAATTCCTGAGCATACTTATGAGTACCAAGTACTAAATAATGTGATATGTCGTCAAAGTAGTTATAACGAAGAGCCTTATTTTTGTCGTCAGGTTTTTCAGCACGTGCTAAAAAGTTCTTCTCGACAAGCTTATCTATTGTTGACCTTATTGTGTTCGCGGAGTATCCAAGATTGTTACAAAGACTTGCTGTGCTACGTTTAAATACTTGTCCCTTTTGTTTATCACAAGCAAAATAAGTAACAAAAGAGAAAACATATGATTCTGTTTCGTTGAGGTGTTCAAAAAGTCCCGTGCTCATGAACACAAATTCTGTGTTTGTTCTCATGTTTTTACCAACAAATCGAGTTATTGTTGATAAAAAACGCCCTAACAGTTGACGTGATCGATCAATCCGCTAGAATTGGATGTGTAACTAGTTCCAAAAAGTTACATCCTAAGACCCGTGCAGTGCGCCAACACTTCACGGGTTTTGTCTTTTCAGCGCTTCTTATCTTCCCAAATAATTTATGTTGCTCTTCAGTGAGCAAGTTAAAGATTCAATATAAGTAAGAGAATGTCTTTAACAGATGTAATCTTTATACGAATGGTTTTAGAGATCAAGTTGGATCGTGATCTATTTTGGATCTTTTATAGATTCGATCCGAATCCTAATCTATTGATTTTCATTACTATAGATTCGATCCGGAAAGTTTTTATCATTAAATTATAAGCTAGCCCTGACTTTTGAAGTGGCTCAAAATATGTAACGCGGACATATCTCGTCTAAAAGCTATAACTGACGAGCCATGTTCTGGTGAATAACCAATATTGATCAGGTAACCTTGAACTGTGGCCCGACCGTATTCGACTACCAATTCACCTTTTCTTGGCTCAGACAAGTGGCACGTCTCAATGATTCTAACAATTTTATTTTTGACAACGTTGTGTATTTTAGCTTTATATTCGGGATCTGCATTCGTGAGTACCATGTTTGAAAACTTGCGCTTAAATTCACTAAGACTAGTCGAAGGAGCTACTGACTCACGAAGCTCGTTCCATGTATACATCTGCTGTGCCTGACGTCCGGTAATGAGATGTTCCCTCGCCCATAGACCAAACAGAATTTCAATCTCATTTTTTGTTGCGAAAATATCACTGTCTATTAACAACATTTCGTTAAGAGATTTTTCAGCTCTCACGGCTGCTATAATATTTTTTACTGTCGATCGCGGAAACTGAACAACTGCAGCTTTCTTTTCTATCTTTTTTTCATCTTCATAGGTAACAAGGGCCTCAAGCCTGAAAAGCTTGTAGTACATCTCAATGTCTTTAATTGTACTGTGGTCTTGTCCATATAAATCGCGCATATCAAACGTGGTTGCTGATATTCGCTGCAAAGATTGAATAGCATTATTCATATAACCACCAGCTGATGCATCTGAAAGCGAAATATCCTTCGCCATTGATATAAGAGGCTCCAGTGGTAGTGTAAATGTTTCTCCAATGGTATCGGCCTGTTCAACTCGTTCAGAAATATGATTTATAAGCCAGGTAATAGCGCCTGCGTAGTAGCTCATATCAGGGAGATAGATAAGCCTCCCCTCTTCTGCGCGTGAGGTAATGGAAATTGGTTTTACTCTTCCATCTACTTTTAGTTTAACGTTGATCGTACCTGCCTTATCTTTACGATTAGTTCGCATGGCTTTGACTAGATATCTAACAATTTGTAGCTCAAGGAAACGCGTTTTATCGTCATATCGGTCAATATCTATAGTTTCAACGGTATTAGATGACACCAACTGATAACTATCTCCGTCCGGTACTGATGAATAGTCTGCCGCTGCTACGGTCTGCCCTTTAGGTATCACTAATGTAAAAATTTTTCCTCTACGACGTCGTATTGGATCAGTCGTAATGAACTCACTTTTTATAAGGTTTGCTTTTTCAAGGATTACCAGATGATGTCGAATATTTGATACTTTTCGATTTATACGTTCAGCGATATATTGGAAACTTGCAATGCGTTCTTCGATATCTTGTATTGCAATAAAGATGTCAGAAATCACTGCTATTGTGATTGGTGAAATAGATAATGCACCACATAAGCGGAGGTAAAGTTTTAAATCGAGAGATTCAGGGGCGTCAACCAGAGGCGCTTTAAATCCATATTTTTCTGACAAGTCAAAAAGCTCTCGCACAATAATTTTCCCCGTTATTATAGATTGCAGTTATTTCGTTGATTCGATCCTGAGATTACCCAACTATCTTAATCAAGTCCATTTTTAAGGTTGTATTCAAATGTATGTTCAAAGGAAGTAAAATCTTCAATAGGTTCAGGTGAACCTGATATGAATTTTTATCTCGCAAGAGCTTGCCAGTAAAAGCTTTCAAGAAGTTTTCAATTAACAAATTAAATACTGAATTTAGTAGATTTTTTGTCATTAAAATACTGATTTTCTGTGATGATGCGTCAAGAATAATTACAAACTTTTTATCCTCTATTTATCTATCGAATACGTTTTTTTACTTAAAATCTTTTATATTGGGTTCATGTGAACCTGATAGGTATAAACACCTCTCAACCCCCGACCATTAAAGGCTTTCAGTTAGGTATTAATTATTGAACGAAATAACCTAAACATCCTTTTTAAATAGATTTTTAAAGATTCGATCCGAGACATTAAAAGATTAGGATGTCAGACTAAAGTTATGTGCTGATACAAGGTAAAGACGATGAATACAGACGAAATGTACAATGGGCTGCGCGTGCTTTCTAGTTACCATAGAAAAGGAGGCGTTGGAAAAACGTTTCTTGCATCAACAATAGCATATCTGTTAGCAACCGGCGGCCCAGATGGAAATGGGATAAAGCGTCGTGTTTTGGTACTGGATTATGATTCACAGCAAGATTCGTCTAAAGCATTCTTAAAAATGGATGCTATTCCAGGTGATGATGAATACGCTGCTCCCCTACACCCAGAATTAGAAGAGATTGATGATCCAGAATGGAGTGGTCGAAATACTTCTACTGATATTTTGTTTGACTCACCAGTATATGAATACCCGACAGCTTTTGAGAACATCAAAGTGTTACCATCCGAAGGTAATGTTGATCGTGTGCTAGCTCTGACACCGCAAGCGGACAGACTGGTTTCAAAAATTTCGACACATATGCACGATTGGTTTTCAATTCCAGAATTGGCCGAAGATTACGACATTGTTATTGTTGATAACCCGCCAAGTAAGTCACCTGTTAGTGCTGGTATGTTGGGTGCTGCTACTCATGTGATAATTCCAACTGAGCCTGAATACGACTCTATAGATGGTGTACCTATGTTGCTTAATCGCGTAGACCGAATTAATGAAGACCGACAAAGAGCACCACTGAAGATTGTCGGTGTTGTTCCAAATAAAGTTCCAAGCAAATCACGTCTTACTCAGAAAGATGAAGTGGCACTTGCTAAACTTTATGACAAAAATGGTCCTACTGGAAAATATATGACGCGCTTTTGGCTTCAGCAACGTAATTGCTATCGCGTTATGGAACGTCCATCTGTTGATGAGTCACATTTTAATTATGTACATAATCACCACGCGCAAAAAGAAATGCAGAAGCTTTATGAACTGATTGAAGGCAGTTTATGGGGGAATGAATAATGAACAGTCCTAAAAAGGCAAGACGTAGAACAGTCGGAAAAGTTAATTCTCAAGAAGATTTAATAAGCCAATTTGAGTCAGGTGAAGGCGTATCTAAAAAATCTCAACAGATGTTGGATGACCTCAAAGCAAGGGACAAATCCAAGGAAAGCGAAGTACATGACGATCCTATCTTCAAGACGTCCTCTGAATTAGATAGAGTGCTGGTGGATTATATACAACCGCAGTCAGATAATTCCCGATACTTACCTGTTACGTTTGCACAAAAATCAGATGATGAGTCCATCGCAGCTTTGAGCAATTGTGTTGTCTGTGAAAAGGGGGTGCTTGAGAACCGATTATCAAAAGATAACCCTCGTTATGACGCCGTCAGTTTAGAAATAGAAGAAATAAAAAATTTAGCTGAGACCTTAAAGCACAGTGAACTAGTTCATCCAATTTCTGTGTGGAGAAAAAATATGACTGACTATCCTATTGTAGCTGGTCATAGACGTTTCTATGCAATTCGTTTTCTTTATGGTGGTTTGATAAAGGTTAAAGTCAAAATCTATGCTGAAAAACCACGAAACCTTAATGTGCTCCGTCACATTGAGAATTTCTCCCGCTCTGATCTGACTCCACCTGACGCGCTAAACAGTTATGCAAAAGCAGTTCGCGAACTTGAAAGTTTAGAAGGAGCAAAGATGCAGACCGAACGAACTTCTTTGGTAACGTCATATTTAGGCATTAGTCGTCCTTCCTATTATCGATACGATAAGCTTTATGAGCATTTTGAAATTGTTTATAAACTACTTGAAAACAAAGTTGTAACAAGTCTTATAGCGCTATATGAAGAGATTAAGAAAGCGGAAAAATATAACGATGTCGAGCGATACCTAAATAGATTGGCAGATGTCGGAAAATTTAAAAAATATATACCTTCTAACATATCCAAAAAACCTGGTAGGGCGAAGCAGTACATTACAATGCCAAAAGTGAAAGTTACTCAAACTTCAGCAATTCGTCGGTTATTAACAGAGGATGTTACAAAGCTCGATATAGGTATTGATTGGGAAAATGTTAACTTTGACGATGCTGCGGCATTAGAAAAGGTATTAAAGTCTTTACTTGTATCACTGTCAAAATGACGCATTTCGGTTCAAGTGAAATTTAGTAATTTTCTGGCGCTGCAGGCTAATATTTACGAGGCTTGCAGCATTTTTTAATTTAAAATTAAATTGGGGGAGAAATTAAAGATTTTATATGAGCCCCAGATTCGATCCGACACTTTTTATCTCCATTTTTACCTAACTTTGGTATTCAATTAAAACAATGGCAGCAAATGATGGTTGAAAAGTGGATTACAAGGGGATTTATTCAGGCGTCTAGATACGCGAGTATTAGCGCTAAATCTATCCAACACCTTTCTCGCGTCTATGTTCTTCTATCTATAATAAGTTCTAATGATTACAACAATATTGCTTGCTATACGCTCACAAACTTTGTGCTGACCAAAAGCTTCTCTATAATTTTCAATTGCCTCGGATGGGAAATAATATCTATGTTGACCTTAAAGGGTAAAGCTTTGTCTAACGAGGCATTCGCATTGTGATCTTGCGTAAGTCGAATTCGTCTTTTTTTATCAGAAAACGTTAATTCCTCAGTTGTCACTACCACAGGCAGACCTAATTTAAGCGCAAAGCTAATTGCGTGAGAGTCGACTAAGCCCCTATCGAAAATAAGAACATCAAACTGATGATGACCTATAAGTAACATGTCCATGAGGTTACCGTTTTTAATCAGGATCGCATCGCATTCGGTATAAAGGTGAGAATAGGGAGAAATGGCATACTGCATAAAAGCAAAGAACTCTTGCTTTGCAGTAGTGGGCATAATATTGATGAAACCAGACTCCATCATCGAAAGGAGGCCTTCTCTTACGCTGTTATGGAATTGGACAGCACTTTTCGCACTATTTTTAAACTGCTGATTTGTAATAAGCTTAGAAAGTGCTCTTACTTCAAATGAATCTCGAATAAAGCTAGGCAGTCCCTCGAACGCCGTGGCAGTTAATGTGTCCCATCGATTGAAAAAATCATCAATGTCGATGTTATCTGCAGGCACTGGTAACGGTTTATGACACTTGAGCGAATATTCGTCTCGGACAATCAGCGTTTCATCATTTGTATAGGCTTTTATCACTACTTTTTATTCACCGCTTGAAAACAATATCGTTAATGTATTAAGTATGAAAAACACGTTTTGATAATTGGTACATTAACGATAAATGAGTAAGGTTGAAGAGCAGCAGGTGGACTGATGCTCAATAGTTCAAAAGCGAGTACCGCTCGAACTCCGGTTGAAAAAAGGAATATTAGTTATCACTCAGTTCGTAAAGTGTTGTATCAAAGGTGCACAACGGTTTTGTTTGTTCAGGGGGGGAGGGTGACAACCAACTAAGAGATGAACTGCTTCTGGTAATATTTAGAGTGGTTATTATTAGGCAAACTCCGAACACTATAGCCAAAAAAAGTTTCGTATAGACCATTATCAGGGCTACTTTACCAGCTTCTTTGGCAGAAACTTTACCGACCACGGTTAATTTGTGAGTTGAATTAAGTTTCATGATAACCCCTTATCTTCAGGCGCAATATGTGCGAAAAAAATCATAAGGTGGTCATTAAAAGCGTAGACCAATGCAAGTAAGATTGAAATCAAATTGCTTTTTTTAGTGCGAATCGATGGATTCAATGAAGTGCTAAAAATGCATTTAAAAACAATGAAGTAGGAATTTTTACGTTTCAGAGATAATCACTTTACTACGCTAATTATCACTAATAAAAAATAGAGAATCTGTTCTATGTGATTGATACAAAGTGTTTTTTAGACTGTTAATTAAAGAAGTTTTATAGCATGGTTAATTTCATCACAGAGTTTAACTTTAGATGATTTGCCGCCTCCAACCGGCCCTATTAAATAAAAGTGTGGTTAACTTTGTCTTAGGCGCGTTTCCTTCTTCTATTAGTGAGAAATAGACAATAATTGTCATGGTTCTCCCTTGGCGAACGGCTTTCGAACTAACTGCAATACATTAGTAAGGGCCAGGAACGTGATGAGCACCAAGAATAGAACAGACAATGTGGCTGGAATGTAATGAAACTCATATTCTCCGACAATGTTGTTGAAGTGCCATAAGAAAAAAAGTACGACTAATGGAGTTAATGTTGCAGATACATAGCCCACAATAGCACATGCCGCCTCGATCATACGGCTGGCTTTACTGGCGAGGCTATTATTTGGGGAAAAGACTTTCCAACTGGTCAACGAAAAGCGTTCAAAATCCGCTCGCTGGATAGAGGCATTTATTAATCGTAATTGAATGTTTAAGTACGTTAAAAGAATAGCGACCAGGGCTAATATATACAGGTACGCTTTTTCTATTTCCATGGAGACGTTGAAAACCGGTAAAGAGACTTCGCCTTTAAAAAGCTGGCGGACCGTATCTAAAGTAATTAGCCTTAAATCTTGAATGTCTAAGCCATAATTGACGTGAAAACTATTGGCTTTTCCTTCTACAAACTCTGCTCGTTTCCAGTTGTCTCGGGGAGAAATGATTTGAAAATCACTGATCGTGCGACGCAATTCAACGAAAAACGCAGAAAACTCTTTTTCGTCAATCGGTATTGTGTCATAGCTTACTAACACTTCACTTTTTGATTCAATAAAAACAACTCTGTCAATTTCGGGATCAGAAAAAAAAAGAATTGCGAAGTGTGGTTATTACCTGAGTTACCTTTGACGAAATCTGAGGGGTTTACAACCTGAAATCGATGTAACTCCAGTCTAATGTGACCTCTAACAGACTGTCTTTCTTCAGCGTATCAACAGTCCATCCAACTGTTTGTAGGATTTCAGATGCTGTCGGGTTTTGCTGAAGATTGCTGAGGTTTTTTTTTACGTCTTGGTAGGAATAAATACTATCGTCCGGCTCAACTTTTGGTATGACCTTGGAATCTTCCTTTAACGCCTCGAAAATCCAAAAACTCCATAGTACATTGTACTTTTCTATATTTGCTTTAAAGGTGCTGTTTAGATTGAACGTAAAGACAAGCAACAATATGAGAAGAATAGCAGTCTGCCTAGCTGACTTTATCTTGTCTTCCATGAGATTAGCCTTCATTTGTGCGTATAAATAATAAACAGTTTTAGTACCATATCGTACGGAATAAATATTGTACATTGGTAAATCTCAGGGAAACTCTAGCGCGTGATCGTAAAAGAGGATGTTAACAGTACTCATTCTCTTCGTAAGTTCACAATGGAAGATTGAAACACTGATTTCTCTATGTGCAGAAAAATAGCTGTCGACCATGAATACTGTCTATTTATTTTACATTCGTTTCATATCAATTAAGTCCAATTCGTTGTAGCTCACAATACATAAGGCAAGGCACATATTTTGCTAATGTTTCACTGCTCTGGAAAAGGAAAACAGCATGAAGCATATTCTTACCACCATACTATTGCTATCAATCAGTAAGGCAGCATTCGCCGACATTATAAAATATGAGTATTCACTCAACTATACTGGCTATGAATACTACGGTGTAAGTTATCTCGATGAGTTACAGATTGCCTCTGAACTCGATGATCTGAACACCAATCCGATTGAAGTCTCATTTACCTATGATGATACACTCATGTATTACTCATATTGGCTCGATGGTGAAAATAGAGTAGGGCAGTTCGGAGGTGGAGATGATACCTTATGGTCTCGTTCAGGACCTTCAAGGGGAGATAATTATTTTGACTTTACAGCATTTAATATTTCTCGAGTGCATTCACTACTGGAAGGTCTGATTGTTAGAATGCCGGAGATAACGACCACGAATTATTTAAGCGGTTCTAGTGCTTACACATTGACAAATCCTAGTGTCGATTTATTTACAATAGAAAGGGATTATTATTCATTTTCATTAGAAGACAGTACTAGCCAACAAGCGAGTCGCGTTGTATTTTATCTGAATGAAAGCTCGCAACTGGCTGTTGATTTTGAAAGCAGTCTAGTCTCAAGAACCGTTACGCCATCACAATCCGATGTATCTGTTCCTGAGCCACAAACGGGTATAATCCTGGCAATGGGTGTAATGCTGTTGTTATTACGGCGCCGCCGCTAATAAATATATTCACTAGGGCGTTTCTCTGTTTACCAATGAGGGCAACGCCCAGCAAACGTCATCAGATTTCACGTACGAGCGCCTATCTGGGTTCAATTAATGCAGCACGCCTTCAATAGTTATCAAGTCACTATACGAAAAGCAAAAAAGCGAACATCAATCTAAAGCGTCTATTCGGTTCCAGGTTTTTCGACGTGATAATCCCAGTTTTTCAACCAATAGATCAATAATACCAAAGTGGCCACAATAATGGCTGCGCGAGCTAAGAGGTCCATGTCGGTGAATGAGACCACTAACGTCCGAACAATAATGAAAATAGTGGTACCGATAATCCATTTTAATTTTACAAATTCATCATATGGGCAAACCTTAAAGCCTTTAACATCTTTAAGCAGATGGTTGTAGAAACGGTTAGCAAAAAAGTAGCACAAGTGTCCGATGTAGAGACCCGTATAAGTGATGCTTGAATCCCCATATTCATCACGCAACTGTTTGGCGCTTGAGGAAGAAAAGGTCTCTAGCCCAATTTGATAAAGTAAAAAAGTAAGTGCACCGAACAGTGATGCGAATAACAGAGAAGATAGTTTAAATGCTCGATTTTTAGCGATTTCTAGCGCATTTTGTTCGTTGTAATCCATAACCAATACCACAATTTTAATGTTACAGCGGTGATATTATTTTTAAATTTTTTGATATTTTCAATATGTGTAAATCGTTGATGAAGATAATTTCATAAGGCTGAAGGTACGATACCACCGGCGACTATGAAATCGATAAATTAGAAAAAAATCACTGAATTAATACTCCTGACTTCCGGAAATTTCACGTAGAAACATCTACTATCTCAACAAATTCTGGGGCTATGCCTGCTCACCAACACAAACGCACAACACCGAAAACAACGATACCAATCATTAATTACAGACCACCTTCAAACAGGTATTCCAAAGAAGGCGTCCCTCATCCACCACCGAGGTGCCCCTCTTGCTCAACTCGCGCGCGCCTTCGGCTGGTTTGTTAGGGCGGGGTTGCAGGGTAGATGCCACTTTGTGGTGTCCGCGGATGGGTTTTAATGGTGTTTTTATGTGAAGGTGGTCTGTAAATCTAATACAATAGAGGTAATGTTAATTGATAAGAGGATGTGGTGATGGTGAATGATTTTGCGCGCTTTAACGGTTTGCTCACGACTTTGGATGAGTTGTATGAGTCGCTTTATAGTGCCATGCGGTTAGCACCTACTGCTTATTTTGCCAATATTGATGACATCACTAAAGAGGACTTTAAAGCGTTCTCTGCCGGTGAGCTAATGCTTGGCCACCGCGATATGTTCAATGTTCAGGCGCAGATGCGTTGTCTTAATGCCTTAAAGTGCTTCCATCGTCCTTCTCATGATATTTCAGGCCGGGTGGCGGGCAAGTACCCTGGCATCCTTTTGCTTGAGAACCATGACGACGTCATTGATACTATCGCTGCCATTAACAGTACCAAAACCGCTATCAAGCATTGCGTGCAGGATAGAAAGCCTGATGGCTCACACGGGCGCAATCATTTGCAGAAGCACGAGTTCTTACATCAACACCGTGGCGCCGAAATTATCTCCTATCAGCTGTATCGGCATATCGATGTCATTAACTGTCGCCCTGATACGGATACCGCGCTTAAAAGTGTGAATTTCTATTGGGCTTACAAGAATGCTGACCAAAGGCTAACGCCTGAGCGCGCTGTGTTGTATCTGTATAACAGCAAGTCTGGTCTCAATGATACACAACTAAACGAGATAAAAGCGCGTATCATGGGCACACAGCACACCAACCGCTTTTATATACGCAAAACTCGCAATGCGTCGGTGAATTTGTCGCTGTATTACGGGGCAGCACAGGGTAAGCCGGTGGTAAATACTATCAACGCCGCACAGCCCGTTATTTTGTGTAATTACGAGGATGTGCCCACTATTCGTCCATTAAGCGCCCATGTGCCGCAAAAACGTAAAGCAAATAGGCAAGGGCATGCGTGGGAGTGCTTGAATGAAGCCATCAACCTCTATACGAGGCCGATTAGCGAGGCAGACAATAAACGTGAAGCTCATTTAGCGAAAATCTAACCTTGTTAGGGTAACGCGATGGGCGAATGTTGTTGTCTTACTGCTGTGTTTGTACTTCTCACTCCGCTTTGTTGACGAGGTGTTTAAGGTGCTGCCTCAGTTCGGGAAATTCCGTCCTGGCCTCATCTAAATAATCGTCATAATACGGTGTAGCCGGGTATCGCCGACAATTTGCAGCCAATTGCTGTGCTAATAGGACCAGCGGGGGCATTTGAACGAAAACCTACGGTTTTGAATCCTGTGGCACCCTCGAAACCGTAGGTTTCCGTCAGATAGCCGCTAACCCGGCATTTGCCCTTAAAACTTGGTCATCTTTGGAACATTACCGAATATTCAATGCTGTGACAGCCTTTTTCATAGCGAACCCTGGAGTTGTTTGAATTGTCCTAGGATCATCGCCTTTTCCTGAAGAATTACCTTGTTCTCATCGGTCAGATACGTCACTTTATCCTGGATGGTTTTCAACTCGGTTTTGGTGGCCTTCAAAGCTTGGGATAACACGGCCAATTCCTTATCGACATCTGCTTTCTGAGCAGTGAGAGCTGCTATTTTTTCTGCCAATTGCTCATTTTTATGCTGGTATTCCTGGTTCTTCGTCATGGCGTCTTCAAGGTTGCGCTTCAGGTTCTGGGTCTCATCTACCTTTCCGTTCAAATCCCTGTTTAGCGTCGCATTGGTCTGTTCAAGTTTATCGGCATTGCTTTGTAACTGCGCATTGGCATCAAATAACTCGGACGCTCTTGACTCAGCCTGGTCGAACCGGTGTTGCAGTTCCTGCATCTGGTCTTTCAACCCCTGGGTATCGATCCGGAACTGTTCGCGTTCTTGCTGACGGTCTTCGGCAGTGCGCTGCTGATAATGTTCAAAATGATCGCGGATGTCCTTATTTTCCTGCTTAAGTTCCGCAATACTTTCCTTTAATTCAGCGGTTCGCACAATGGCTTCGTCTCGTTGGGCCTCGGCTTTGACCAGGCTGATACGCACATCTTCCAGAGACTTGTCTAACGCGCTTTTTTCTTTGTTCTGCCGTTCAATCTGGCTCTCAAGATCCTGTTGTCGGGCAGTAAGTTGCGCGATGGTGTTTTTGGAATCGGCCAATTCTTTGCGGAGTTCTTTATTTGACGCCTCAAATTCCTGACGGGTCTCCTCAATACGGTGGTCGGCCATCTGCTGTACCCGCTCGTGGAGTGATTTCACTACCTCCACCAGGTCGTTCGGGAGTCCACCGATATCGGCTGCCTCTCCGTTGTCTGATCGCCAACGCTTGAGCAGCGGCGCGATGGTGCTTTTGCTGCCGGTGCCCATATGTTCCCGC